>CAZJWK010000076.1:4106-13705 GCA_964549595.1 uncultured Sphingobacteriales bacterium | reverse complement strand
TTTCGGGTGTTCTTATCCGATTGATCATCGCCAGCCTTGAGGTGCATCGTACTCATGTTCAGGAAAGCCGTGTCCACTTTTTCTTTACCTAATTGTGGGCTTTTGTAAAACAACCGGTAATGGTTAATATCCCTCAAAACGGAATTTGATACCGATTGCCCACTCAAACCCAGTTTATTACTATTGTAGAACAACATGTTGACAATGCCACTGGAAGCCTGATTGGTAAAGCGTGCTTTCTTAAAATGGGTACGTCCGTTCTTATTCAACACCTTGGCGAGGATTCTTTTTGCGTAGGTATTATCGGCTGCCATTTCATTTACTGTTAAGATGTCGGGTTCGTAATGGTTGATGATTTTGCGGAAATTTTTGTTCTCCTCTGACTTACTGCAGCCGGGATCCCCATACTGTAGGATGTTATAATGCATAACCTTTAAGGTGTCTTGTCCCTTAACCGGTAAGTAAGCAAAAAAAGCAGAGAACAGAAAGAAAATAATGGTGAATAAGGCCTTCATAATGATTTTTTATAGGCTTCCCCTGAGACCGCAAAAGTAAAAAAACAAACCCTATGTTTAACTTTAGGCGATTAAAAAGTTATTATTGGCTTGCTTGAGTGGGGTATACGGCAAAAATTCTCTCTGCTAAGAGATTTTGTATTCAGTATTTCGGCCAAACTGGTAAAGTTTACAACTCGATTGACCATAGTTTATGGCCCGAGACCTATTTCAAACAAATTTTGCTTTAGCCTGTAGGAAGATGGGAAGTGCTTAACGGCTAAAGCCAATTTCACGGGCAAGGTCCATTTACCACCATAAAAAACGGAATAAAAATTACCATCTCCGAAGCAATTAAAGGTTCCAGTTGTGATAGAAATTAAACTGGAATTTCCCCAAAAAGTTAGTCGAAATTCAAGGATGGCTGGAAAATTTCTTTTAGTGGTAGTTTTGGCTGGTCAGTTTACTCAGGTGTGCCATGATTATCAGGGCAAGAAGTAACCCATGGAATAACGAAACTCGCGGTAGACCTAATTTTTTGAAGAAATTTACTGAAATTCTTAAAAAAAAGGGATTGCACCTTGTTGGTCTACAGAATCCCTGCCAGTACTAATTATACAATTAGCCGAGGATGATTTTTAAGGAAACTCCAGAATTTAAAGGTGTTCAGATTTTTTCCGCGCCATCATGGATTGTTTTTTCAATCATCATATGAAACCGCTACCTAAAATTGTCGTGCTCCCCTTTGGTCAAAAGCGACCGGATATCCTGTCATTTTAGTTTAAATGTTTTTAGGATATTTGCAAAGAAAATTCAACACTAACCCTTCGTTTGAAAGCCCCTTTTAAAGTTTAATATTTGCTTAACAAATAAACCCTGTTAAAGCTTTAGTTTTGCACACTTTACTTGTTGGAATTCACCACTTAGTGATTAATAAGCGGGGGCTGAAAATTTCGGTTATTTTGTTAGGATTGTTTAATTTTTCTTCAAATGGTGCTTTGGCCCAGGCAGATAGAAAAGACTTAAATGTTCACTGGGATAATGGCTTGGCAATGACTACTGAAGATGAATCTATTCATCTTGAATTAGGAGGAAGAATGATGATGGACTGGGCGTTTATTCATCAGAATCAGGATTTATTCAATTATTTGGGTGAGCAGCCAAGCCAATCCACTGAATTTCGAAGGTTAAGGCTTTATCATAGCGGAGAGTTCCACAAAAGAATAGGTTACAAGGTACAATTTGATTTTGCCGGTGGAAAAGCAGAACCCAAGGACGTTTACCTTTCCTTCAATGATATTCCTTTTGCGGGGAAAATCAAAGTGGGTCATTACTTTGAGCCTTTTGGACTGGAACAAAATACAAGCAGCAAATACATCACTTTTATGGAAAGGAGTCTTACCGGGACATTTACTCCTGGCAGGAATCCCGGATTGAGTGTTACCAATGCGGTTTTCGATAATCGACTGGGCTGGACTATTGGTGCTTTTAAAGCGGCAGGGGATCTGGCGCGTTCCAGAAACCTTGAAAAAAACATCAATCTTACTGGTCGTTTGTTTGGCCTACCGGTAGACAAGGGTGAAAATAAACTCATCCATTTAGGCATTGAAGGAAGTTACCGTGATTTTTATTTTGATGAAGTGACTTATAAAAGTAAACCGGAAACCCATTTGGCCTATTACTATGTCAATACTGGGGTAATGAAGCCGGTTGAATCAGCCGTTTATACCAATTACAACCTGGCCGGCGTTTGGGGGCCATTTTCTTTGCAAGGTGAGTACATGACTATTTATGGGAATGGTTTCGGGGGTTATACGTTTAACGCTTATTATGGTATGTTAAGCTACATGGTAACCGGCGAATCCCGGAATTACAAGAAAGGGGGCGGGACATTTGGTCGTGTGCAGCCTTCAAGTTCCTTCAAAAAAGGAGAAAAAGAAGGTTGGGGTGCCCTTGAAATTGCTGTGCGCTATTCCTACCTGGACGTGAAATTGGAACCCTTTGAGGAAAACAGATTAAGGGATTTTTCAGGAGGTCTGAATTGGTATATTAATCCTAATTCACGGATTATGGTTAATTATGTAGTCCCTTTTCTGGAAGATAAAGGCAGAGGAAATATTGTTCAAACCCGTTTTCAAGTGGATTTTTAAAGATTAAAACTTTTAGTTATGCGAATGACCATTATCGGATTAGCGGTAGTATTTTTGTTAAGCAGTTGTGGTGGTAATAGTAGTAAAAATGAGGCATCCAACGATGCCCAATCAAACGGAACCGAATCAGCAACCCGGATTACGGCAGGAGGGGCCACATTCCCTTACCCCCTTTACGATAAGATGTTCAGGGAATACAGGAAGGACCATAATGTAAATATCAACTACCAAGCCATTGGATCAGGGGGAGGTATTCGTCAATTGAAAAATAAAACCGTTGACTTTGGCGCTTCGGACGCATTCCTGAAAAAGAAGGAAATGGCATCCCTTGATGGCGATGTGGTTCATGTGCCGACATGCCTTGGCTCTGTTGTAATGGCATACAATTTAAAAGGGGTTAACGATCTCAAATTAACTTCGGATGTTATTGCGGATATTGCTTTGGGGAATATTGAAAAGTGGAATAATGAACGGATAAAAAAGCTTAATCCGGATAAGGATTTGCCTGGTAAATCGATTGTTTTTGTGCATCGCTCTGATGGAAGTGGGACTACATTTGTTTTCACCGATTACTTGTACAAAACCAACAATGAATGGAAAGAAAAAGTGGGCCGGGGCAAATCTGTTGACTGGCCCACCGGCATAGGAGGTAAAGGGAATGCCGGAGTCAATGGTTACATTAAGCAACAGCCCGGACGCATAGGCTATTTAGAATTATCCTACGTAAAAAAGAGTAACCTGAAAGCTGCTCACGTTAAAAACCAATCAGGAAACTTCATTGAGCCCAGTGTTGATGCTACCTCTAAAGCCGCCAATGTGGAATTACCTGATGATACCCGGGTAACCCTAACCAACACCAAAGCAGATAAGGGTTATCCCATTGCCAGTTTCACCTGGCTTCTGATCTATAAAGAACAATTCTATAATAACCGTAGCAAAAAGAAAGTAAAAACCATTCTTGACTTAATGTGGTGGATGATCCATGAAGGGCAAAAATATACCAAGCCCCTGCATTATGCCCCTTTATCGGAACCTGCTGTGGAAAAGGCTGAGGAACAGCTAAAAAGGGTTACTTACAAAGGGGAACCCGTTTTGAAAAAAGGTAAATAGTCTGATAGTTAAAATTTGCCTGAAGGTTTGAAAAACACTGACATGGATAATGACTCAGCCGGCAGAAAACAATAATAAACCAGAGGAGGGAGGTGCCAGGCACGTCAGTCCTTCAGTGCATTTTTACGAAAAGTTTTTTCGGTTTCTTTTAAATTTTTTTGCCTGGGGTGCACTGGCCCTACTGATAGGCATTTTCATTACATTGTTAATCTATTCTATCCCTTCCATTAAGGAGATGGGTTTGGAGTTTTTTTACAGTGATCAGTGGAACCCGGTAACGGATAGTTACGGCTCTTTACCTTTCCTTGTAGGCACCTTGTTGACTTCATTTCTGGCCTTGTTAATTTCCTTACCCTTTTCGCTTGCCATTGCCATTTTTCTTGGTGAATATTATAGAAAAGGGCTGGTTTCAAACATGCTCAAAAACCTTGTAGAGCTCTTAGCCGCCATTCCTTCAGTGATCTACGGTTTCTGGGCGCTTATGATTCTGGTTCCTGTTATAAGGGATTTTCAATCTTCAATTGGTGTGACTCCTTATGGGGTTTCTATTTTTTCGGCATCAGTGATCCTTGCAATCATGATTATTCCTTATTCCGCAAGCATAGCAAGGGAGGTGATCAATATGACCCCCCGGGATTTAAAGGAGGCTGCTTATTCATTAGGCGCTACGAGGTTTGAAGTGATCAAAAGTACCATTTTACCTTATGCCCGCTCTGGTATTGTAGCGGGTATTTTACTTTCTTTGGGAAGGGCTTTGGGGGAGACAATGGCTGTCACGATGGTGATTGGAAATGCCAACAAAATACCCGGAAGTATTTTTGAACCCGGGAATACCATGGCCAGTGTCATTGCGAACGAATTTACTGAAGCAAGCGGGGACATTTATTTATCCAGCCTGGTCCAAATCGGCCTATTACTTTTTTTGGTTACCATGGTTATTAATGTTATTGGTAAAATGATCATTAACAAACTGCAGTTTTAAGCCTTAAATAGAAGTTTCATGAGCAAACTTGGCTTCAGGATATGGAAAGATAAATTTTTTCAAGCCTTGATCGGGCTATTCGCCTTTGTTTCTGCCCTTCCCTTGGTTTTTATCATTTATCACATTGTGAAGAAGGGAATAATGGTTATAGATTGGGATTTTCTTGTATCCCTGCCCAAATCAGCCGGCGAACCTGGTGGAGGTGTAGTCAATGCCCTTGTGGGAACGCTCATGTTAATAGGGATTGCCACCATCCTATCTCTGCCTATTTCCATAATGATCGGTGTATTTCTTTCAGAAAAGCGAAAGGGACGATTATCTTACTGGGTGCGCTTATGCGTGGAAATCCTTCAAGGCATTCCTTCCATTGTCATTGGCATCATAGCTTATTTGTGGGTGGTCAAACCCATGGGCAGTTTTTCGGCTTTTTCTGGCGGAATTGCTTTGGCTGTCATGATGATTCCTTTCATAGCCCGTTCTACCGAGGAGACCCTTCGCTTGATACCGAATTCCTACCGCGAGGCATCGCTTGCATTGGGAGTACCTTATTACAAAACCATATTAAGGGTAATTTTGCCATCCGGTGCGAGTGGAATATTAACCGGCATCATGATTAGTCTGTCACGAATTGCGGGGGAGACAGCCCCTTTACTTTTTACAGCCTTTGGCAGCCCTTTTTTGAATGTCAATCTGAAAGAACCGGTAAGTGCTTTGCCTTTATTGATTTTTAAATACGCCAAAAGCCCGTATGCTTCTTGGCAAGAGATGGCCTGGGGTGCCTCTTTTTTATTAATTGTAATCATTCTGATCTTAAATTTGTCTGCTAAATTGATAATAAGAAGATGGGAAATACAGTACTGACTTCAAGTGACTTTTGCGCGTATTTCGGGGAAACACGGGTATTGAATAACATTAATCTGGAGATTCCTGAGAAGACCGTGATGGCTATAATGGGACCTTCCGGCTGCGGTAAAACCACTTATATTCGTTGCATAAACCGCTTGCATGAATTAACACCCGGTGCTTCCCTGAGCGGAAAAATGTACCTCTACAATGAGAACATTTATAAGCTAAATCCCATCCTTGTGCGGAAAAAAGTGGGTATGGTTTTTCAAAGGCCGAACCCTTTTCCAACCATGAGTATTTTTGATAATGTGATCTCCGGCTATAAGCTGAATGGGCTGAAAAAGTCAAAAGATGAAAAAGCAGAAATCGTAAAGGAATCTCTAAAAAGGGCTGCCTTATGGAAAGAGGTAGAAAATAAACTTAACGAAAAACCTACAAACTTATCAGGTGGTCAGCAACAGCGCTTATGCCTTGCAAGAGCCATAGCCATGAAGCCGGAGATCCTGTTACTGGATGAGCCCACATCCGACCTGGATCCAATTTCCACTGCTGAAATTGAGGATTTGATTTACGATTTGAAGAGCCGATACACCATCGTTATGGTAACCCATAATATGAACCAGGCATCCCGTATTAGTGATTTAACCACTTTCTTTTACATGGGTGATATGATTGAAACCGGGGAAACAAGAGAGATTTTCACTAACCCTAAGGAAAAGGAAACCCAAAATTACATTACGGGTAGGTTCGGCTAAAAAGTCAGCCTTTTTGCTTATCAATTAAAGGTTACTAAATGGGCGATATCTCATTGGAATTACGCTGTTTTTAGTTTTTTAAATAATCCAATTTCATTAAATTCACGAATTATAATTTTTATAAATCCTCTGCTTTTCAAGATGGTAAAATCAACGTTACATGTCCCAATTATCTGAAGAATTACACTATTTGAAGGAAGATCTGGCTTCCATGATTCGGCTGGTAAAAAGTCAGTTTGTAAAAGGCCGTGAAGCATTGGTGAATTATGACTTCGACATGGCCAACGAAGTCATTTCTAATGAAAAACGGGTTAATGCTTCAGAACTTCAAATAGATCGAAGCTGTGAAAAGCTTTTGGCATTATACAATCCGGTGGCAGTGGATTTGCGTTTTGTTTTGGCTACTTACAAGATGAATGCTGAACTTGAACGGATCGGGGATAATGCCCAAAGCATTGCTCAATTCATTAAGGAACTCCCCTCCGAATTCAATGATCAAATGATCGATGATTACCAGCTAATGCAAATGTACGATACCGCCTTGTCTATGTTTGACGATTCCATGGAGGCGTTTGTCAACGAAGACACCCGCTTAGCCCGAAAAGTTTTCCAAAAAGATGACTTACTGGATGAAATAAACCGTAAATCTAATGAGCTCACCCTTCAGCGCATAAAAGAGGATCAGGCCCACGAAAGACATTACCTTACCCTGCTTTCCATCATCCGAAAGTTGGAAAGGGTGGGCGACCAAACTACCAATATGGCAGAAGAAATCATTTTCTACATTGAGGCTAAAGTGCTAAAACACCAATACAAATGATCATTAAGCCAGTCAGCTGACGTTATCCTCCACTGCTTTTTAAGACCGGTTTTATTACCAGTCATCATTGAGGCCTGTTTAATTTTATCCCGGGTTATACAATGAAAAGGTTTTCATTGCATAGTTTTGGTCTAACCTATCTCTTGGCATTAAAGGAAAAATGAGATGAAAATCTTCCGGAATTTTTTGGTGTTAAATTTTTGTGACACTGAATTGAAAAATTAATAGATCAAAGGGCATCAATTATGACCCCACCCTTAAAAAACCCTGGTTTATCTAAGGAGGCTCGGCAGAGAGCGATGCTTTGTCATTTGTTGGCCCTTACCGGGTTATTTTTACCTTTTTGTAACATTATTGTTCCCTTTATCGTATGGCTGGAAAAGCGGGAATTGTATAATTTTGTCGATGATCAAGGCAAGGAATCCCTTAATTTTCAAATTTCTTTCACCCTTTACTTTTTGGTTTTAATGATGGCCATTACCCTTTCTCTTGTTGATGACCCGTTAAACTATTTCAGGTGGATTGTTTTGGTTCTTATCATGTCAGCCTTTCTATTGATCTACTGTTTTCTCATTGTCATTGCTTCCGTTAGGGCCTCGGAAGGTATTCAATACCGTTATCCAGGCACGATAAGGTTTCTTTGAGGGCTTCCATATGGCCCTTGGTGCTTTATCCTTATTGAGCCCTTGTTTTATTGATTACAATCGGTAAGCTTTTTCGGCCTAAAAAAACTGGTGATTATCAGTAAAACGAAACCAAGATGGGTATTGATTTTAAAGGCCTCGCTTAAATTTTAAGATCGATAAGGGGGATATTATCAGGATTATTGAGGAATGGAAAAGAAATCGGAAAAAAAGTGACAGGGTTATTAACCGGCATGAGAAAGCCTGATTCAGAGCCTTTATTCCATAAACGCCTAATTCAAAAAATGTTTATTATTTGATAAGTGAAGCTGCTCAAAAATACATTAGCAATTTCAAGCAATCGTAAAAAAGGGAAGGGTAAATGGCTAAAGTTTACCGTTATTCCCGAAAAGGTTAAATTTTTTTCTCAATTTGCTTTCCATACTTCTTTTATGGAATACTGGGTGAGTTGGGTTGTGCTATCGGGGGGATGTAAAAACTTAAGGTTTTTATTTTTCAGGTCTAACACCACTTCATATTTATTGCCTACATCACTGATAACCTTCATCCTGTATTTTTGTTCCTCCTCGAAAGTTTGAATGGATTTTATCAAGAAAGCTGTCCTACTTTTCTTTGTAGTGTGCTGGAACCAAGTAAATTCCTTATTGAATTCAAAAAATGAATACATCTCATCTTTTTTGGATACGATTTTCCATTCCTTATCTTCCTTGTTCCACACACCATTTTTCTTTGATTTTGTAGATAGGGTTATTTGCCCATTTACTTGAAAAGTAAACAATAGACAAATAGCCAAAAAGGAAGTAATAATTTTAATCTCTGTTTTCTTATTCATAAAAAGTTGTACTTCACGCGTGGTTAATCTTTTAATCACAATAAAAATAGATTTAATTCCGTGTCGCTGTCTTTTCAAAAAAATCCTTAAAACAATGCTGAAGGATATAGTTTAACTTTAATACAAAGCCCTTTCTCAAAAAATTAAGGAAATTGGCCATCTTTTTTTAATTATTGGACGATTAATAATTTTACCTGAACATTATTTCCCAAATTAACGGTACCTCCCGTGCCGTTAAAAATCGCTATTTTAGCAGTATTGCCGGTTGTAAAATAAGGTGTCATCATACATCCTTGTAAATTGACATCCAAAGAAGCCAAAATGATATCTCCCTGATTTGCATCTGAATCCGGGACTGTAAATGAAGGGGATGTGTAAGTATCACCCGGCGCTATTGTACCAATATCTATGTTTTTGGTACCATCGGCACTTTCTCCACCCGATATGGTTGAACTAATAATGACAGAATCCGATTTCTGAGTGATTTTAATTCCACTCCCCTGAGCAAGTAATTTCATGACTGGATTGGCATTGGTTACGCCAACAGGAATCTCTCCATCATCACCCTGGGAAAGGGTTTCAATATCATTATTGCCATTTCCTACCAGGAGTCCTCCATCGGTTAAAGAATTAACGCCCGTTCCACCATTTTCAACGGAGAGGATATCAGTTACTTTGGTAGATAAGTTAATGGTATTATTTGCAATATCTTCGTTTAAAATTGTTCTGTTAGCAATTTCATCACTTTCAACAGCCCCCGTACCAATATCTTTCGCCTTAATCGTTTCATCCAAGATTTCCGAAGATTCTACTGAGCCTGTATCGATGTCCTCAGCCTGAATTGTTTCATTTAAGATTTCCGAAGATTGTACCGAGCCTGTATCAATATCCTCAGCTTGGATTGTTTCATTCAAGATTTCCGAAGATTCTACTGAGCCTGTATCGATGTCCTCAGCCTGAATTGTT
>CAZJWK010000076.1:0-4006 GCA_964549595.1 uncultured Sphingobacteriales bacterium | reverse complement strand
CTGTATCGATGTCCTCAGCCTGAATTGTTTCATTTAAGATTTCCGAAGTTTCTACCGAGCCAGTATCGATGTCCTCAGCCTGAATTGTTTCATTCAAGATTTCCGAAGATTCTACTGAACCTGTATCGATGTCCTCAGCCTGAATTGTTTCGTTCAAGATTTCCGAAGTTTCTACTGAACCTGTATCAATGTCTTCCGCCTGAATCGTTTCATTGAGAATCTTTGAGGTGGTTATCGCATTATCAGCGATATCATCGGTATAAAAAGCGTATGGAACAGGCCTGAACTTTTGATAGCTAACCGTTCTGTAATCCCCATTGTTATCGGTTGAAATTTCCACTTTTAACCATTGATCAGCATCAATCCAGGGGATTTCAAGCAAATCCTGGTATTGGCCTTTTCCGGTTTTATTTCCTTCACCAATGGTAAGGGAAAACAACCCTTGTTCATCTGTTAATGTGGTATGATTTTCCTGATATAAGATTTCTCCTCCCTTAGTTTCTGTAATGGTAAATTTAACCCCTATTTGTTCTTTGTAAAGAGGCTTTCCCTCTACATCTTTTCCGACAATTTCTTCTCCTTCAGCATCAACTGCGACTGCCTGGTAGTTGATACCGCTAAGGTCCCCGATGTTTTGAGCAATCAAGGTAAGACTAAAAACATTAAGGGTTAAAAGTAAGAGCCCTATTTTTGTAATAAATTTCATAATTTATAATTTTTTATTTATTAATTTTGAATACTGTAAGAAATCCCAACAGTTAAAGAATAAGCATAATTATTGGCTGTTTGTTCAGACCCCTCTGGTTCAATATTTTGGAATCCTCTTAGATACCCTAGTTCTGTATAAAATGAGATTGATTTGTTTAAGGTGAATTTGACTCCCGGTCCTATGTATATTCCCAGGTCTGCTTCTTGGATTTCATCATTTTTCAAAATATCGTAATCTTGGTTATTTAGGGTCTGATTGGCTTTAAGCAAGTAGCCAAAAAAACCTGATACATTCAGATAAGGCTTAACTTCGCCAAGCTCATAAAGATAGCCGCCACCCAAACGAATCCGCCCATAATGGAGATCCCACTGGTAATTGGAAGCATCTATCACCTTTGTTGCACCAGCTTTTCGCATTCCTATTAGTCCTTTAAAAAAAACACCGTTTTCCAAATAATGAGCATAACCAATTTGATATGCGCCAGAATAAATGGGGTCGTAATCATCTATTTCTTCTCCTTCGCTGGTAATAAATTTGAAGTTGGTTATTTGTTGTGTTCCACCTATAGATAGTTCAGAATGTCCATTTTGACCATAAATGGAAAAAGTCACCAATACTGAAACTAAAAGGGATCCTAAAAACTTTATCCTTTCTCTTATCATATAAATTATTTTTGAATTATCAATTTGAATGATTTGCTCTTATTAATTACTTTATTGTGTAATGTCAATAAATACATACCGTTTCTCCAATCCTCAACATCAATTTCAAGATATTCTTGATTGAGAGAGGGGTTTTTTCTTATCCATACTATACTTCCGTTAAGGTTTCTAATGACTATGGAATAATCCTTTACCTTTCCTGGTGGATTGACTCTTACCCTATCATTAGCCGGATTGGGATAAATCTTAACTTTACCAAAATCCCTTTTTGAAGCTTTGGGTTTGGGTTTAATAAAAAATGCCTGTTGAAAACCGGGAAAGAAGGCTATTCCTCGATCCTTATAAGTAGCTGTAAAATAAGCCTGACCAATGGTTTGGCTGATTATTGTTTTTGATTCATCTATTTGACTGGTCGCTCCGAGGGCATTAATACTTGCCCGTCTTATATTCTGGCCATCAGCGGGATAGATAAAACCAAAAAGTAAAATAAACGAGCAAAAAAAATGAGTAAAATATCTTACCATAACTTTATTTTGGTTGAACAATTTCTTTCATAACACTTGATATGTCTTTCAGAGTATACAATCGATTCCCATATAAAAAGAATCATTAATTTTATAATATTTTTGCTTTGGCTAATAATATTCCAAAAAGCAGAATTTTATCTAAAACAATGGATTTGAGGATGAAACCAAAAGAATTATTGCATTGAAAACTAAATACACCTGGCTTTCCTTACTCCCAAAATTTCAATCCTTCAAATTTAGGAGCTTAGGCCACATTAGAAAAGCAAAAATTCTGATTAGTAGAAATTAACCCCTTTCCATTTTATTCTCAGTCAAAAGTGTTAAATAATTTTTGAAATTCAAAACTTAAGGTAAAAAATTTTTTAAACACTTTTGTACCAACAAGTTTAAAGAGCTAAGCCCCTTAACATATCATTCAAAATTAAAGAAAACCTTATTCAGAACTTTTGATATTTGGCCTAGACTATGGGCATAAACCCGGAAATCTCATTTTTCCTTAGTTTTATTAGTAAGTAATGCAACGAATGCACCCTAGTAAAATTACTTAGCCCTTCTCCCCAGACATCGGCCTGTGTGCTCAATGACCTAAAGTGGATTCGTAAGATTGCTTCCAGATAACCTGAGCCAAAACCAGATGATGAGGTTAAGGGAGTTCAAATAAATGGAAGTGGCATTTTATCAATCAAAAAAACAAAAAAATATGGATATGGCGGGCTTGGGACTGTAATAAAAAACAAAACCATCGGATGGATTATTGGCAATCGTTCTGCTGAAACCCTTAAAGCATTCTACGAAGAGAAATTCAAACACCTGAATTAAAGATAACTGGGAGGCTTACCAAAAGGTGTTGCCAAATGATCGGTTAACAATGAGCAAGAAAAGCATAATAACAATAGAACAGAGTAATTCAAATATTCGACATTATTTATCAAGGATGACGAGAAGGACAAAGGTGGTTTCCAAATTAGAAACCATGGTAGATTTAACACTTCGTTTATGCTGGCATTTAAATGAGAATAGTGGGATCAAAGCATTTCAGGAAAAAGCAGGAATAGTAGCTATCTAAATTAACATCCTCAAAATTAAATCCCTGAACCCATATTTTCGGTTTTAAAGGGCATTTAAATTTACTTGCTGACTAAATGGAATTCGTGGACATCCCCACCATTTTCAAACTTGTACCAAAGTTTATCGCTAGTCAATTTCAAAATTTCCAATTCGGAGGCCGAAACAGTACTTGTCTCATTTGTTAATTTAATGCTGCTAACATCTCCAATGTCAATAACCTTCTTGTTTTCACCAAACTCCCAATTACCATCTTGCTCCTCATTATCTCCATCCGGCGCTTTAAAAGTTCTTATTAACCGACCATCTTTTGTATAAGTCTCTTCATAATTGCTAATGATCAATTTACTGGTTCGGTCTTTATCATTTCGCAAGTACTTTTCCAGTTTCCACTCATTGACCAATCTTTTCTTCTTGCTTTTAAAACTAATAAGAGGGCCATTTTCGTATTTGCAGCCATTGGTTATTCCCAACAGTAAAAGCACCGATATTACTAAATTCAACAATTTCATAATAGACATTTTTTTCTTTCACAATAACTTTGGTATAAAAATAGTAATTCAATTCCACTTTTCTTTATTCATTAGCTTTTGCCATTCCGCAAGTTTAACCCTTTTAAGTTGTAAGCGGTTTGTGTTTTTGACCGGTTTTGAGAACCGCTTATCTTAGCTTTAAAACTTTCTCACCCGTTATGCGATTTCCATTTCCTTTAAACAAATGAAGGTAAAAAATACGGCTGCTATCATTAAGCCCATAAAACCGGATGTTTTTGTTGCCTTTGGATTCTTTAAGTTGCTTTCGGGCAATGGTCCGCCCTTTTATGGAAGTCAGTTCCAAAGTTCCCCTAAATTGTTTTATACCACTAATTTTAACTTCCATTGTGGAGGCATGGAATTTAACTTGCTTTATATTAATTTCATTTACCTGATTTACTCTAATCGCTTTTACAGAAGAGGAGCTTTCAGAACCATCAAAATCTGTTTGCCTGATCTTGTAATAATAAGTACCTGCTTGGGATAATTTGTCTGTATATTGGTAAGAGG
>CAZJWK010000075.1:8791-13784 GCA_964549595.1 uncultured Sphingobacteriales bacterium | reverse complement strand
AAAATCTACTGAACTATCTGATTTAGAGACTTTAATTTTTTTCAAATAATCAAGATCTTTATTAGGCGTTAAATTATTATACTTTGATTTTAAATAATTAAAAACCCTACTTTTTAAAAACTGACTCCTCAATAAAGTATCTTTCTCTAACTTAAATCCAGCATCCTTCAATATCGAAATAAATTTTACCCCTTTTGTCAACTTTTTTTCAGTTTGTGAATTTTTATCGGATTTTTCTTTATTATTATGAATTATTTCACTTTTTTTCGCTTCTTCATCTTTAGAATTACCATCTCTATTATTTTTATTACTATCATTACAACATACTAATATTAATATAAGTCCAAACGTAATCAGTTTATTTAATTTCATGGTTTTATTTGCCATAATTTAATAGTAGTTTTTCCTGGTTCACCCGATTGAGTAGGAATTGGGTAGTGTCGTTTTATGTATTGCGTAATGGCTTTATCTAATTCTTTAGCATTCATATAATTACTAGACCCAGTTCCATGTTGATCATACATCCTAAAACGGGGATTATTTGGTTCTTGAGGGTTCAATAATAAAGTAGTACTGTGAAATCCCATGGCCATACTCAGCCCATAAATATAATAACCACTACCAGAGTTCGCTAATTCTAAAGCAGTATTTCCTACACCACCCCTCATTTCTTGTGGTTCGGTTTTGCCATATGTTAAATTATTATTCCTATCATAGAAGTTAAATGTCTATTCTTGACTATCATATCCTTTTTCCTGAATCACATTCATTTGTTGTCCCATATTAGGTTTTGCCCTTAATTTTAGTTTTTCTAGAAGATTTCTCATACCTCTATTAAAACAAGTAACCCAATCATGTTTATCTCCAGGACCATAGCAATAAGGCCCTGTTCTTTGTGCATTTCGCTGAAAATAATTTAGCATTCTCATTACATTATCTTCAGAAAAGTTTTTATCTTCTGATTTATCTGATCTACTATACAAATTACCTTCTAACTTAAAGCCATTATTAGATTTAAGATTTCCATCTGAATCAAACATTTCATCATTACTCTCTTCGTTTTGTTACTGGCTCCATTCCTGAGTCCCTTTGGGTGGATCGCTTTCCTCATTATTTCCATGGGCCTGACTTCCAAGCGGATCCACAAAATAAACCGGGTTATTATTAAAAGCCGCATAACTGCTCTGCCGGCTATGCTGGATCGGGTCCGGACTTAACCACCGGCCCAATCTCGGGTCATACTGCCGGAAAAGGGTATTGTAGTGGTTGCCTTTGCCGTGCCAATCGTCATCCCGCAGCATACCCTGGAAGCCGAATGTATAGCGGTCCGTGCTATCGGCCGGCCAAATCCGACCAGGCATCTGCATCCCTAATTCATTATGAGATAACAGCCCGAAAATCAGACGCTATTAAAATAGCTCCCTGCTCAGGCCGACTTTACCGTTAATGGTAAACATAAAATAGATGCTATTGGATATCCAATTCTGGACTGAAATGTTATCCCAGCCCGGCCTTTGACCAATTTCAAAACCATAGGTGACGCCGGAATATTTACTGATTTTATTATCATATTCCATACCCAATCTAAAACCTACATTTCGGGATTCAAAACCGCCTCCGTTTTCATGATCAACCACGTAAGTTTGGTCCCCCACTTCCATGTCAGCGAAAGTGATGGATGGGGCATACATGATATCGGCAAAAAGATTGAAATGGCTGGAATTATACATCGAACCGCCTGATTCAAGTTCTATCTTGGTGTCACTTATACTATGATAGGAAAGCCCAAAAAATAAACTATTGACGTTCATATTGGTATGGTATTTATCAATTTCCGGAAGATCAATGGAATTGTAAATTTCCCGGTCAAGCTCATAAATCTCCGTACCATCTTTACTTTTTAAAGTGGTCGGCTTCAGTTGATAATTAGTGACTGTCACATTGTAGTTATGAAAACCTACTCTGGCCTTGAGCATTTTTTTAACCGCCACTTTGAAATCGGCTTTGTAAACCTGGTATTCCTTGTAGCCTGTTTTTTCCTGGTCTACGGTTAATTCTTTTACCTTTCTTTTGTTGTCTGAGATTAAATTAACCTCCAAACCCGTTTCGAACACATTGTAAGGTTTTATGGGGTTTGAGGTTTTCAGGCTATCCAGGTCATTGATTTTATCATATTTCGTGGCGAAACTCCTGACTACTTGCAAATCAGTTTTGAAATACCAGGAACCTAAATCCCAATTGGTGTAATCCAGCTTCAGGTTAAGAAGCATCCCATATAACGGGCTTTCCGGCATTGCACCAACGTTCGCTCCATACGCCAATCCAATGTTGTAAAAATTTTCAGGGTTGTCTTTTTTACCGGTAACGGTAATGGTTTCACCATTTTCAAATTCCAAAACCCTTCCTTCGCCCTCTTCATCATCCTGGGCCTTGAGGTTGATGGCTGAAAAGCCAATGATCAATAAACCGAGAAGCATTCTTGGGGTCATACCTAATGAATTTTTTAATTTTTAAAAGTCTTTAATTTCAACAATAAAAAATATAAACTCATATTTCCAGGGCACAAACATAAAACAAATCTATTTCTTTTAAAAAGTTGTTTTATGCTTGATTGGGCAAATGAGATCTTAGAATATCCTGAATTAAATGAGGGCCTTTGTAAACCAATCCGGTATAGACCTGAACCAATTTGGCCCCGGCCTTAAACTTTTCTTCAGCATCTTGCCCTTTCATAATGCCTCCCGAAGCAATTAGGGCTATACTACTTCCTAATTGTTTATGCAAATCGGTTAAAGTGTGAGTGGCATTATTTTTTAAGGGTCTGCCACTTAAACCGCCTTTGCCAATGGCATCCAATTTTTTTGTAGATGTTTGAAGACCGGTACGGCTGGTTGATGTATTGGTGGCAATCAAAGCATCCACTTCTAATTCCTGAGCCAGATGTCCAACGTCCTTAAGTTGGCTTTCATTCAGATCAGGCGCAATTTTCAGAAAAATCGGCCTGGCATTATTAAGGGTTTGATTGGCTTCTTGTATGGTCCCCATGATCTTCTTCAGGCTTTCCTTATCCTGTAATGCTCGTAAATCCGGTGTGTTCGGAGAGCTCACATTGACTGTAAAATAGTCTACATAAGGCGCTAAATGGTTGAAGACCGCTAAATAATCTTCATGAGCCTTATCATTTGGGGTGTCTTTGTTCTTACCAATATTGCCCCCTACAATGCCCTTTTCTTTTCGGTTAGCAAGTCTTCCTGCAATGGTTTGCATACCATCGTTGTTAAATCCCATCCGGTTGATCAGGGCTTGATCTTTCGGCAGACGAAATAGCCTGGGTTTGGGGTTACCCGATTGAGGCTTTGGGGTTACGGTACCTACCTCTACATGACCAAACCCCAGAGCCAGCATTTCATTGAAAACCTCGGCATTTTTGTCAAGACCGGCAGCAAGGCCAACCCGGTTGGGGAATTTAAGGGACCCGATTTGGACAGATTGGGTGTTTTCCGGGATATTGGGATTGATACCGGGCCATTTGGCACCCCGTTTTAATATTTTTAAAGTCAGGTTATGGGCGGTTTCAGGTGGTAACCCGAATAGCAATGGCTTAACAAGGGCATAAAGGTTCATAAGGTTAGTCTGCCTTTGGGTAATGAATGCTTTTGATCGTGCCGTGAAAAGGATCGAAATGGTAAAGGCTTTCGGGATTGAGGGTTGGAAGGGCGGCCGTTTCCCCCAATTGGGGTACCATAATCTGTGTTTGCCCAAGGGGGAAGTGTTTATCATTACCCCGGTAATTTAAACTTAAAACCATCGTACCTGATGCAGGCAAATTGTAGTAAAGCCCCTTAGGTTTTTGGGTGGTTTTTACCTTTTCTTTTTTCCGGGTAAAAGTTTTCAGGGAAGCAGGTTGGGTCAGTTTAAAGCGCACATCAATGGATGCCAGGTATTTTTTCCCCTGATTCTGCTTTTCCCAAAAATATTCACGCTTCGGGCCTTTCCTTAATCCGAATTGAAACAATTTTTTATTCTCATCAGGGGTTACGGTCAGATTCCATTGAACATTTTGTTTTACCGTTTTAGTGCTAAAAGGTTCTAAGTAGTTATCTATCATGTGATCAATGGCTGTTATCATGGCTTCTACGTCTACATCCTGATAGGAAATATCGCTTTTAGCACCGGCTAAAGCAGTTTTTAATTCAACCATCTTGTGTATAATTTCCTGAAAATTCCTTGCTTTTTTACCCAGGTCTTCCTTTTTATAGGTTTCGAACAGTTTTTTTAATTCTTTTATCTTGCCATGATAAGATTCCACCTTATCACTAACATCTTTTACTTTTGTCCTGAGAATACTGTCCTGCCGAATTATAGTATCTTTTGCCATGCGGTTTAGTTTATAAATGAGTTCATCATTTTGTTTTAACAAATTCTGGATACCGGCATCAAGGGTATTTTTATCCAGATTTAACTCCCTTTTTCTTTGCCCTCTCTTTTTGGTAGGGTTAACGGGTATTTGAACCGGTTTTTTTTGCATGAGGAAGTTTCGTGATTCAACCAGAGATTGGGAGTCATCTCCGTTTTCTTGTTTGGTGTTTAGCACATTACCGTTACTGAAGGTAAAGTGGTAATTGCCTGAAAAGACATTGCCTTTTTCCCCGGGGAGGTTCACAAAAAACAATTTTCCGTAATCCGGTTTTGACTGAGCCATTACGCTTATGCTGTCTATTCGGAGCACTGTCCTTGCAAGTTGGCGTTCAGGTTCTACAGGGTATTTCAACAAATGACTGAAACCGGATAACCTTCCGGTGTGAACGTTTTTTGTGATACCATAGATTTTGATCTTATAGCTTGTTTTCGGTAATGTATAGAAAAAGCCATGAGATGACCCTTCTTTCAAAGGTTTGACATCCGCCTTATTGTCCCCTAATTGAATGACTTCGGAAGACGGCTGGCAACCTGAAAGGATTAAAACTCCTGATAAGGCAAAAAAAGCAAATAA
>CAZJWK010000075.1:0-8691 GCA_964549595.1 uncultured Sphingobacteriales bacterium | reverse complement strand
GGACCGCCCAGGAAGTATTATTACCTGACGGAGGAGGGGAAAAGTTTCCTGGCCAGATTGGATGAAACCTGGCAGGAATTGGTTAATGCAGTCAATCACACCACAAAAAATAAAAGCCATGCAACAGACAATTTCCATTAATCTTGCAGGAATGGTCTTTCATATTGAGAAAGACGCTTATGATCAACTGGAAAAGTACCTTGAGCAGATTAAAAATTTCCTTGCTAATAATGAAAGCAGGGAAGAAATTATCCAGGATATAGAAAACCGGGTAGCAGAAATTTTTCAGGAGCAACTGAGTTCCAGAAAAGAAGCTTTGGCACCGGAGGATGTCCAGGCCGTCAAAAAGGCTTTGGGTGAACCAGAGACTTTTAAATCCGAAAATTCACAGGAAGGTAAGGAAGAAGGTGAGGGCAAGAAGCAGGAAACCTACACCCGGAAAGGTCAAATTCACCGGGATGTGGACAATAAAGTGATTGCCGGTGTGTGCTCAGGCTTGGGGCAGTATTTCGGCTTTGACCCGCTCTGGCTAAGGTTGGCATTCGTGGTAGCGATTTTTGCCTCCGGGATAAGCATTTTAATCTATCTCATTCTTTGGCTATTAACACCAGCCGCCAAAACACCTGTCCAAAAGATGGAAATGCGGGGGGAGCGGGTTACGGTATCCAATATTGAAAAATCCTTTGCCGGTGAACAGGGGTCAAAAAAAAATAGTAACGAGGATTCCGAGAACGATAGATTCCGGGTAGAATGGAATAGCTTTGCCGAAAAAGGAAAAGGTGCTTTAAAAACGGGATTAGACGCTTTGGAAAACGGATTTTACAGGTTGGGCCATGCCTGCCGTAGGGCTACAACCAAGCTATGATCGGGCTAAAAACCTTTTTTAAAAAGCCATATACAAGGCAGGCCATTCAAAAGTGGCAAAAGCCCGATCAGGTGTGCTAAACCATTTTAAAAGCCGTTATCTTTCCTTTTCTATGACCCAGTCAAAGCAGTTTTGGCTGAGGTTTTTATCGCTTGGTCTTTGGGGTTCATAGCCCTTTAATCCGGCATTGGCTGTTAAAGCCGCCAATTCCTCTCGCGTCCACCATTTGCCCCAGTTTAAACCAGGGTTCTGATCTAAATGCTGTTCCAAAGCATTATTGGGCTCAAGTTGGGGGATATCCATCAGTAAAATGTTCCCCGTTTCTTCTAACATCCCTTTCATTTCCCTTAAAACCTGGCAAGCCTTTGCCCAGGTATCAAAATACTGGAAAGTGGACACACATAAAATTCGATCAAAAGGCCCTTGTACTAACTCTGATAAATGGTAAGCATTGCCTTCCTGGAAATCTGCATTGTGCTCTTTTATCATATCGGCCTCTGCAATTTTATCGGGGTCAGGATCAATACCAATCACTTCCTTGCAATAAGGTGCCAAGGCAAGCGTTAAAGTGCCATCACCACAACCCACATCCAAAAGGGAGTGGGAGGGTTTTAATGCCAAAAACTCACGAATAAAAGCCGCATAATCTTGTAACATAAAAATTGGAAGCGTGTCTTAACGGGAATCCTATGGCACAGTCAAACCAGGTTTTTGGCTTAGCCATCGGTCTATGGATTAGGTCTATACCCAATTAAGCCGGTTGATAAAGGGCTTCCCGCTGAGTTTTGATGTCAGGGTCTTCCAGGTATTCGTCAAAACTCATGCGCTTATCGATGATGCCTCCAGGCGTGAGTTCCACTATCCGGTTGGCCACGGATTGCAGGAATTCATGATCCTGAGAATGAAAAAGGACTGTTCCCTTAAAATCCTTGATGGCGTTGTTAAAAGCCGTTATGGCCTCGAGGTCCAGGTGATTGGTAGGCTCATCAAGTATCAGGACATTCGCCTTTTGAAGCATCATGCGTGCAATCATGCAACGCATCCTTTCTCCTCCGGACAGGACATTGGCTTTTTTAAAAGGTTCTTCCCCGGAAAACAACATCTTACCGAGGAAACTCCGGACAAAATTTTCTTCCCGGTTGTCGGAGAATTGCCGTAGCCAATCAAGCAAGTTCAGGTTTTCATTAAAGTATTCCGTATTGTCGTTGGGCAGGTAAGCGGTTTTAACGGTTACACCCCATTTGTAATCCCCGTTGTCCGGTCCCTGCTTTCCCATTATAATATCGAAAAATTGGGTTACGGCATGGTGGTTATCGGAAAGCACTGCCACTTTATCTCCCTTTTGCAGGCTGAAATTTAAACCGGAAAAAAGGGGTTCACCTTCACCATTCTTTTGGAGGTCAGAAGTTTCCAATATCTGGTCCCCAGCTTCTCGTTCCTGTTCCAGAATGATGGCGGGTGCCCTGCGACTTGAAGGAGGGATGTCCTCGGGCTCAAGTTTTTCCAGCATTTTCTTTCGGCTGGTAGCTTGCCGGGATTTTGATTTATTCGCACTAAACCGCTCAATAAATTGCTTTAGCTCTTTTCTTTTTTGCTCGACCTTTTTGTTGTACTCCTGCCTTTGTTTCTTGGCTAAAAGGGTTGATTCATACCAGAAGGAGTAATTACCCGTATAGAGCGTAATTTTCCTGTGATCAATATCCCCGATGTGCGTGCAAACGGTATCCAGAAAGTGCCGGTCGTGAGAAACGACTATGGCTACATTCTCAAAATCAAGTAAGAAATCCTCCAACCATTTGACGGTTTCCAGGTCAAGATCGTTGGTGGGCTCGTCAAGAAGAAGGATATCCGGGTTACCAAACAAGGCCTGAGCTAAAAGCACGCGGACCTTTTGGTTGGTACTCAGTTCATTCATTTGCCGGTAATGGAAATCTTCCGAAATGCCTAAACCACTAAGCAATTCACCCGCATCACTTTCCGCAGACCAGCCATTTAGTTCGGCAAACTCAGCTTCTAACTCACCGGCTCTCATACCATCCTCATCGGTAAATGCTTCTTTGGCATAAATGGCCTCTTTTTCTTTCATGACATCGTAAAGCCTTTTGTGGGCCATGATAACAGTATCCATTACCGGATATTCATCATAGGCGAAGTGATCCTGCTTAAGGACAGCAATTCGGCTATTCGGACTGACTTCAACCGAACCCTGATTGGGTTCAATTTCCCCGGAAAGGATCTTGAGGAAAGTGGATTTTCCTGCTCCGTTTGCTCCGATAATCCCATAGCAATTACCGGGGGTAAATTTTAAGTTGACATCCTCAAAAAGCGGGGTTTTATCAAATTGTAATGTGACGTCATTGACCTGAATCATGCTTCCTACTCCTTTTACATTTTGGGATTTGCAAATTACTTAAATTATTCAATCATTTGGCGAACACCTTTTAAGATTATTAGTTCTACTAAACGATTTTTTTGGGACATCCCACCACATTTGTGATGAAAAGCCAGGTTTGAACAATAGATATTTTAAAAAAATGTTTGTCAGGACAAAAAAATGCTTAGCTTTGCACTCATTGTTTAATAAATTAAAGTATCAACTAGATTATCATGCAAACAGGAACAGTTAAGTTTTTTAACGAAAAGAAAGGTTACGGCTTTATCAAAGTCGATGAATCTAACGAAGAAATCTTTGTTCACGCTACCGCTTTGGTTGACGAAATTCAAAAAGATGACAAAGTTTCATTTGAGGTCAAAGAAGGTAAAAAAGGACTCAACGCTATAAATGTAAAGCGAGATGAAGAAGCAGAAGAATAAGGTTGTTTAACCCATACCTTTTTTGAAGGAAATTGTTTAAAAAGGGCTGTTCATTTGAGCAGCCCTTTTTTTTGGCCATTGATTAGATAGCCCTTTTTCTTAAAGGGTTGGAATTTTTTTAAGGCAAAAAGCCTTACCCTAATGTAAATGGTTCGGAAATGGGTAGGATTTTAGCCATTGACTACGGTAGTAAAAGGGTAGGCATTGCTGCTACGGATCCATTGCAAATGATTGCCAATGGATTGACTACCATACATTCCAAAGAGGTGTTCAATTACTTGAGTGAATATGTGGCAAGAGAACCAGTGGATACCATTGTGGTGGGCTACCCGGTCAATCTGGATGGAACAGATACCAATGCCACTTCGTTGGTTAAAGGTTTTGTCAGGAAATTAAGAAAAACGTTTCCGGAACAAGAGATAAAAACATGGGATGAAACCTTTACTTCCAAAATGGCTACTTCATCATTGATAGAAGGAGGAGTGAAGAAAAAGAAACGGCAGGATAAAACGTTAGTGGATAAAGTTAGTGCTACCCTTATTTTGCAGTCTTATTTGGGAATTTAAAGTGAATTTTTACTGGTATGATTTTGCCTATTCTGGCTTATGGCGACCCTATTTTAAAACAAGAGGCTGAGGAAATTGAAGAGGATTATACCGGACTTCGGGAATTAATTGACAACATGTTCGAAACCATGTACCATAGCGAGGGCGTGGGTTTGGCTGCCCCTCAGGTAGGAGAGCCCATTCGGTTATTCATTATTGATGCTTCTAAAATGGACGAATCCTTGCAGGGCCTGAAAAGGATTTTCATTAACCCCGAATTGGTGGAACTAAAGGGAGAAGAATGGGAATATGAAGAAGGTTGCCTTAGCATTCCGTACATCCGGGAAAAAGTGAAACGCCCGGACGAAATTTTAATCAATTACCTTGATGAGAATTTTGAAGAACAGGAAGAGCGGTTTAGCGGATTAGCAGGTAGGGTTGTTCAACATGAATACGATCACATTGAAGGGATCCTTTTCACAGATCACCTTTCGGCGCTGAAAAGGCGGATGCTAAAAAAGAAGTTGGAAAACATCAGTAAGGGGGAAGTGAATGTGGATTACAAAATGAAATTTCCCGTTAAGAAAAAACGGGTTTCGTAAATACGGGCTTGCTTGGTTTGTAGCTCAGCCACGAATCCAAAGCCTCCGAATTTAAAAGCCTTCCAACGGATTAATGGCGCTTTTCTGATTAGGAATTTCATTAAAAGCGCCTATATACTTTTAAGCTTTATCCGCATATCCTTTTAAAAAAGCAAGGTGATTAAACATGGGGAGCGTAAAAACTCCCCATAATACCGGATTTAATTTTATTAGGCTTTAATGGTTCGGTTTATTCATCCAGGCTTTCCACCATTTCAATCAACTCATCGAAATCCTTGTAACCCGGCCGTTCCTCACCACCTGCATAGATATTAATGGCAAATGGCTTAAACTGGTTGGTCAAGTCCACGATGTTTTCGGCATTAAAAGGAAAATTGAGGATGACATTCAAGTCAAAAGTAAAATCCTTGACCTTTTTGGTAAAATTAGGATTGTTGAGAAATTGCTCAAACTCCTCTTCATCATAGATGGAAAACATGTAGTAGGTAATGTTTCGGTAACTATCCTCGATATAGTACTCCAATTCTTCGCGGTCCCGGAAGGCTCCCAGATCCAGGTTTTGAATGATTTGGGCCTTAAGCTTGGAGAGGGAGAAAAAATTCGTGCTTTCGTTAAGCTGAACATAATCGAGGTTAAAATCTTGTATGGCTTGGCTTATTTCCTCAAAATCCTGTTTGCCGAATTCTCCTACCAAACCAACGCCCTCAATCCAGCTGGTTATTTCTTGAAGGTCCTGTGGTTCGATGTAATTTTCATTTTCAGGGTCTAATGAGAAGCCGAGGAATTTGGCCTGGGAGCCTGCTGCAAATCGAGCGTCACTGAGGTTGGTTACCTCGCCGAATTTTAGATTTGTGATCAGTGTCATTTGTTGTGGATTGGCGTTTGATTTTTTGTTTTGAGTTTCGAAATAAATAATTTTACCTCAATTTTCTATCAACTATTTTCACAGAATTTGGAAATAATAGGCATTGATGTCCCTAATCACCCACTTAAAATGAGCGAGCCATTCTTTGAAAAAGTTTATGCTGTGGTAAGGGAGATCCCTAAAGGACGGGTAAGCACTTATGGTCATATTGCCCGCTTTTTAGGCAGTGGCGGTTCTGCAAGGATGGTTGGATGGGCCATGAACGCTTCTCATCGCAGGAATCCTCCGGTGCCTGCTCACCGGGTAGTAAACAGGCAAGGGCTATTAACCGGTAAGCATCATTTTGAAACCCCGGACATGATGGAGGCCTTATTAGAAAAGGAAGGCGTTAGGGTGGAGGATGATCAAATAATTGAATTCCGGGAAAAAATTTGGGACCCATCTGAACATTTGGATCCCGAAGATTTCTTTCCGCGTAATGAGTGGAGAAAACCATAAGCAGGATGCTTAAAATGAAACTTTAAGCTTCTTTTTTGGTCGGAGATTTTGATTTAATTTTACCTTTCATTAAAAAAGTAATTTATGGCTAAATCGCTATTGATCTGCTTGCTCGTTCTGGGCTCATCAACCCTTGTTTTTTCTCAGGAATTACCAAGGAATGTCCGATGGGACATGCCCAAGAAAGAAGTTAAAAGGCAGGAAAAAGCCAATCTAATGGACGAAGACCGTACTTACCTGCATTATATGGGCCAAATCCGTAATCAAAAAACGGCTATTCTTTACCGTTTTCAAAAGCGAAAACTGGTAGGCATGAGCTACACATTCTTAGAAACCTACAGGGGGTCTAAGTATTATGAGGCTCGCAATAAGCTAAAGGATCACATTAAAGATCAATTCGGCTTCCCGTCCCATACTAAACACAATGGTGCCACCGTAATCTGGCGGTATCAAGATACCAAAATCACATTAGTGACCCGTAGAAAAGGTTCTGAATACAGATTAGGAGTCATTTACCAATACCTGAGAAAAGAAAAAGAAAAGGCGCAAAACAGGCGATCTATTTTTGATTTTTTGAATTAAGGATTCAAGGTAGTTTTTGGATGTAAGGTAATTGAAATGAAAACCATTTGACCCTTATTAAAGGGAATCAGGCCTCACTAAAAAACTACCAAGCAAATTAGCCTAAAGCTTCTCCTTTTAGTGATCCTACAGGTAAGGGTTAACCAGAACTAATAGAAGAAAAGAAGCCCTTTACTTTCCTCTGCGTGGTTTCAGTGCCCTGTTATCAATTACCAACCTAAAAAACCCTTTATAACTTGAATGGCGGTTAAATCACTAAGGCCCTTTTAATTGAGGTTTTCAATTTTTTTTGGAAATGATCAATGGAGTTAGGGGAAAAAAATTACTGACTCATTTTTCTTTCTTTTGGATGAAAATGGTTTATTTTGTAGATGAGTGGGCAAGATAAAAAGATGAACCTTTATTTTCTTTCGACTTGTTAAGTTGCTAACTTAGAATCGAGTCTTTGTAAAAATGGTCAAATTAATTGATTCGCTATTATTTGACTTAAAAATGATATTTGTTTTTCAAATTTGAACAAGTATTTGTGAAGAAAAATACAGGTTATGGAAAATCAAACTAACTATACAGATTTAAGTTACCTTGAGGAGATTTCAGGAGGGGATTCTGATTTTATTCAAGAAATTATTCAACTTTTTATTGATCAAATGCCTCAGTCTATTGAGGAAATGAAGGCAGGCTATGAAGAAAACGATCCTGTTAGGGTTGGAGAAGCGGCTCACAAGTCAAAACCCTCTGCTATTTACGTAGGAAATAAAACATTAGAAGAGAGATTAAAGACGTTACAAAACCTGAAAAATACCCAACAATTTGATGATCAGTCAAAAGAATTGATCAAAGAGGTTGAAACCCTAAGCAATAAGGTGATAGAGGAACTTAAGGAAAGAATTTAAAGGCTTTTTTAGAACATTGAACTGACCTGTATGAATTATAATTGCATCATAGTGGATGACGATCCTGCCTCCATCAAGGTCCTTGAACAATTGGTAAATAAAACCGACCAATTGAACCTTGTGGGAAATGCCAAAGATGCCATGGAGGCCATTTCTTATATCCAGAATAATGCCATTGACATTGTTTTGCTTGATATTGAAATGCCTGGAATGTCCGGTTTGGATTTTATTAACACCATACGGTCAAAGCCGGAAATCATTCTTGTCACTTCTCAGAAGGAATATGCCATTGAGGCTTTTGATTATGAAGTAACGGATTACCTGTTAAAACCGGTTGGATTCAAACGTTTTCTAAAAGCGATTAACCGGGCTATGGAAAACATTATGCAAAATCAACCCGGTAATACGGATGCCCAACAAAACCCTACCACCATCTTTATCAAAGAGAAAAATCAATTTACCCGGATTGAAAAGGCCAATATCTTATTTGTGGAGGCTTACGGTGATTATGTTAATATTTACACGGATGACAGTAAATACACCATCCATTCCACAATGAAAAATATTGAAAACAAACTTTCTGATACGAATTTCATGCGTGTGCACAGGTCCTATGTTGTAAACCTCGATAAAATAGAAACGTTTGACGAGAACCTGGTTTTTGTTAACCAAAAAATGATCCCCATTGGCGGTTCTTACAAAAATAAACTCATTCAAAAGTTAAACTTATTTTAGAAAGCTTTGGCCTATTTATCGAGTAATTTTCTTGTTTCACCGAAAATTAGAGGGGTTTAATCGAAATCCATAAAAATTCCAAAGTAAGCTTTACTATATTTGTAGCAGAATTAGGGAAAAAATTCACTTCCCAATCATTTCTTTCCATTTTTTATTCCTATGAGTGTTGGGGGAATCGCGACTGCGGTTCCCCTTTTTTTGCGCCCAGCATGGGCGTAGGTATAGGGTGCAAGTCCCGAACACGCTTGGCTGTAGGAAGTGTTAGCCAAAGACAAGGGTGTCCACCGCGAGG
>CAZJWK010000074.1:0-13957 GCA_964549595.1 uncultured Sphingobacteriales bacterium | reverse complement strand
TTAAATAGGTATTTTATTATTAGATCAAAACTTCTCAAAAACATTTCCATAAAATCCATTGTAGAACCTATTTTAAAGAAGGATAAAACCCGGTTCAAGGTTTCAACGAAAAAATCCGGCTCTGGGGAATGCAATTTTCTATTATCCATCTTCCCAGGTTTAACCAGGATTGGCATTGGTCAAGTACGAAACCGTCAGTGCTTACAATAGGATTCTCCCTTTGCTTTAGCGCAAAATCAGGGCTTTTTTTCAGCTCGACTTCCCAATTCCAACCTTTTTCCCCGGCCAATTCCAAGAGGTATTGTTTGAGGCGACCGCTGTTGGAAACCGGTTCATCCAAGTACCAAATAATCCTTTGATTCGTGTGGTTTTCCAGGTATTTTCCTATTAACGCCAAAGAAGGCCATGTTTCTTCCACCCTTTTATAAGAGGCATGAATACTGGATAAATCCCTGAAACAACCATCCCGTCCTTCAAAAATAAAGCCCCCTGACAAAGCACTCTCAATGGTGATAATCAGATTGAATCCATCGATCAAGACCGGCTGACTGATCCCTTCGGTCGTTTCGAGACGGGTTTTGTTTCGATGAGCTAAGGACTGATCACCACAAGCACAGCGCATTACAGCATATCGCTGGCGTTTCCTTAGCTGATAACGATCCCCTACCAATTTGAAAATGGCATCTTCAGAATAGCCCCTTGTAAGCAAAAAATCGTAATCCTTAACAGCTTCCTTTAAAATCCACTGGGTTTGCTTATTGAATAACTTTTCATCGTTAGGCCTCGGGCCTCGGTGTTTTTGTTTATGGGGCATAAAAATTTTGGGCAAGAAAGTTTAAAATGACAAAGTTTGCAATTCCAAATCACTTAGTTAACTTGGCTTTTATAAAGATGGTTCATGCAACCTTTTTCTAAAATAAAAGCATCATTAAATCACAGAAATATTGACTAACTGTGGTACCTATCGTTTCATTCTTAAATTTAAGCCATTTATGAAAAAAAAGTTACTAATTTTTCCCTTTTTATTTTTATTGATCAGTGTAACATTAAATGGGCAGGACGACAGTACGTTCCGGGATGGGCATTTGTACATGAAATTAAATGGCAAATATAGCCAACCCCTGGATTCCAATCCGGTTCCTAAAAACATTCAAACCCAATTTGGGGTTAAAAAAGTGTGGCGGCCTTTTAAAGGCCTTAACCAAAGGTTAGACAGTACTTTCCAACTGATCTTCGATGATAACAAATACAACCCAAACAATGTCATCTCTACACTGGAAAGCTTAAATTTTGTGCAATACGCAGAAAAAGTCCCCCTTCATTACAGAACAGGTTTTACCCCTAATGATTATGACCCGGCCCAATACAACCTGGATAAAGTGGATGCTAAAAAAGCCTGGGACCTTTCAAAAGGCTCTGACGAAATTGTAATCGGGGTGGTAGACAATGCGGTATTGACAGACCACGAAGACCTTTTACAAAACATGTGGACCAATAAAGGAGAATCCAGAAGCGGTGGCGATGGAGACCTGAATGGCTATGAAAATGATGTGCATGGTTATGATGTAGCAGATGATAATGGCAATCCCAATCCCCCTGCAAATGCGCCGAACAGTTTTGGTCACGGCACGCATGTGGCTGGTATTGCATCTGCAAAAACCAATAACGGGGATGGCATAGCAGGCTTAGGTTATGATTGCCAGATAATGGCCGTAAAGTGCTCCCCTGACACCTCGGATGGCAATGTCCTTTACAATGCCTATGACGGGGTTTATTATGCCATTCAAAACAACGCTGATATCATCAATATGTCCTGGGGCGGCCCCAACATGACTGTAACAGGAAGCAACATTTTTGAAACCGCAAAAGCCAGAAACATTGCTTGTATAGCCTCGGCAGGGAATTCCGATACGGATGAAAAATTCTACCCTGCCGGCTACAGGCAGGTCATGGCCATTGGCGCAACCGATCAAAATGACAAGAAAGCAGGATACTCCAACTATGGAAATTGGATTACGGTCATGGCACCAGGCAGCAGTATAAAAAGTTGTTTGGCCCAATCGACAAGTGACTATGGCAAATTATCGGGCACCTCCATGTCGGCTCCATTGGTCAGTGGTTTGGCCGGCCTCTTAAAATCTGAAGATACCGGTTTGACCAACCAGGAAGTAAAGAATAAAATCACTAACGGTGCCGAGGATATTAGCGGCAAAAACCCCAGTTACCAGGGTAAATTGGGGGCAGGTCGAATAAACGCTTACAATAGCTTAAAAAGTATATCAGCAAGGACGCCGTTAAAAGACCCAAGTGGTGTAAAACTTTATCCCAACCCTGCAAGTAAGAACATTCGAATTCATGTGAAAAGGGAAATTCAATCGCCTTTATCCTTAACCATCGTGAATAGTGTCGGGCAAAAAGTCATTCAAAAAGATGATTTCTTAAAAGGTTCTGCTCAAGCAAAAATCCTGAAAACCCAAAGCTTAAAATCCGGTGCCTATTTTGTCACCCTTAAAAATGACCGGGTAAAAATTAAGCAAAAGGTTATTATTACAAAGCATTAATTTTAACCCATGAAGCCAAACCTCATTAAAAACGGCTTCCTTACAGCCCTTCTGATTTTTTTATTGGGCCATGTCTCGGCGCAAAGTGAATCCCCGAGGAACAGCTTTCGCTTGGTCTTTTATAACGTGGAAAACTACTTTGATACCCTTGATAATCCTCAAAAAAAGGATGAAGAGTTCACACCATCCGGACCTAACCGTTGGGGTTTTTACCGCTACAAGGAGAAACAAACCCGCATAGCCAAAACCATCATTGCGGCTGGCCAATGGAAGGTACCTGCATTGGTCGGACTCGCGGAAATTGAGAACCGAAGGGTATTGAAAGATTTACTGGTTTATTCCCCGCTTTCCGAATTTGATTATCAAATTCTTCATAAATCCTCTCCTGATTGGCGGGGCATTGACGTGGCATTGCTATACCGGGAAAGTCTCTTTGAACCATTGGATACGCAATTCATAAAGGTTGACTTTAAAAAGGATGAACATTCCGCCACGAGGGATATTCTCTATGCCAAGGGAATAGCGGAAGGTAAAGACACTTTACACGTGTTTGTCAATCACTGGCCTTCACGTTATGGCGGAAAAGCAGAAACCGACCCCAAAAGAATGCGGGCGGCCAGGATTTTAAGGACAAAAGTGGACAGCATTTTTAGCCAAAAACCCAAAGCTAAAGTTATTATTACAGGAGATTTCAATGATGAGCCAGAAAATAAAAGCCTGAAAAAAGCCTTAAAAGCACTCAAACCCGAAAAAAACAATAGAAAAAACCCTGCTTTGTTCAACCTTATGTATAACCTCTCCGAGACTAAAGAAAAAGGCACCTATAAATACAAATATAAGTGGAATACCTTTGACCAGTTCATTGTGTCCGGTGCCATGCTTTCCTGCCAATCCGGTTTTTGCACAAACCCGGAAAATGCCCATGTTTACAGGGCGGACTTTTTGCTGAAACCGGATAGTAAATATCCCGGAAAAAAGCCTCACCGAACATTTGTGGGACCCCGTTATAAAGATGGTTTTAGTGACCATTTGCCGGTTTACCTTGACCTCATACCAAAGGAAAAAAAGGACGAGCAATAACCCTTTAATGGGATTTTTCCTGCGCCTTTGGCTTTAGGAAAGTCGATTGATTATTTTTGTTAAAAAATCATGGCCGACTCCAATTACATCCAGGAAATGCACTCGGAACACCAGGAGTGGTTATATGACATCAGCCATTGGGAAAGGGAGCTGGATTTCCTGGAAACTTTAACCCAAAAAGTACAGAAAAAGGAGACCAGTGAATCGCTGAAGAAGGCTGCCGGGGAATTAGAAAACCGTGCCTATCATAAAAAAACCCTTCTAAAACAATTAAAGGAGCAGATCCACTCCCATGAGGCATTCATTCGGGATCAATCGAAAGGACATTTTAAGTGGGCAAAATCCCAGGGGGTGAGTGATCACCAGGATACACGACATCAAGTAAGGGCCTTCAAAGCGGAACTAAGGGAGCTCAAACACGAAATATTCCAGCTTTGCGAGGAAGCCTTGTAAGCAAGCCTAATGATTTGCCGTATAAAGGGCTATTTTGATAAAATTTATGGGAACAACCTTCCCATCATTCTCGGGAAAGGAATGGATTCCCTTACGTGCCTCAACTGGCATATCCAGGTAACAAATCTGGCCAGTCCCAAACCAAAGCCTGAATGAGGAACAGAGCCATAACGCCTTAAATCGATATACCATTCAAAGGCATCCACGGGTAAATTATGCCTTTTGATAGACGCAATGAGTTTGTCTTTATCATCTTCTCGCTCAGAACCTCCGACAATTTCCCCATAGCCTTCCGGTGCCAACACATCAACCCCTTTTACAAAATCCGGCTGGTCCTCCACCTCTTTCATGTAAAATGCTTTAATGTCCTTGGGCCAATTATAAACCTGAACGGGGGTTTCAAAAAGCCGGGTAAGCACGGTTTCATCAGAACCCCCGAAATCTTCGCCAAATTGAAAGTTTCTTGCTGATTCCAGCCAATGAGGAAAATTACGCTCATTTTCCTCGAGATCTCTTAGCTCCAGTTTTAGGGCCTGTACTTTTTCCTGAAGGTAATTTTCTTTTCCTTTCTTAAGCCCTCCTGCATTCAGTTGGCCCTCTTTCTCTTCAATTTCCGCCTCAACCTCTTTTTTACGCTCCCGTGTATTTTGTAAATCTTCCTCAATCATGGTTAAGGCGTTCTGTCCCTTGACTTCCTGCTCCCCCCTTAAGATTTTAACGGCTTCCTCGTAGGTCAGGCGCGGAAACGGATTCTGCACCTTTCGGAGCGCCTCTACGTTTCGACCGAGTTGCTCAAGCTCAAATTGGCAATTTTCCAAAACACCGTTCACAACTGTCCGAATGAAATCCTCTACAAGGTCCATTGTCATTTCCAAATCATAAAAAGCCATTTCCGGCTCTATCATCCAGAATTCTGAGAGGTGTCTTCGCGTTTTGGATTTTTCAGCGCGGAAAGTGGGACCAAACGTATAAATTTTACCCATTGCCATAGCCATGGCTTCCCCATAAAGCTGACCTGTTTGTGCCAGATAAGCCGGTTCTTCAAAAAACTCGGTTTCGAAGAGGTCGGTAGTGCCTTCCGCAGCATTGCCTGTAAAAATCGGAGAGTCCATCTTAGCAAACCCCCTTTCCTGGAAAAATTGGTGAATGGAATGGATGATTTGGTTCCGAATACGCATGACAGACCATTGACGGGTTGAACGCAGCCAAAGATGGCGATGATCCATCAAAAAATCCACTCCATGTTCCTTTTTACCCAGAGGGTATTCTTCTGCTTCCTGGTAAATGGAAAAATGATTCACATGGATTTCGTAGCCCCCAATTTGTTTTTCATCCTTTACCACTTTCCCCTCAATGCAGACAGAGCTTTCCAGATTAATGCGCTTAGCCTGGTCATAGAGTGCTTCACCAGCCTCTTCCCGCCCTACAACGCATTGGGCAAAGCCGGTACCATCCCTGGCAATCAGAAATGCAACGACCTTACTGCTGCGTTTGTTAGCTATCCATCCGTTTACTGCTACTTGCTGTCCTTCATAATGCTCGAGATCTGCCAGGTTGACGGTATTTTTACGAAGCTTCATATTGTTGGAATGGTTTTTTCTTACAATTTGGTTACCTTATGCCTTTAATAAGTTCGGCTATTCAATAAGTTAGTGAAGCAAAAATAGTGGCACAAAGATGTTAAAACAAGGGCTCAACCAAAAATTACTCCAAAAATTATCGCCCCAGCAAATTCAGTTCATACAGCTATTACAGTTAAATAGTGCAGAATTTGAGCAACGGCTTGAAGAAGAATTAGACGAAAATCCAGCCCTTGAGGAAGAACAAGAAGAGGGCAAACAAGAAAATGCTGAAGAGGCTTTTGAAGCCGAGGGTTTTTCAAATGAAAAATCGGAAGCTGAAGCTACGGAAACCGATGAAGCAGAAGAGGAATTTCCCATCGAACAAGAGCCTTACGAAGAGGTAGACATTAGTGAATACCTTTCCCAGGATGAGGGCAGCTACGATGACTATATGCCTAATGATCCTAACGAAGAGGAGAAGGAAGTCCCGATCACTAATTCTCAAAGCCTGTATGAATCCCTGGAACAGCAACTTAAAGCCATGGGCCTGGATGATCGCTCAGAAAACCTGGGCCTTCATCTCATAGGCATGTTAGAAGAAGATGGTTACCTCCGCAGGCCCATGAAAAATATCGTCTATGACCTGAAATTCCTCAACAACATTGACACCTCTGAGGAAGAACTTAATAAAATCTTAAGCATCATTCAAACCTTTGAACCAGCCGGGGTGGGAGCCCGTGATTTACAGGAATGTTTGTTGCTCCAGTTGAATAAAAAAGAGGATTCACCAGAGGTAAAGTTAGCCGGTAAGATTGTCAAGAACCACATGAAAGAGCTGGCTAACAAACATTATGACAAATTGCTCAATAGCCTGAAAATAAGTCGGGATCGCTTAAGGGAAGTAATGGAAATTATCACCCACTTGAATCCTAAACCCGGTGAAAGCTTGAATGCAGGGAAAGCGCAATATGTCACTCCGGATTTTATTGTGACCAATAACAATGGAGAGCTCCAGGTATCGCTTAACTCCAAGAATGCCCCCAGCTTAAAGATCAATCCCAGTTACAAAGAGACCCTTCAGGGCTTTAAAGAATCCAAGAAGAAAGACAAAAACATGAAGGAACAAGTCCAGTACATTAAGCAAAAGCTGGACAGTGCCAAATGGTTTATTGATGCCGTTAAACAACGGCAACACACCTTGCTGCTCACCATGCAAACCATTGTGGATTTTCAAAGGGAATTTTTCCTGACCGGAGATTTTTCCAAGCTTAAGCCGATGGTTTTGAAAGACATCGCTGACCGCATCGATATGGACATTTCGACAGTATCCCGTGTTGCCAACAGTAAATACGTAGAAACCGATTTCGGAATATTTTCCCTCAAGGAATTCTTCTCCGAAGGCATACAAACTGACAAGGGAGAGGAAGTTTCCAACAGGGAGGTCAAACAAATTCTAAGTGACCTCGTTGAAAATGAGGACAAGAAAAAACCCCTCACGGATGAAAAACTTACCAAGATTCTTAATGATAAAGGATACAATGTGGCACGTAGAACCGTTGCTAAATACCGTGAGCAATTAGGAATCCAGGTAGCCAGACTGCGGAAGTCCCTATAATTGCTCATCAATGAATGCCAACCCTACATGCTAAGAAAAATCGCAATCGGGTGTTCCATCATAGGGCACCCTGTTTTTTTATTTACCTTCATATTTCTGTTTGTATGGATTGCTGATTATCCTTTTCTCTATATCCCGGATTCGGGGGCGCCCTATATCTTAACGTTTATCATTCTGAATACGATTATCCTACCCATAGCCCTTACTTATTTAATAAATGGAGAGGTTTGGTTGGGCAAACGGGAAAAGCGTTTTTTTCCCATAATGGGTACCCTGATCTTTTACATGGCTACCTGGTACTACCTTAAAATCGTGGCTTTCCCTTTTGTCATAACCTTATTCCTGCTTTGCCTGGCCATCGGTCTGGCCGTCTTACTAGTCCTTAATTTTAAGTGGAAAATTAGTATTCACACCACCGCTTTAGGAGCGGGTTTAGGATTTTTTATTTTCCTTTTTTTAACCGAATCTACCTTTGGGATTTGGCCCTTAGCCGCTTTAATCATTTTTAGCGGGTTGGTAGGTACAGCCCGTCTATACCTGGATGCCCATCATCCCGAACAGGTTTATGTAGGTTATGCCATAGGATTAATCCTAACCTTAATCGTTTTTGGCTGGTAAGCTTTTTCATTTCAGAATGGTCAGGTCACCATGGGTGGAATGAAAGCTTTCATCCCAACCGGTGTAAGTGATCTTATAAATGAAGACATTATCGAATTTCTCCTCATAATTGTGTCTTTCCGGCCCTCTCCAACGCTCATGTTTGTCGGTTGTTTCAAATACTTTAGCCCCCCAGCGGTTGTACACCTGGATATGGATGGTTTTCACAAAAACCGGTTTCACGCCCCATTCTTCATTAACTCCATCCCGATTGATTGAAAAGGCATTGGGAACATGGATCAAAGGAGCCTGTTCAAGGTATATCACATTTGACTGACTAACCCGTTTATTATCCTCTGAGGGTTTCCCCGGGTTTCTGTGAGCTTTCACTTTATACCAGTAGGCCCCTACATCATAATTTAAATCATCATCCAGGTAATTGACTTTTTGGCCTTTAACTTCTGCAATGGCTTTAAATTGCGTGTCTACCAACGGATCCTTGCGGTAAATTGTGTAATGATCGACCCCGGAAAACCACTTTTTATAGGGATTCCAATTTAAACTGTGCTCAAAGGGTTCGGATTTTCCCTTCAGTACAATCGTACAACCTTTGTTGCTAAAACGGCTATAGAATCCGCAGACGTCTTTGACCCTGAGCTTATAACAGTAAGATTGCTCATTGACTTTTACTTTTTTATCAGTAAAGCGGGTTTTTTCTCTTTTTGCAATTTTTTTGTATAAACGATAGGAATTATTGCTACCTGCTTTTTTGCGATAAACCAGATACTTGTCAAAATCGGGTTCTGTGGCTTTTTCCCATTTGACCCGAATGGATTGGTCGTTTTTTACTGTTGCCGTGTATAACTCCCTTTCATCGGGCACATTTTTATAATCAGGGCCGGTACAGATTTCATAACTGCTTGGCCCTTTTTTCCCGCAAACATTTACGCTCCTAAGGTAATAACAGTATTTGGTAGTATGGATGTTATAGGCATTATTATCTGTGTAAGTTTGACTTTGATTTTTAGCAAACGAGTCCAGGATTTTTTTGCTCCCATCCGGATTTTCCCGTATGAGTAAAAAATGCTTTAAATAAGGATCCTTCTTAAATTCATTCCACCGAAGCCGAATGGTGTGGCTATCCACTACCTGTGAACAAAATATCTCAGGGGGATCAAAAACCGGAGGTTTTTCAACCACTATTTTCAAGGTTTGCTCACGGGATTTAGGGTTGGGACAACCTTTGTCCCTTAGATCAAGTTTCACACGGAAAGTATCTTCACCGGCATAATCACAGATGGTAGGCCAACGAAAATTGGCATTGAAAGCTTTTACGCCCCGGGTATTCAGAACCTGGGCTTCGGGGCCATTTATTTCGGAAGTATCGGTAATGTCCCCGGAATAATCCAAAAAAACAGAATCATCTTGATTAGGGTCCCGAACCTTGAGTGGATAACGGATGGTATCCGTTGCAGTGGCTTTTATTACCTTATCTTTCACATCCGGGGGAGCATTTGCCACATCAAGTTTGATCTTAAAAAAAGCATTGTTGCAGCCTCTATTGCTGTTATTGGTTTTTGACCAGGCGTTTTCGGTGACCGGAAAATCCGAATTTCCATGGCAACCCCCGCAAACAGATTGGTAAACCATCCCTTTTTCATCAAACCGGCTGGTTCCGCCGTCCACATGCTCATCACTTTTTGAGCCACCAAAAAAAGAGGCATAAAGTAAAGAATCCATTCCCTTTCTAAAGACCGTTAAGTAAAAATCCGAACCATCGGTTTGTTTTTGATAAGCATTCGGTGTTACCGGTAAACCATCGGTACTGGTACCCTCACTTCTCGAGGAACGGTTTGTACGCCCTCCCCATCCTGATACATAAACATTCTCACAAACATCCACCAAAAAAGCGGAAGGCGCTATATCAGGATGGCCCCTTCCATCCCCGAAAACTGTTGAATACAACAATTTACTTAAATCTCTGCTGAATTTGCTGATAAATTGCCCACTATTAGGATTTAAAATCTTAACATTTTTGATGGGCATATCCCCTTCGGATTGGCCAGTTACGTATACATCACCATCAGGGTCCAATTCCACAAAATAGTTTTGGTCAAAGGAACCCGTTCCCCAGTAAGTTCCCGATAAGGCCTTTTCACCTTTTCTGCCAAGCTTAAGGATAAAACCATCCCCTTTTCCTCCCTGGAATTGAGACTGGTAATCACTCAATTCGGCAAAATTTGGACTTGTGGTGCCACCGACCGTGTAAACCTGACCCTGATCATTTAATTTCAGAGAGTATGCCGCATCATGGTTACCACCGCCAATAAATGTGCCCCATTCAAGGGTAGAAAGGTCCCCGCTAATCTTAAAAACGCAACCGTCCTGGTAGCCACCAAGGTAATTATTATGCAGGGCATTGGAAGAAGTGGGGAAATCCCTGGAACGCGTGGATGAAGCTACGTACACATTGTTCTGATCATCAACGATCACTTCTCCCCGGTATAGATCCCCGTAATTGTAGCCTAAAGGGGATTTATTCCGGTATTTTTGTATGCCTCCTAAATATTTCCCATTCAAACCATCGTCATTACTTCCGCCAACAAAAGTAGACGCCCTTAACTGTGTACCATCGGGAGAAAATTTGGTTAGAAATATATCTGCTTGCCCATTGTTATTTCCATCATAAGCATTGTTTGAAAGGGGAAAATCAAATGAATAGGTGGTCCCATACACAATCAACTCGGCTTTGTGGTTTACGATCATGCTGTGGGGCTGCTCATTTTTACTACCGCCAAGGTAAGTGGCATATAGCAATTGACTTCCATCCTTACTGTACTTTAGAATTCCCGCATCTCTTTCAATGTCGCCAATTTCAGGTGAAACCCTTTCACCCCCCTGAAATTTAACTTCATATCCCCCAACGCGTGTGGGAAAGCCGGTACCATAAACCGTACCCGCTGAATAGGCCTGACCCAATGAATCAAAAGTTCCCGTAAAACCAAAGTTATCAGCTTTGGAGCCGGAAAAAGTCGCAAAAATCACGTTCGGATCAATAACCAGGGTTTGGCTATCCGGATAACCCGCCGGAAAATCAAAATTGACCTTTTTATTGGCAACGTTAAATTCACAAGGTACTTTCCTTTTACCCTTCCCTTTTAATCTTTGGTAAGCCATTGGTTCCTCCTCAATTAGAGGCTCCAGGCTGGTGAGCACCTTTAGCTTCTTTTTGGCCTTTAATACCGAATCTGCGCCTAACCATTTAATTTCAATGTCCTCAGGTTTAGCACCCGGTTCAAGGACAAAATCATATTTTATACCTTGATCCTGGCCTTTTAATACCAAATCAATACCCGGATAAACCGATTTTAAAGTAATTTCCCGGTAAGCCTTTAAGCCGGAAACCCATTTTCCCCTTTTTCCCTGGTAAAAATTGTAACGTGTTTTAGTGGGGCTTTTGGTTTCAATAGGAGTTTCTGCCTTTGAAGAAGCATTGACTAAATTCATCTTCAAGACATGGGTCTTTAATTTGCCGGGTTCATCCCGTTTGTGGTGGTAATCGGATAATTGCTTTTGATCCCAGAATTGGTAGGTTAGGGTATTCGATCCAATAAACAATTGACCACCGGGAATCCTGGCTTTAAAACGGACACTATCATGCCATTGCCCCTTATTGGGAATAAACTTAACGACTTTGGCATCACCGGGTGGGTTGAACCCATTAACCTTTTTGGCATAAAATGAGCCTAATACCCCTATCAAAAGGGCAATAAACCCGGTTTTAACGCAAAGTAAAGTGTTCACACCAAATTTTTGCATAGCCAATCGGCATAGCGTCCGCAATAAAACCAACGATCAAATTTAATGAATGGTTTGTTCGTTGATTTTGGTTTCTTAAAATCTATGATTGTTTGTAAAACGCTATGCAATTCCCGATATTATTTCTCTCCGATAAAACCGTTTTTTGAAAACATTCCTAAAACTCAATGCACCCTAAGCTTTAAAATTTAAGGATGCTTGGGGTTTGGCTTTTTCAGTTGCCAATTTTCCCTTTAATTTGAAATACTTTGTTCTGTATGGATTATTCTTTGGTAACAAGGTTCAACAAAAGCATTCAAACCGGAATTTATGTATAAAGCAACTGTCAACAACCGGCATGAAGTAAACATAGATAAAAAAGAGGGGTATTACGTAATAGGGGAAGAAAGCTTTTACCTGGATATAGCCAATATAAAGCAAAATCAATTTCACATAATTCAAAATGGCGTTTCATACAATGCCACGGTTGTAGAACAAGCCGATAAAAACCTTACCATAAAAGTAAACGGGCGTTTTTACGATATCGCCCTTGAAGATGATTATGATTTGTTGTTGGCACAACTGGGAATGGAGTTTGGGAAAAGCGGGCTGCTTGAGGATATTAAAGCCCCTATGCCCGGTATGGTAGTAGATGTCAAAGTAAAGGAAGGGGATCAGGTAAGCAAGGATCAGCCGCTTGTTATTCTCGAAGCCATGAAAATGGAAAACATTTTAAAAGCACCGGCTGACGCAACCATTGGTGAAGTAACGGTTAAAAAACAAGACAAGGTAGATAAAAACCAAGTACTGATTACTTTTAATGAATAAATTGGTTAATCAATTGCTGATTCACCTTCTAAAAATGCTTTGAACCACCTGGCTGATGCTTTCAGGGTTCTTTTTTGGTTGTCAAAATCAACGTGAACCATACCAAATCGTGGTTCATAGCCTTCTGCCCACTCAAAATTATCGGTAAAAGTCCATGCAAAATACCCTTTAAGAGGCACACCGGCTTGCCTTGCCTTAAGAGCGCTTTTCAAAGCCTCTCTATAAAAACGGATTCTTGAATAATCAGCAATTTTCTCTTCATTAACCCGATCAAAAAGGGCAATGCCATTTTCCGTAATATACAAATCGGGACAATTACTATATCCATAAATCCAGGTTAAGGCACGGAAAACGGAATGCGGATAGTTTTCCCATCCCATAGCAGTTAATGCCACTTTCCTTTTTTTAGGGTTTAGGCGCCAGGCCCGTATAAAAGGAATGAAAAAAGCATTTTTGACAACCTCTCTCGTATAAGGCTGAATGCCAATAAAATCAGGGTCAAAGGCAATTTTTTCTTCATCACCTTCTTTGAGGTACCGATTGATCTTTTTCAGGAAAGGTAAGGTTTCGAAAGGATAACCATGACCTAATAAAGGCTCCACGCATAAGCGATTTACTAAGGCATGGATACGCAATGCAGCCTTTTTATCCTTTTCAGCATCTGAGTATGGATCAATGGGAGTCACGGAAAAAGTACTACCAACCCGGGCCTGGTTATCCAATGATTTGATAAGCTTTGCGGCTGAACCTTGAGCCACCAGGGCATGATGAAGGGCAGATAAAAAATTTCCCATTCCGAAGCGGCCCGGTGCATGCATTCCCAATCCATATCCTGCACCGGTAAACACATTGGGTTCATTCATCACCATCCATTGTTTAACCCGGTCTCCAAAGTACTTCACACAAGTTTCTACATAACCCAAAAACCAGTCAACAATAGCACGGTTTGTCCAACCACCCTTTTGTTCAAGGGCTAAGGGCAAATCCCAATGATAAAGTGTGAACCATGGCTGAATACCACGTTCCAGACAAGCATCAATAAGCCGATTGTAAAAATCTAACCCCTTTTGATTAACCTTTCCATTGCCTTCAGGAAATATCCTGGACCAGGATATGGAATAACGAAAATTCCTGAAATTTAGTGACTGAATTAGGTCCAGGTCTTGTTCATAATGGTAATAAAAGTGGGTTGCTTCATTGGCTGTGGATTTATTCCGGGCCTTTTGCTTACGGTTGGTAAAATCATCCCAAATGGATTTTCCTTTCCCATCAGCCTGATAAGCCCCCTCAATTTGATAAGCGGAGGAAGCAATGCCCCATTGGAATTCTTTTCCAAAATCAGCTTTATTAGCCAAATGAAAAGTGCTCAATGTGAAACAAGCACAAATTTAAAACGAAATTTAATACGTTAAATCAGTATGGTTTGAATAATAATCTTCTTTGATGTTGTGATTTGAGCAAAC
>CAZJWK010000073.1:0-14243 GCA_964549595.1 uncultured Sphingobacteriales bacterium | reverse complement strand
CAAACTATTGAATAAAGGGGCACTAACTGTCAAAGTGCCCCTTTCTATTAAGACAAAGCATTTAATAAGAGATAAGCAATAGTCAGCGTTTAATCAACTTTTTGGTGACTTTGTTTTCCCTGTTAATCAAGGTTAACAAATAAGTTCCTTCCTCTAACCGCGAGCCTTTGTCATAACTAAATGTATTAGAGCCTTTCTGACCTCTTATTATTTGGTTGGATTTAACCTGCCCCATACTGTTGCGAAGGTAGACTTTAACCTCAGCCGGTTTATCAAGTTGATAATTCACCTTAAAACTTGAATTAAAAGGATTAGGTGTAATTTTTTCCACCCGGATAGGATTTTCTGCGGCTTTAGTGTTATCGTCATCAGTCATCTTTAACACCTTAATATCCGAATATTCAAAAGAACCATCATGATCCACTTGTTTTAGCCGATAATAGTTATTGCCCTTTTCAGGATTTTTATCTATAAAAGCATAGGATTGTTCTTCAGTGGTAGTGCCTTCTCCTTCTATTGTTCCGATATTTTTAAAGTTTTCCCCTTCCGTTCTTTTTTGAATTTTAAAGTGGTTATTATTGGTTTCTGAAGCAGTTTGCCATTTAAGTTTGGCTTCACTCCGCACCTTTTCAACATTAAAGGCAATTAATTCCACGGGTAGTGGGCTATTAGAATTTGTAGAACCAAATGTAAAAGGGCTAAAAGAAGTTACAGACTTTGAGGTAATGTGTCCCTTATTGCTTACACTACCGGAGAATTTGGTTTGTCCATAGTTTTCCCATTCTTTTTTTGAATTATTGTAGTGGGCTAAAACCAGGTTTTGCTTGTTGGATATGTTACTAATTTGTGTTGGATTATTGGCATTCCAGAATAAGCTTACTTTACAATTAACAGAATTTCCGCTGGTTTTTTTAATTTGCCAATACTCACTGGGACTAATATGCGAAAGGTTTGAGCCTTTGGCTAATTTGTTATTATAAGCATTCTGAGGATTTTTCTTAAAATAATCAGCCTCAAAAGTATTCTGGTTACTTAACCCATGTATAGCTACCTTAACAGTATTAGTATTAGCACCCTTTAGGTTAAATATCAAACTATCATTGGTACTACCAACCTTTGAATAAGCCCCATCTATATAGGAATTCGTAACATTCCAACCCCTCATGGCACCATTAGAAGCGATCTTTAAGGTCTTGTTATTTGTGGTTTTTATAACACCATTATCCAATATCAATGAATCATTAATGGTTAAATTTCCGCTTAAGGTGACTTGTGGGGAAGTATTACCTGAATTGTCAATTTTTAGTTTATGAATGGTGGCATTGGCATCTTTTGGCAAAGTTTGCGATGAACCCCCATTATAGGTCAGTAACCCACCTTTTTTAACATTAATTGATCCGTTGTTTTGGTTTTTAAAACTTCCTTTTATTTTTAATGTGCCTTTTTTATTGACAATTAATTTGGGGGAGCCGTTTCCATTGTTTAAGTGAAAATCGATATCTCCATCTACTTGGATGTTACCTTTTTTAACCTTCAGTTTGGAATTTAATACCGTGGAACCATATTTTCCTGTGCTCGTGAAGCTTGTATTAATGTCCAGATAGTTTGTGGTTATGCTCCCGTTTTTGTCAATAATCAAATTACTCCCATTCAATAAAATTGAATCCACATTGCCTGTGTTGGTTTTTACAGTGACGTCATGCTCGATTTTAACGACATCACCTTTTCCCGGGGTTCCGGAACCGCTCCAAACAGAGGCATTGTTCCAATTGCCAGAAGCCACTGTTGTAAAATTGGGGTTAAGGGCACTAGCACTTTCGGGTGTGTTAATTAAGGAAAAACCTATTATTACACCTGCTAAAATCGTAATAATCGAAAATCCGCTAATAAGCAAAATTTTACCGGTTGTTAGTACCTTTTGCTTTTGTTGACTTTTTTGTGATAGTTTTTGATTTGGTTCCATAACTTTCCATTTTTAATTCCTAAAAAAATGCTATTGCCCTTTAAACGGGCTATAGCGACTTCATTACCGATATTTTTATTAAAATTAAATTCTTGTAAAACCTTAAAACGGGAGTCAGAGCAAGGCTCTTGATGGTAATCGTTTAAAAATCATTTTTTCCATTTTGGTTCCTATAAGCCAATAAGGAGTAAAAAACTTTACAACTAATAATACCCCTTTCTTTCCTTGTTATTTAGCGAATATCGGAAAAAAATTTTGAAAAATGAAATTTTTCGTTAAAAGGGCTTTTTATTTCGACTTTTTAAAGCTTTCAAAAGATGAATACGCTAAAAATAGGGCAAAAAATGAATTAATGCGCCTCTTTCTTTTAAAAAGTTTAAAAATGGGTTAACTTTACAGGCAAACAAAAATAAAAGGCTTTATGGATAATTTAGTAAAAAAACTGACCTACGCAGGCCTTGGTTTCATGGCTTTAAGCCGTAAAAAGGCCCAGGATTTGGCAGAAGAAATTTCCGAGAAAACCAATCTCTCAGAAGAAGAGGGTAAAAAACTGGTCGAAGACTTATCGGCTGAATCCAACAAATTAAAGGATGACCTCAATAAGACCGTTAAAGCGCAAGTGGAAAAGACCCTGCACAAACTGGAAATTCCTACCAGGGAAGAACTAAATGACCTTAAAAGGCGAATTCGGCATCTGGAAGAAGCCCTTGAACAGCAAAATGCGCAAAATAAAAACAATGGCTAAAAATTAAGTTAAGCCTACTTTATTATGGCCAAAACCGGACTTTTTGCGCATCCCCTCAATTATATCAACCGCTACCGGAAGATAGGTGCTGTGCTTATCAAGTATGGGTTCGAGGATGTGCTTTCCTCAATAAAGGCCTCACGGCATTTACCTTTTATCAAAACCCATAAAAAGGCCAAAAAGGAACAGAAAAAGAAAGCCATTGAAAGCCTTACCCGGTATGAGCGAATAAGGCTCGTTTTGGAAGAGTTAGGGCCCACTTTTATCAAGTTCGGGCAAATAATGAGTAATCGGCCGGACTTATTACCGGGCGAGTTGATTATCGAGTTGGAGAAACTTCAGGATAAGGTCCCCGCTTTTGAAGCCAAAGAGGCCAAAAAAATCATTGAGGAGGAACTGGGAGAAACCACGGAGCATTTATTTAAAACCTTTGATTCCGAACCCTTTTCCTCCGCTTCCATTGCTCAGGTGCATTATGCTGAGCTAAAAGAGGGTGAGCCGGTGGTGATCAAAGTACAACGGCCGGACATTAAGTCCCTTGTTCAGACTGACATAGAGATCATGCGGGACCTTGCCCGGCTTATGCACAAGCATGCCTCTTCTTTACGGGTATTTGACCCCATCGGGCAGGTGGATACGTTTGAAAAGGTCATTAAGAAAGAAATGAACTTCAACCTGGAAGCCAGTTATGTAGAGCGATTTCAATACCAATTTAATGATGAACCGAAATTAAAAGTTCCAAAGGCTTATAAAGACTTCACCTCCAATAAGGTAATTACCCTTGAGTATGTCAATGGTATAAAGATCTCAGAAATTGGCAAACTTGAAGAAGCAGGCTACGATCTGAAACTTTTATCAAAAAGGGGCTTTAACTTCTACCTTCGCCAGGTTTTCGATTATGGTTTCTTCCATGCGGATCCCCATCCCGGTAATGTGTTAGTCATGGAGGGTCATGTGATTTGCTTTATTGATTTCGGGATGATGGGTTTTATTACTGAAGCAGACCGGGAAAACCTGGTCACCTTACTAATTGGTATCAGTAACCATGATAGCCAAATGATGATAAGGGTATTGGAAGAGCTCTCCGGTCGAAATGACTTGCATAACCAGAAAGGCCTCGAATATGAGTTAAACGAATTCTTAAACGAATATGCTTACCAATCTCTTGAAGACGCCAATATCCAGGATATCATAGAGCGGGTCAGGAAAATTGTAGTGCGGTATGAAATCCGGATCCACCCGGATCTTTTCATTTTAATGAAAGCATTGGTCATCATTGAAGGAGTTGGTTACCGGCTTGACCCGCAATTCAACCCCTTTGAACAAATGAAACCCCACGTGAGTGAGTTGCAGAGAAAAAGAATGAATCCCATGCAGTTAATGAAATCGTTTTATTTATCTGCTCACCAGTTTGGCAGTTTCATTCGTGATTTGCCTTACGATTTTAAAGACCTTATTGAGCAAGCTAAAGAAGGCAGGATTAATGTAGATATTGAACACAAAGGCATTGAGCCATTATTAGCAACCTTTGATAAAATTAGCAACCGAATTGCTTTTGCCATTTTGGTGGCTTCCCTTGTAGTAGGTTCATCCCTTCTTGTCCATTCTAAGATTCCCCCGGTTTACAAGGGCGTTCCGATTTTTGGCATTATAGGGTTTTTTATCGCCGGTTTTCTGGCCATTGGCTTATTGATCTCAATAATTCGTCACCGACAGCTTTAAATGGTTTAAGCGCATCTTTTAAACAATTTCCTTATGTTTTCCAATTCCATTAACTTTCTGACATAACCCTTAATGTCACCGGCAACCATAAGGAGGTAAGCTTGACGTTTGGTTTCCTGGTACTTTACAAAGTAATCGTCCATGGCTTTAGCGTTTAAAGATTAAACAAATAGTTTTAAACAGTTTAGGTGTAATTTTTTGTGTACCATGGAGACCTCCTTATTTTTGCTTAATGTATTTCAAAACCTGTGCCTAAATTTTGGGTGCTGCTTTACCCTTTTTTAATTACCCCTTTATTAGGGTAGTCGTAGTTTTTTCTGTTTAGGTTGCATGAGGAATAATTTTTTTAAATTATATGAGGGATATAGCCCTCAAAATCTTTATCACCTAAAACGTAACTAAAGCCAAAATGTTGTAAAAATTGTTTAAAAATTATCGGTAAGATTTAAACAAAGTTAGGCTTAAAAAAGCATCCCCCTTTCTATTGGTTAATTTAAAAAAAATCTTGGAATTTGAAAATAATTTACACCAATACTAAGCATTAATCCAAACCATTCAGTATCCAAATGCCTGAACTATTCTTACAAAGTTCTATGTTGGATACAAAAAACTTGTTATGGCCACGAAGGAATGCCCATCATGCGCCATGGACGTGGATAAATCCTGTAAAACATGCCCTGTTTGCGGGTATGATTTTCAATCTTTTAGCATTTGGACACGGATAGTGGCGGTTTTACTTTTATTGGCCTTTATTTTGTACTTCGTGCTCTAAGTTTATTCTCCCTTTTCAGGACCTTTCCGGATAGAAGGCCGGTATGCATAAAACGCCATCTATAAGAATATCCGAACGCTAATTGTTTCAATGAAAAGATTAATACCTACCACGTGGAAGCAGTTTGCTTTTGTTAGGTGGTATTTTCTGTTTCAGCAAGTTCCAGCCATCGCATCTCTTTCTCAGAGATTTGTTCCTGAATTTCATTGAGCGTTTTAGACCAATCGTTAAGTTCTTCTGGGGTTCCCTCAGCCGAATTCAGCTTAGCCTGAAGGGCATTCTTCCTTTCCTCCAATTCTTCTAAATCTTTTTCAAGACCTTCCATCTCCTTTTTCTCCTTATAGGAAAGTTTTTTTTGATGGCGAGCGGGTTTTTCTTTTTTGGTGGCTTTTGTAAGGGATTCTTTTTGGGGTTTGCTTTTGGCTGAACCTTTGGTTTGCTGCTTTTGCTCTCTACGGTATTCCGAATAAGTCCCATTGTAATCCATAATGTTCCCGTGTCCCTGGAAAATAAACAGGTGATTGGCAATTTTATCCAGGAAATAACGGTCGTGTGTCACGGTGATTAAGCAGCCATTGAAGTTTTTCAGGAATTCCTCCAAAACGCCCAGAGTAAGAATATCAAGGTCGTTTGTAGGCTCGTCCAGAATGAGAAAATTGGGGTTTTTCATAAGCACAGTCAACAGATGGAGTCTGCGCTTTTCCCCGCCGCTAAGTTTGTACACATAGTTATAATGCATTTGCTTTGGGAATAAAAAGCGCTCCAGAAGCTGGAAGGCCGTTAGTTGCCGGCCATTCCCAAGATCAAGAACTTCAGCCACATCCCGGATCACTTCGATCACTTTTTTATCATCGGGAACTCGCATGGTTTCCTGCTTATAGTATCCAAACACAATGGTTTCCCCACGGTCGATTTTTCCCTGATCGGGCTTTAAATTACCGGTTAAAATGTTTAAAAAAGTGGTTTTACCGGAGCCATTCGGACCTACAATGCCAATCCGGTCTCCCTTTTGGAACTCGTAGGTAAAATCATTCAGGATTCGAATATCCCCGAAGCTTTTACTTACCCGCTCCATATCCATAATCTTTTTACCCAAACGGCTCATCTTGACGTTTTCCATCTGAACGGAACCTTCAGAGGGCTTTTGTTGAGCCTTTTCTTTTAGCTCTCCGGCCCTTTCAATGCGGGATTTGGATTTTGTGCCCCGAGCTTTTGGCTGCGTCTTTATCCATTCCAACTCTTTGGCGTATTGTTTTCGGGCTTTTTCAACTTCAGTGGCTTTCTGTGCCTCTAATTCAGCTTTCTTTTCCAGGTAATATTCAAAATTGCCACGGAATTTTCTCAATTCACCATTTTCGAGCTCAAGGATATGATTGGTTACGCGATTAAGGAAATAGCGGTCGTGGGTAACCAGTAACAGGGTCATCTTTTTGGTAACCAGTGTTTCTTCCAGCCATTCCACCATTTCCAGGTCCAGGTGGTTTGTGGGCTCGTCCATAATAAGGAAATCCGGCTCCTCGATCATCACCTTGGCCAGTGCTACCCGCTTTTTTTGGCCACCTGACAACTGACTAACCTTTTGCTGATGGTTATTCACGTTTAATTTACTAAGTATTTCAGTGACCTTGTTTTCGTAGTCCCAAGCATCCTCCGCTTCCATCCGGTCCATAGCAGCCTGAAGCATTTGGGCGGCTTCGGGTGTATTTTGCCTGGATTGATAATCAAGGGCTTTTTCATATTCCCGGATGGCAGAGGCCATAGGATTCTCCGAATGCAATACAGCTCCAAGGACTGTTTCATCTTCAGGCAAATCAGGATTTTGAGGCAGATAGCTGGTTCTAACATTTTTGGGGATATGGACATTGCCGGTTTCCGGAATATCCTTTTGAGCCAATATGGTCAAAAGGGTGCTTTTCCCGGCTCCATTCCGGGCTACTAAAGCAATTTTCTCCCCTTGGGCAACCGTTAAGCCAATGCCCTCAAACAACACTTTCTCTCCAAAGCCCTTGGAAAGATTTTCCGCTTCTAAGTAGATCATATTTCAGTGCCTTAAGTCGTGCAAAAAATGCCGGTTAAAAATGCATCAAACAGCCGTGGAAAAATGTTTAGACAGCTTTAAAACGGGAAGCCTGCTTTCGTAATGGCTTAAACCCATTAATTAACCTCCCGAATTAGTGCCCAAATAAAGCTGAAAACATTTGGCATGAGGGATTGAAATGGCTTTTTGCATTAAAAGGGAATATCCTCATTATAAGCAGAATCGTCCTCCTCATCAACGTCCTTGTTGGGATCAAAATCCTCGGAAGGCGTTTGGTCGGCATTTGGGTCCACCCTCTCATCATTCATGGCTTCCAGTTTAACCGCATTAAGGTTGGTAAAATACATGGTTTTGCCTTCTTTGTTTGTATAGGATCGCCCGCGAAGACTGAAAGCCACCTTTACTTCATCCCCGATGCTGAAATGATCCAGCAACGAACAACGATCCTGGGTAAGCTGGAATTTAATCTGCTGGGGGTACTGCCCGTCCTGATATTCCAAAACAAATTCCCTTAATTTAAAATTGTCTGTCTTTTGCTGTGTGTCAAAAATTTCGTGAATTTTTCCTTGTGCTTCGTACAACATGATAAGTGCTTATTATAGTGCAAAAAGTATCTCCAAAGGTAAACAAGAAAATGGCCCGCATAGAAAAACCTGTTTTTCTTCAAACCGTTCCGGGCAAATGGAAGGTTTAGGGGAATAAACTAACTTTAAAATTGCTTCAGCATTCAAGCCCCACTGTTAACTTTTTGGAATCGATCTCCCTAAAAGCACTATCAGTCACTCAACTTTGGGAACAAGAGCGACCCATCGCCATAGCTCAAAAACCTGTAATCATTAGCCAGTGCTGTTTCATATACTTCTCGCCAATCATTACCAATGAAGGCGGCAACAAGCATCAATAAAGTACTCCGGGGCATATGGTAATTGGTAATTAAGCCTTCACTCAGCTTAAAACGATAAGATGGAAGAATGAAAATCTCCGTATTGCCGGCTATTTGATAATTACCCCTTCTTTGCATTTCAGTCATAATGGCATCCAATGCTTCATTAACACCGGGTAGCTCCTCCGTGTAGAATTCATAAGGCATAAGCTTGGGGATAAAAAATTCCCTGCCTCCTTCTTTACTCAACAGTTTGACTCCATACCAATAAATGCTTTCCAGTGCCCTGAGGGACGTAGTTCCGACCGGTATAACAGGACCTTCTGCATTTTTCAGGTTCCGGAGATTTTCCCATCGGACCAAAACCTGTTCCTCATGCATAGGATGATCAGGTATGCGCTCGGTCTCAATAGGTTTGAAGGTTCCGGCTCCCACGTGTAATGTAAGGAAATCCTCCTGAATCCCTTTTTCCCTGATTTGTTCGAGTAACTCCTCAGTAAAGTGAAGACCCGCAGTAGGCGCTGCTACCGCTCCGGCCCGGTTAGCAAAAACGGTCTGGTAAGCTTCATCATCTTGCTCTTCCGGTTCCCGGTCAATGTATGGAGGAAGCGGTACCTCCCCAAAAATTTCAAGGATCTGGTTAAAGGGATAGGATTTGGGTTTCCATTCAAACCGGATGGTATGCTTTTGGGCTCCTTTCTCCAAAAGTTTAGCTTTCAGGGTTACCTTCCCTTTTGCCACCTGTTTGGTTAAAACCAGCTCTTCTTCCTGGGGCCATTTTTTCAGATTCCTGATCATACATTGCCAGGTAGTCGTCTCATGATCCCACATGACCAGGTTAAATTCCCGGTGTTTCTCAGCAGGCTCCAGGCAAAATATTTCTATATGAGCTCCGGTTTCCTTTTGAAAAATTAGTCTGGCACGGAAGACTTTCGTATCATTGAATACCAGAAGGCTTGATGCGGGTAACCAATGAGTCAGTTGATCAAAGCGGCTGTTATGGATTTCCCCTTGATCATAAACCAGCATTTTTGCCTGATCCCTTTCCTTTAGCGGGTATTGGGCAATTTGCTCGTCTGGTAGGGGATAAACATAATCCTCTACCTTCAGATCGTAAATTGAGGAGGTATTTTGTTCCTGTTTTACCGATTGATCAGTGGTAGAAATGCCTTCCCCATTATGTTTTTCCGGATTCTTTTTATTAGAATAGGCTCCTTTCATACTACAAAGTTAATTTTCCAATGCTTAATGTCAGCGAAAACCTTCCCATTTCAAAGTAGCTGATTGGGATAAAACTTTACCGAAATCCTTTTCCCTAAATTTGAGCCCTAATAAACCAAATACAAACAAAAATTGTCATTACAAGCATTCCTTGTTTTAGCATTTTCACTCTGTACTGTTTAATTGTTTTAAGCCCCAAATGCACTTGGGATTTTAAGGAGAAAATCAATATGCTGGATATAGCCCGATTGCCTTTAAGTGCTAATGTCAATCCTTTAAACCTTAATTGCGGAAAGACCGAAAAGGTGGTATTAATATTACCCGAAATGGAAAGGGGGCTGTTGTGGGATTTTTTGACCGGCAATGCCCAGCCCGGTGAAGGGAAGATAGAGTGGGCAGAGGAATCTGAACAGGTTTTTTGGCCCAATAAGGAGGAAGAATGGGAAAATAATCCTGTAAATAAGGTATTGACCCGCTATGTGGCAGACCTCTTAAAATCGCTCAGGAAATACGAGCAACTCAACTTAAAGATGGCCAGGCATTTTAGCCCTGCTCAATTGGGTGGCTATATTCAGGAGATGGAAGCACTGGAACAATTCATCCAGAATTACGAGGCCTGGGAACTAGAGCAAGAAATCAAGGAATGGAAAAATTTATTCAACCTTCCTGATGGTGAAACGCCCATGAAAACCTTGAATAAAACCACTCAAAAATTGGTTGGGTTGACTTCTGTACTAATTGTACCCAAATGTTATCGCGTATTAGAAAATCCATTTGCCTTTGTAAAAGAAAACCCTGATGCCGTTGCCCAAAAACTTGACCAATCAGAAACCGGGTGGTTACTATTGAAAACGAAAAACGAGGAACTGCCGCTAAGCAATATAGACAAAAAGTTAGACTTTGGTTAATGACTGAGCATGGAATTTTTTACCCCTTTTAAGCAATGTATAATTCAAGCAAACTTAATCTAAACCTTAAATTCTAAACAATGTTTTTCAAAAAGAATAAACAGCAAAACGGCAAAAACATGGAAGAAGCCATATACAAGGCCCTGCGCAGGGTAGAAGATCCGGACTTGAAAAAGGACCTGGTCACCTTAGGCATGATCAAGGATTTAAAGGTGGAAGGTACTGAAATTTATTTTACCATAGAATTAACCACACCCGCATGTCCTTTGAAAGACAAACTCAAAAATGATTGCATCGAAGCCATTCAGAATGACCTGGGCACAGATTACACGGTCAATATTGAATTTACTTCCCAGGTAACCACCCAGAGGAATGAAAATTCGGAAAACCTGGCCGGCGTAAAAAACATCATTGCTGTATCATCCGGTAAAGGTGGTGTTGGTAAATCCACCGTTGCTACAAACCTGGCTGTCGGCCTGGGGCAAACCGGTGCCAAAGTAGGACTACTGGATTCTGACATTCATGGCCCTTCAATCCCAACCATGCTTAACTTAAATGGGCAAAAGCCTGAAGTGGAGCAAAACGGGGAAAAAGTCACCATGTTTCCCATTGAGCAATATGGTATCAAAACGCTATCCATCGGTTTCCTGGTGGATCCCAATCAACCGATTGTTTGGCGTGGGCCTATGGTATCCTCCGCATTAAAACAATTGTTCAACGATACCCAATGGGGGGAATTGGACTACTTAATTGTTGACTTGCCGCCCGGTACAGGGGACATTCATTTAACGCTTGCCCAACAATTCCCGGTTACCGGTGCTTTAGTAGTTACCACGCCCCAGCAAGTCGCCATAGATGATGTGCGCAAAACCCTGGAAATGTACCGCCAGGATCAGATCGACATTCCGCTTTTAGGCATTATTGAAAACATGTCCTACTTCGTTCCCAGGGAATTCCCGGATTATAAGTATCATTTGTTCGGGAAAGGCGGAGGACAAAGCATAGCCGATGAATACGGGATACCCCTTCTTGGCCGGGTGCCTGTAACCATGGGTATGGAAGACGAGTATGAAGAAGGTAAACCAGCCATCATTGACCAAAATTCTCCGATTTATGAACCTTTAGAATCAATGGTTCAGCACATGGCTCAACGAACTTCTATTGTCAATGCCCAATTAATGGCTGAGGCCCCGGAAGCGGGGTAGGAAAAAAGGGGGTTCAACGCTCAATAACCTGAAAACCATCTTCCTGGAAAATTAGGTCACCTATAATATTCCTTTTAATTTTGAATGAAATTAAAGTGATTAGATGAGCAAAGAAGGAAAATCAATAGAATCCCGTATAGAACAGGCATTGGAAAATATACGGCCCTTCCTCAGGGCTGATGGCGGTGATGTGGAGCTTGTGGAAATAACTTCGGATATGAAAGTATCCATACGGCTTTTAGGCAGTTGTAAACATTGCCAGGTTAGTGACATGACGATGAAATTCGGCATCGAAGAAGGGATCAAACGGGAAGTCCCTGAGGTGACTGAAATAGAAGCCATTAATGGCGATGAAGAGAAACAAGCGGAATAACGGGCTTTAAGGCTAATCACTTGCTATCCTTCCATTTACCGATTAGCTTAAACTTTTTAATGCTTTGAAATTTGGTTTACTCGGTATTCGAGTTTGATTTCACTTCCTATCTTTGCAACCCCGAAACAAAAACAAAAACGTATGAAACTCGCATCAATCAGGCGTCAAAGTACCGATAAACTGGCATTTTACCACGACAATAAGCTTTATCCCGTTGAGGACTTGGGCGTAAATTTACCGGCTAATATGGCGGATTTCCTCAAAGGAGAGGATACCAATCTTAAGAAAGGCCAGGAAATTGATCAACAAATTAAGGACGGCCAATTTACCGAAAAAGCCATTCCTTTTGATCAAGCAGAGGTCTTGTCACCCGTTCCTCATCCTACCAGTTGCCGAGATGCTTACGCCTTCCGTCAGCACGTAGCAACAGCCCGTGCCAATCGCGGTGTCGATATGATACCCGAATTTGATCAGTTCCCGGTTTTCTATTTTACCAACCACAATACTTCTTATGGCCCCGGTGAGGTATCGTTAATGCCGGATCATTTTTTCAAGCTTGATTTTGAGCTGGAAATTGCCATGGTTGTGGGTAAGCAAGGCCGCAATATTAAAGCTTCAGAAGCCGATGAGTACATTGCCGGTTACATGATCATGAATGACTTAAGTGCCCGCCAACTTCAAATGGAGGAAATGAAACTCAACCTCGGACCGGCAAAGGGTAAAGACATGGCGAATACTTTCGGACCCTACATGGTGACTACGGATGAACTGCAGCATAGGCTAACCGATGCCAAGCCTGATCATACCGGTAAGGCTTACAGCTTGACAATGAAGGCCTACCATAATGGCCAGCAAATTTCTGAAGGAAATTTTGCCGATATGGACTGGACTTTTGCAGAGATCCTCGAAAGGGTATCCTACGGGATAGATATATACCCGGGTGAAGTAATCGGATCCGGAACAGTGGGAACCGGTTGCTATCTGGAACTGAATGGAACAGCCCGTCAAAAAAACCCTGATCACGAGCCGACCTGGTTAAAGGAGAATGATGAAATGACCCTTGAAATCGATGAATTGGGATCCCTTCATAACAAATTTAAGAAGGTGAATACGGATTATTCGTTGCTTTCACTAAAGAAAAACGTGGAATAACTGAAAAGTCGGGACCGAAGGAAAGTTTTGGCTTACTGTTCACTTTGAAGGGGATTGGAACTCTCCCAGATCAAGCAGATTGAAATGTTACGAATACTGATTTAAAATTAATTCATGAAACGGATTGATCCGAAAGATTTTCCCCTGAAGGAATTGCATCAGAACCTGTTGAGTTCAGTTGGTCCAAGGCCCATAGCCTTTGCAAGCACCCTCAGTGAATCTGGAACACCTAACCTGTCGCCCTTTAGTTTTTTCAATGCATTTGGTTCCAATCCGCCCATTGTTATTTTTTCACCAGCCCGGAGGGGACGCGACAATACCACTAAGGATACCTACGAAAACATCAAGGCCACGAAAGAAGCGGTGGTCCATATTGTAACCCATGATATTGTAGAAAAAGCCGTTCTAACCAGTAGCGAATACCCGGAAACCCATGATGAATTTGAAAAGGCGGGTTTTACAAAAGTCTCCGCTGAAAAAGTCGGTCCCTACAGAGCCCGGGAATCGCCTGTGCATTTAGAATGCCGGTTAAGGGACCTTATCAATTATGCGGAAGTTGGGGGCGCTGCTAATTTGGCCATTTGTGAAGTGGTTATGATGCACATCAATGAAGAGGTAATCGGAACGAATGGTTTCCCCGATCCCTTTAAGATGGATCACATTGGCCGGTTGGGGCAAAATTGGTATACCCGGTCCAAAGAAGGATTGTTTGAAATCTCAGCCCCGCCGGGAAAAGACAACATCGGTTTTGACCACATGCCAAGTGCCGTCAAAACCAGCCCGGTTTTAACCGGTAATGAATTGGCCAAATTAGGCCGTATGCAGGATTTCCCACCCAAAAAGGAGGTGGAGGAGGTAAAAGAAAGCCCGAAAATGGCCGAACTTTACAAAACCTATTACGGGGAGGATGACAATCTGGAGCTGGAACTGCACAAGATTGCCAAAGTATTAATTGACGAGGACAAGATTGAAGAAGCCTGGCGCGTGTTATTAGGGAATAAGTATTGATCATGGATTGAGACAAGACACAAGACGTAAGACAAAAGAAACAAGATTTGGCATTAGGGTATTTAGCAAAAAAAGGTTCAGTTTATCAAGATTCTTCGCCTTGTGTCTAAAATCTTTTGTTGTTGCCCAAATCTGGGGTTTTGAAATTTTGCCTAAAAGCCTGTAAATTTGCAAATCCTTTTTAGGTGTTGGCATTCATGCCCACACTCAAACGCACACCCAAACGAAATTCGGGGTGTAGCTCAGTCCGGTT
>CAZJWK010000072.1:999-14380 GCA_964549595.1 uncultured Sphingobacteriales bacterium | reverse complement strand
AAATAGTGGTTGCAAACCAAGTCCTATTACTTTTAAAATAGAAAATTTACCGGGTGGTTATAGTGACCTTAAATGGAAATGGGGTGGATCAGAAGGGAGTCTCAAAGATACCGCTCAGGAACAGACCCACACCTACAGGAAAGCAGGAACTTTTAATCCCGAAGTCGTTATTTATGGTTCAAATGGCGATTCCCTTTGCCAAGTTGGCTTGGCAAATGGGTACCAACCCGTAAGGATTTATGACAATCCCGATGCGGACTTCCGGGTTTTGGGTGATACCAGCCAATGCTTCGAGGGCAATGAATTTTGTTTTCAAAGTAACGGATCGCGGGCCGATAATGGAGCCCCAATCAAGAAACACAGGTGGACTTACGGAACCGGTGATGAATCCTTAAACCAAAATCCTTGCTATTCTTATCCGTCACCGGGCGAATATACCATTGTTAAGCAAGTAACCGATACCAACGGCTGTACTGACCTTGAAGAGAAAGACACCTACATAAAAGTCCTTGATCCTATCAATCCCAGCTTTTCCATGAATTTTCCTTCAAATCCACCTCCCGGTTGTCCTACCACCCAGATCCAAATTCAGAATAATACCGATGATTCAGCCAGGTTTAAAAGCATTACCTATGTGCTTGCGGATAGCAGTAAATTTAACACCATTCCTTATTACGATAATACCCTTTACCCTGAAGGATTGGTACAATCGTACAGGGCTGATAACCTGTGGGCTTCACCGGAAAATGATAATGGCTGGCAAGGTTTATCTTTCGAGTATAAGGAGGATACTACCTTTTTCCCCAAGGTCATTTTAAGGGATACCCTGGGCTGCAAAGACACCTTTGAATTTCAAGCGGGGGTCAGGAACATCAATTTTTACATGGATACTACACCATTTATTGATACCACGTGTTTTAGTAGTTCTACCATTAATTTTAGTCATACGCCGAGGCCGAATGCGTTTTCCAACCGTTGGAATTTTAGGCATCCCCGGCCTCCTCAACCCATTGTGCAAAATCAATGGAATGGCACTCATCAATACCCCAATGTGGGTGTGAAAGATGTTTATTTAGCCATTACGGAAGTGTTAGGCCGTTGTTTCAGGGATACCCTCTATGAGAGTCAAATTGCTGTAAAAGGGCCCAATGCCATGATTAATACGCCGGCAAATGTGGCTCCCCTCAGCACCTATGTGGGTTCGGAAGACCAACCGATACCCCGTTCTCGTTTTAAAAATGCCCGAGGCAAAGGATGTTTGAACATTCAAAATATCCGGTACGTAACGCGTGTTTCCGAAGATCAGTTTTCATCACCAATTACCTGGGAAAAAACGGATCCATTACCTTACAACATGAGCTATTATCCGGTAACACCGGACACTTTTTATCATCAAAGGGATTCTGCTAAAATGAACCAGGACTCTTTTGCTTTTAAGCCATTATCGATATTGGACACCATTAGAAAGTCTTCGGTTCGGATTCGCTTTCTGGATTCAAACCATGTTCTGCGGTACAACCCCCATTATGGTATCACGGGCAAACACCAGGATACGTTTATTGATGTGAGGTTTCATAACAATACAGCTTATATAATCTGGGGTGAAAGTGATAAAATAAGCAAACCAGCCTACCGTTTTGTTGTGGATTATATTGGTGGGGATTCCACTGTTTATCGTCCTGAAACGGGCAATGCGGTTCCCCGAAACATGCATACCAATGATTTGTTTGACCCGGATTGCGGTGCCCCTAATATGGTGCGTTTTACCAATAATAGCCAAAAATTCCGTTTAACCAGGGATAGTTCAGGCCGGATAGCAAGGGTTAAACTGATTGATACCATTCTTAGAGACCCTGCTACTGGTAACCCAACCGATACAACCTATTACAAGGGTTTTAAGGCAAGTGGTTCGGCTGCCAACCCCTCATTAACATTTACAAGGCCTGCCGATAATGATGCCCCGATTGTGGCTATTGACACAAGCCGGCAACAATTCCGTGAAAACCATAAAACTGAAGTCCAAAAATGGATAGATAGGGGTTTTACAGCTAATATAGACACGACAGCAGCAAGAGACATCCCTGATGACCTTTCACCATGGGGTAGCGATAGTTTGCAATACCTTTGGCAATTTGCAGATCCCTCCGGTCAATCCTGTACTACTCATTTCTCCTGGGCTTCCAAACAGGATTACCTTTACCGTAGAATTGCTGACACGCTTGTAGTGCCACCTTTCTTCGGTAATAAGGTCGAAATTGCTTTAAACCCTTATGTGGATTTTAATTACGATACTATAGCCAATGCCAAAACCAAATTATGGGCATCTACAGGAATGGCAAGGGGTAGTTTTCAAGATTATGGGAAGAATTATGATGTGGTTTATAAGCCAGGACAAGGTGCTTTTTTAAGAATCTGGCACCCCAAAATAAATAAAGGAGATTCTTTGGCCTTTACGATCTATCCTGCTGATGATTCAAGATCCGGCAAGTTATGCAATTTTTCTACCGCAAAGGCTCCTTACCATTTATACGATAGCACGGGATGCTGGACGGTAACCCTACGGGTTAGTGATTCCGTTTCTCATTGCGCCAGTACGGATAATGTACAAATTGCCATGCAACCTCCGCGAGCCGATTGGCAAAAGGAATATTACCAGCGACAAAGAAGTAAAACCTTAACCCCCAATTACAATAATCAGGATTCTTTGTTATTGGATTCATTAGGGTGGGCTAAGGATACTTCTAAATGGGCAGTAAAAGTTATAAAGGAAGAGCCAACAGACGTTTCCAGTAATTCAGCCAGGCTTAAACCGTCCAGTTATGAGATTCACAATAATAAAAAGGCCTGGTTAATTTTCAACCAAAAACCAAATACCGGGAATACCATTCGTGCGTCCTATACGGTAAAAAAGTATGAGGATGTAGCCGGAGATACTTTCAATGTGCAACGGATGACTTATTCCCTTCAAAATCAATTGCCCGCATATCAGCCCGGTAGCCCCTCATTGGCTCCAAGGAAGGGTTTTCGTATTAATGGTCCTGGCTGTCAATTTACTCAGCAAACTTTGAATTTTAATGAAACCGTACCCTTTGCGAGTTGCCGTTTGAGGGGGCAAAACTACGGGGTTGTGCCTGATACCAATGCCTCCCAATTTCAGGATGGTTACCGGGTTTGTACGGATTCCATTGATACCAATAATGACGGAAAGTTTGATGACACGGTAGGGAAAAAGAGCCCTCAATTCAACTGGCAAACTCAACAATTCTGGCAGGCCCAGAATCCGTCACGGACTTTTCAATACCAAACTCCGGGTTGCAAAACAGTGGGTATTTGGATTCGGAGTGGTAACTGCGTAGATACTTATTATTACGACCGTTACAAACGAATCAGTGCACTTGATTTCCGGTTTGATATGTTAGATCCGGCTAATTTAAGGCCTTTAACCGATTCCGAGGAAGACAATACCTATTGTGTATCAAATTTCGGAGAATCCGTAACCTTACCTCAAAGCCCTGTAAGAGGAGCGCAGAGGCAAATCACAAGTTACAGGATGAACCTAACGCCTTTTTTCCAGGTCCGGAAATACCCCAACCAGGTTTTCAGGTCAAATACGCGGGATAATAGGAGTCAGGATTATGACCTCATAAAAGATACCGTTTACCGTTTTTGCGATTCCATTGAAATTGTCCAGGGCGACACCGCTTGTACCGGTAACAGCTTTATTTATCCTGAATTGACCTGCGGAAGGAGTGCCATTAATAGCAATTCCTTACAGGAAATGAAGCAACAATTTACGCTTTTGGAAAAAATCCCTGTTTTGGATATGGGGGATACTTTGAAAATTGATAGTGTTGCCCTTTCAGCAATAGGGAATCAAACCCCCTATAAGGTTTTCCGTTTTCCTGAAAAGTCGAAATTATGGCAAGTGAGCGTTAAAGCAAATCAAAATGTTCAAGGCGGTGACCTTTACCTTGTTTCCCTGAATAACAAACAAATAAAAGACACCCTTTTAACGATCTCATCATTGAATAAGCAGGATTCCATTACCAGAGATATCCATTATACGGGTAAACCTTCCGATTCTACCCAATTGGGGTTGGTTAAAAGTGCTGGTAACAGTCAGGGGAATGTGACTGTTTGGGGCTTTTATAAACCCTATTTCAATAAGCTTGAGGTTAACAAGCCTGGCATTTACCGAATTTCAGGAACCATCAACAATACAGAAGGGTGTAGTGCTACCAATACCGGAAATAATATTACCCAAGTTTACGTAGGCCATTTTAACCGGTTTGATCCCAAAACGCTACCCGCTTCAAAAAATGATTCCACAATTTGTACCGGGGATACTGTTCATTTCCATAATAGTGCCATTACGGATAGTGACCCGAATACCCTTAATTACCATTTTGGAAGTAATTTCCCGCGGTATTATGATGTCCATCCCTTTAATGCCAATCCAACCCAAACGATTAATCATTTCCTGGATACCACAAATTACTGGCAGGACCCGAAAGGCAACAGGGATAATCCCATTACTCCCGGTTATCAATATGAAAAGGTGGAATGGGATTTAAATGAGGATGGCTACTTTGAGACCCTTTACGATATTCAAAAACTCCGTTATGTACAAGACCTTGACAAGGATGGTCAGTACGAGAAAACATTGGATTTGCATGACGTAGATGGGGATGGTACAGTGGATACCGTTCCGTATTTTGTTTACAAGGGTGCTGGTCGTTATGACATCAAAATGCGGTCTACGGATAGCAATGGCTGTACGCAAGTGATGGAAAAGGAAGAGCTAATAGTGGTAACGGAACTAACGGCTTACATGGATACTTTGACCCAACCCTCTGTTTGTGCTCCGCAAACCGTAAAGTTTGCCGATAGTTCCGAGGTGGGATTCGGTTACCGTTATTCCTATGATTCAGCTGATAATAAAGTGGACTCTGTGGCTGCAGACAGTGTGGTCAAATGGCGTTGGGATTTTAATGATGGAAAAGGACAACAAAGTACTGCTGTCACTCAAAATCCCGCTTATGTCTATACGCAAAACGGTACCTTTATACCGGAATTAATTGTTGAAACCGCTACCGGCTGTATCGATACTACTTCGAAAGTTAAACACGGAAAGGATACCAGCGATTTGGAGATTCGGATTAAAGGGCCTAAACCTCATTTTACCCTGATGGATACGGTAGCTTGTGAACCTGCTGTCATTAAAGTCCGCGACTCCTCCAGTGGTACCCGAAAATGGAGTTTCCAAAAAGGAAATGGCGAAGAAAAGACCTTTGATACCCGACCCGAAGACAGTTTATTTTCCCTTAACTATTCCAATGCAGGGCAATACCGGTTAAATCTCACCGCTTTCGATTCGGTTGCTAACACAGCAACACCGGATCCCACTGACTCCTTATGGTGTGGTGCCACTTTTCCGGATACCACTTTCCCGGATTATAAACCCAGCAAATATTTGGTACGAATCAAAGGTACGGATTCAGCTACCTTTGAACCGGTCCCTAACGTATTGTGCCCCAATCAGCCGTTAGTGCTGAAAAATCAGTCGGATACCCTTTACCAAAGGTTTACCTGGTTAATGGGGAATGGGGATTCCGTCCACCGGTCCAGTAGAGCTAGTTTTCAATACCATTACAGGGTAAATCAGTATGACACTTTCGATGTCAGGCTTTTACCGCATGGTCCGGATTCCTTGTGTTTCGATACCGCTGTCAACCAGGTCACCACAAGCGCGATAAAAGCCGGTTTAGATACGGTGAATGTTGATGTGCCAGTGTTTAAATTTGAAAATACCTCCAGGTATGGTGAGCATTACCGGTGGTTATTTTTCGATGGCACTATTGATACCGGCAGGTTTTTTGAAGGCGATCTTAACCTTCATCAGCTTGAACATTATACGCATCCCCATAATAACAATGACCGCAATGATTTTACTACCTCGAGTAAAGAAAAACAGCCGGTGATGGATTATCACACCGATAAGGGTTTTTATGATGTATGTCTGATTGCTACCAATCCTCAAGGATGCAAGGATACAGCTTGCCTTCGGGTTAAAAATCATTTTGACACGGCTTATGGGCGAAGCAATGTTTTCACTCCCAATGGAGACGGTAAAAATGATCGGTTTACATTCCGGATGCAAGGCGATGAAGCCTTTTCCATGAAAATTTATAACCGTTGGGGTGAGGTAGTTTACAAAACCAAGAAAGGTCAAAGTAATAACCAATGCTTCTGGACTCAGGAGGCCAATGATTTTGATGGTAATTGCCAAACCAAGAGTCCGGAAAATCCAAAAGGTTGCAAATTCTGCAGGTTCTGGGATGGAACAAATAGGAAAGGTGAAGCCCTACCAGCAGGTACCTATTATTTTGAAATCAATTATCGACACCGGCATTCAAAAAACAAAGTACAGCATGGTACTGTAACCCTAATTCGCTAAGCAAAAGTACTTGGCTTTTCTGAACGGCCTGCTTTCTAAGGGTTAGGAAGCAGGCTTTTTTTGAAAAAGCTTTCCACCATTTAACCATTCCATTGATCTTGGAAGCCAAGAGCCAAAGGCCCTTTCCAGTACTCATGATAAGGTAGTTGAAAACGTGTAACAATGGCGTGATTTTTACATTCCGGTTCATGTAAGGATACTTTTCATTTCGAAGAATCCTTTTATTTAAATAGTAACTAAGCAGCATCTCTACCAACAAAAGTGAGTTGAAAGCTTTGGAAAGCAATGGAAACGTTGTATGAATGCTTCTGAAACAGGAAAGAATCGAATAAAACGGAGTCGGTAATTTTTTACATTTTAAGGGTAAAAAATGATAGCCAAAAAACTGGTAGTTCAAAGACAAGAATAGGGTGGAGGGGTTTAGCTTTTCATCCGTTTCAGGATAAAATAACTTACCAATCCGGTAAAGAATGCTGATCCCATTAAGGCCAAATAAAATCCTTTGACACGTTGTGATTCGGTTATTGGGTAGGAATTTTCCGGCCATTCACGGGCGAGGACTTTGATGGATTCGACCCTATTTCCTTTTTGCCTGACCTCGGTTATTTTAAAGTGGTTAAAAGGACCATGGGGGGTTGTTTTATCCGTTTGTAGGTGAGGCAATTCTCTTCCGGACGAAAGCAAGAAGATGCGAATGGTTTCTCCTTCCGTTCGGACCTTTAGAATGGCACCGCTGTATAAGTCTTGGTTTTCATTCCGCTCACCCGTCAACCGCCAAACCCGCTCAAAGAACGTGTCTTCATTTCCGGAACCGTTGGAATAATTCATAGGCTTATGATTTACTTAAAAGTTAATCAATTCCCTTAAGTCTGGCAAATCAGGTAATTAACTTCTACGGATAGTTTCCTCGATGTTTGAAGCAGGTTGTTTAATGGGCTCTTTAGCGGCTGTTCTGACTATGAAAAAGCCAGTAACCCCTGCAATAAAGGATCCAACTAAAATACCCATTTTTGCCATATCCTGTAGTTCAGTACTTTTAAAGGCCAATGCTGTAATAAACAGGGACATCGTGAAACCAATACCGGCTAAAAATCCTGCCCCCACCACCTGCATCCAGTTGGAACCTTTAGGCAGTTCAGCCAATCCTAATTTTTCTGCAGCCAGGCTGAACAAGGTAATACCGCCAACTTTTCCGACCAAAAGCCCTAATAAGACCCCTAAGCTTACAGGATGGCTCGTAAGGTTCCCCATGGCCTCGGGTGTAAATACCACACCAGCATTGGCATCACGCCATACATTACCCAGGGGTGAAGGGTATGCTCAAGTTTTTGGAGAGGCGGTTCCACATCATCTATGTTTCCTTTCACTTCTTCCAATACATGTAGTTGCTTGCCTGATAATGCATGACTGGCTGTTCCTTTCAACTGAGCGAAATATTGAACGGTGTTTTGAAGATTGTCACGGAATTGGAACTTATCAATTCTCATATCGGCAGGAATGGCAAATGCTGCTATAACACCAGCCACAGTAGCATGAACGCCTGATAACAAAAAAGCGAGCCAAAGCCCCCCGATGCCTAAAACAGCATAAAACAATGTATTCCTGATTCCCGCCTGATTACCACCAAACATGGCCCCGAACACTATTAGTCCGATGAATAAATTCATCACAGAAATATCGGAAGAGTAAAACAGGGCAATTACCAAAACAGCACCAAGGTCATCTACGATGGCCAATGCAGTCAAAAAAACTTTTAAGGCCAAAGGAGCCTTTCTTCCCAATAAAGCCATGATTCCGATCGCAAAGGCGATATCTGTTGCCATTGGAATGCCCCAGCCTTGCATAGTATCATTACCCCAGTTGAAAAAGGTATAAATCAGGGCAGGCACTACGATACCTCCAATAGCCCCTGCAATCGGCAAAGCCGATTTTCTCGGTGTGGAAAGCTCCCCCATAAGGATTTCCCGCTTGATCTCTAATCCAATAACAAAAAAGAACATGGCCATCAATCCGTCATTGATCCAATGGTGCAGATTTTTATCGATCTCGAAACCAGCCAGCCCGATTGAAAAATGAGTTTCTTCCCATAGGGCATGATAGGAGTGATAAAAAGGAGAATTAGCCCACAGTAAAGCGATAACCGTTGCCAAAATAAGCAGGATGCCTCCAAGGGCTTCAGTTTGAAAAAACTGAGTAAAGTTTTTTAAGACTTTTTTAAGGGGGGTGGTTTTTTGGTTGGTCTGACCTGAGTTTTGTGCCATTTTTGAAAATTAGGCGTTTTTAGCTGTTAGCTTTTCTACAATAAATATGCCTTTTTGTTTGTTTGAAAGGCTTCTCAAAAAAATACAAAGATACAGGCTAACATAATTTTTTGAAAAATTAATTAGTTTGGAAGGTAAGTCAATATCCCGCTGAAGCCATTTTTACAATGCATACTGCTTGGTAGTCGTATTGCCCGTGGTAGAGGGTCAAATGACACTAATCCCCAGGATTTAAGGGAGTGGCCTTAAATTTTTGGGCGAAGCATTTCCATGAAAAATGAGGTATCTATTTCCCAGAACAGTTTTATTTATCTTAAAAAGGGATAGCGTAAGGTTTAAAGTAATCACTTATTCGGATGGTCAAATGAGGCCTGATTCGGTAAATAAGGTCCTTACTTGAGGGGCCTTGAAACTGAGCTGTTATAAACTATTGATCTTGCCGCATGGCGGTCACATCAAATGTGATTTTGGATTTTACTTCCGTTTTGCTGCTTGTTTGTTCATCCGCTTCCAATTCATAACGCATTTCAAACTGATCTTTTTTAATGTACTGGGTCAGATTGGTTTGCATTATGGCTAAACTCAAATTATCCCCGACATCATCCGGCACATTTTGCCTTTCCGCAATTAATTTTTCATCCAGCCCTTTTGCATTGATGTAAATGCGGAAATTTTTCAAGAACTTAAACGTCCTGTCAGAAGGCTCTTCAATGATTAATTTAACAGATTTCAGGCCGATAGCGAGTGAAGATTCCAGGCTCGTATTGTTTTCACTGAATTTTTGATCCCCTTCCATTGATATGGTGGGTTCGTATAAACCCGGAATAAAAATAGGACTGCTGATTTGAGAAATCTCAAAGAAATAATTCCTTTTGATTTCGAAGTTTGAAACAGCGGGATCAGGTTCCTCAGAACATCTGGTAAAACACCCTGCTAAGGCGAACACCAAAAGGATTAAGCAAATTTTTCGCATAATTTACCGGTTTCCATCGGGGCCACAAATATAAGGGCCTAATTCAATATGCAAATACGCCCTTAATCTGTTTAACTTAATGGGCTCATAATAAAGGTTATTTAGCATATTCCTTGATTAACCTGACCATGAGATCGTTGAGGTATTCTACTTCATAATCGCCCACTGTTGCTTCTATATGGTCACCTCCGACTCCACTGTGATCCGTAATAAATACATAAGTACCGTTGGTGGAAATGGCAAAGGAACGCATCAGGAATTCCGTTTCCTTATCTATTCCGCTTGCCACAATGGGCACGAGTCTGATGCCTTTTTTATTGGCTTTTTCAATGGAATTTTGCAGGCTTTGAATATTATCAGAATTTTTGTGGGGAGGAGCATCTAACAAGAGAAATAGGATACGGGATTTAGCGGACTCAGACCAGCTTAAATCGAAAACAGATTCCTTCATAGCCGTATGAACAGCTTCTTCATAATCGCCCCCACCGCCGGCATTTTGCTTTTTGATGAAATTTATGGTGTTTTTTACGTTGCTTGCAAAATCGGATTTTTTGGTAAGGTAGTCATCTCCTTCATCCCGGTAAAATAAGGCCGAAGTAGCTATTTGGGCATTTATTGAAGCGTTTTCAGCCCTGGAAATAACGTCCTTTAGTTCCGTTTGGAGGAATTTCAATTCATCACCCATTGAACCTGTTGCGTCAACCGCGAAAGCTACATCTACTTTAGTAGGATTCGGGTTAGTTTCCAGGGTGAATTGATTTATGCCATCGTCATAAGCCTTTATATCCGCTTTCTTTTTCCCGTTTGTACCCACGCTGATTTGATAGTTAGAAAGGTTAACCTGTTTGTTGTTTGTAAAAAGGTTGGGCCATAACTCAGCCTTTCCTTTATTATCCGTTCGGGTGACAAATTCGGTGGAACCACTTTTTGTCAGTTTTACCCGGACATCGCTGGCGCCTTCTCCATTGGGGCCGGTAACTTTTACTGAAACCCTCGGACTTGGGTAAAATTTCCAGTCATTTTTCTTGTTTTTGATTTTACTTCGGGTCATCAGATCTTTCCAGAAATCCCAATTGGCCAGATCATTCCATTCCCCTGCGGTGATGACCCCGGGCTCATCTTTTTCATTTTGCGGATTATTGGGATTATTGCTACTCCCGGAAGAAGGATCACTGCTACTGCTCGAGCCTCCACTTGCCTCATAACTCCTATCTTTCGGGGCAAAATCTTTATCATCATTTCTTTCACAACCGGCAAAAATTGTCATCAGGGACAAAAGGACAATGGTCAGGTGTCTCATATTTTTTAGCTTTTATTTGTTTGATCAAAAGCAATGTTATCACCATTTTTGATGAAAAGTTATAAAAAGAAGTTGCATTAAATTATTGTTAACGCATAAATGGCTTTAAAATTTTTATGAAGGGGAAAAAAATTTTTAAGCACACGATACAACCCAACCGCCTTACACTTCATCTTAAAAGTAGAGATAAAATCAATAACTATGAAACTGTTAAGGTTTAGTATCGGATGCTTATTACTGATCATTGGCTCTTATGCGTGTGATCGGATTGAGCCTATTTTATCGGGTAATAATGGGCAAAAAACCATTAAAGATAAGAACCGGGAAAAATGTGAAGGGTCCGGAATGGCTTTTAATACCATTTTAAGGGGAAGCAATAGCTCAATAAAGCAGGACCAGAATAGGGTCATTGATGACGACAGGGAATGGCAACAACTACTGCAGCAATTGAAAGGAAACAAAAGCAAATTCCCCGATATGGATTTTTCCAAAAACCTTTTAATTGGCGTTTTTCAAGGCCAAAAGCCGACCAGTGGCTATGGCATATCGGTGAAGAAAATTTGTAAAAGCCCCAACCAATTAAATGTTCATGTGGAAAATAAGGAGCCTGAGCAAGGGTGCCCGGTTAATCAAACCTTTAGCCGACCTTTTCACCTGGTAAAAATTTCAAGGCCTTCTCATCAAAATATTCAATTTCAGGAAAATCAGGTTAAGGAATGTGCTTCAAAAGGGAAAAAACCTCAATGTCCTAATCCTGTTAATTACACGCCCATTGATAAAGGCAGCCATTCGGGTATTCGGGAAGCGAAGCAAGTGGCTATCAAAAATCAGCAAGAATGGAGTGAATTAACTAAAAAATCGGATTTGAGTAATTTGCCGAATGTGAATTTTCAGAAGAAAATGGTGCTGGCAGTATTTCAGGGTAGTAAACCTACCGGCGGATATTCCGTAAAGGTTGCCGATGTTTGCAAGACCCAAAGTAAAACCCGGGTAGAAATTGTTAGTAAAAAGCCCGGGAAAAATTGCGTGGTAACGCAAGCTTTGACTACCCCTTATGAAATGGTCATAATTCCCAAAATAAAACAACAAATTGCTTTTTCTTCTGAAAGTCAAAGTAAACGTTGCCACTGAATTCTTTAATTTACCAGGCTGTTTGAAGGTGAAGAAGTCTGTTCAAAAAGGCTGTTTTTCCCATTTTTCGCTGCTGAAAGGCCCTGATTCCCTTCCGCAGAAAATTTATTACTGATTTATCCGGTTATACATTGTTGTCCCATTTAAGATCCGAGTGCTTAATTATTGACCATTTATTGCCTTAATTTTGCTTACCACAAAGGCAATTGGCTTAAAATGGCAAATCCGTATTTTGATGTTGTAGTGATCGGAGCAGGGCCTTCCGGCTCGATTGCTGCTTGGCACCTGGCCGATAAGGGACTAAATGTAGCGGTATTGGATAAATTAACCTTCCCACGCTACAAGCCTTGCGGAGGGGGGTTGGTGCCTCGAATGGTTGACAATTTGCCTTTTCCTTTAAACGGATTATCAGGCCAATCGTACCAAGAGGTTGATTTGAATTTTTTTAGGCATGGCTTTCATTTCACGGTGGCCGGGCAAAATCCCATCGTTCAACTTACCATGCGTGATGAACTTGATGATTACTTGAACGGCCAAGTAAAAGAAAAAGGGGTTCAAGTATTTGAAGGAATGGGCGCAAAACAATTCTGGTCGGATGACGCCTATTGGCATATTAAAACCTCAGGGGGTGAGTTTGCAAGTAAAGCCATCGTTGCGGCTGACGGCGTATTTGGCCAAACTGCCAAAAAAACCTGCTGGCCTACTGATACCCGTTTTTTGATTCCGGCTTTGGAAGCGGAAACCACGGTTGGTAAAGACGCATTAAGCCATTGGCAATCCACTTGCCGTTTTGACCTGGAAGCCATAGAACCGGGTTATGGTTGGGTTTTCCCGAAAACCCGGCACTTATCGGTTGGCGTTTTAGCCATGAAAAAAGGAAAACAGGACCTAAAAAGCCGATTAAAAAGTTATCAGGAATCCCTGAATTTAATGCCTGACATCGTTGATCAGCAACTCCATGGTTACCAAATTCCGATCAAACCCCGTCAAGAGCCCTTAGCGCAAAGGGGCGTTTTCCTAACCGGGGATGTGGCAGGTCTGGCTGAACCTGTTACCGCAGAAGGCATTTCAAATGCGGTTATTAGCGGAAAATTAGCCGGCGAAGCTTTGGGAGAGGCTTTTCCACGCTTGGACGAAGCGGAGAGCAGGTATCAAATGGAATTATCGCAACACATACTGGAACCACTTAAAGGTAGCCGTTTTCTGGGCAATTTGTTCTATAACCATCCTAAATTGCGGAAAATGGTTATCCAAAGGAA
>CAZJWK010000072.1:0-984 GCA_964549595.1 uncultured Sphingobacteriales bacterium | reverse complement strand
CCAGTACCTGGCCAATGCCTTTAGCGGACTTTTCACCGGGGAAAAACAAATGCCAAGCCATTGGCTTCAATGGAGCAAATCTTTATGGAACTTTATCACGAAAATTTAGTCATCCGATTTTTTTCCTTTTCTTTGCATCTTTCGAAAAGGAGTTAAGGTAATGACGAACTGGGCCAAAGGTTTAATGCTCATATTTTTCGGGTTTTGGATAATAATTTCCGGTTGCCAGGATAATTCCTACACCCCCAAGCCAAAAGGGTATCCCCGAATAAATTTGCCCGAACGGGGTTACCAAACATTCGACAGTACCTGCCCTTTCCGTTTTCAGTATCCCACTTACGGGAAAATTGTACCTGATTCATCGGCCAAAGACCGCACCTGTTGGATGAATGTTTTCTATGAACCTTTAAATGCCAAACTTTATCTCAGCTATCGCTCCTTCAATGACCTGGATAAGCTGAATACCTTACGTGAAGACGCACGAACTTTTGTTTACAAGCATACGGTGAAAGCCACTAAAATCCGGGAAAATCGTATTCAAAAAGATTCAACCAGTGGCATTTTTTATGAACTGGGCGGCAATACGGCCACTGCTATCCAATTTTTTGTCACTGATAGTAACCGGCATTTCCTAAGGGGTTCTCTATACTTCGATGCCCAACCCAACAGGGACTCCCTGCAGCCTGCCATTGACTTTCTCCGGAAAGATGTTTTAAAACTTATCAATACCATGGATTGGCAATATAAGGACCGTCAATCACTTAAATAAAGGCATTTCCCGTTTTAAACTTACTGGTTGAAAGTTTTATAAGCTTTTTTTGCTGTAAGCCCTTGCTGAATAAAGGCTTTTTTGCCAGGAAATTTGCTATGTTTTGTAACCAACCAGTTAGAAACGATTGAATTAGGATCCCTGGCCTTAGCAATAATAAAAATGGTTCTACCCCATTTTTTGTGGAAATTTAGTGCTGTGGTTTTACATGGGGC
>CAZJWK010000071.1:0-14811 GCA_964549595.1 uncultured Sphingobacteriales bacterium | reverse complement strand
CACGTCAGGTTTTGGTCCTGAAGAGTCCAGGTTCGAGCCCTGGCCGGACAACCATTCTTCACTTAGACTAACTTTCCTATGCCATCTAGATTTAACCCCATCAAAATTTTTTCTGCCAGGGACTCAAAGCCTTTGGCGGAGAAAATTGCCCAGAATTTCGGGAAACCTTTGGGAGAATCCTCCGTGGAAGTTTTTAGTGACGGGGAAATCCAGCCTTATTTCAACGAAACGGTTAGGGGTTGCGATGTTTTCCTGATCCAATCCGGTTTTAGTCCCTCGGAAAATTTGATGGAGTTGCTGCTAATGATTGACGCAGCCAAACGGGCTTCGGCTCACTATATTACGGCTGTTGTTCCGTATTTTGGGTATGCCCGTCAAGATCGAAAAGACAAACCCCGGGTAGCCATAGCTTCCAAGCTCATTGCTAACCTTATTTCGGCTTCGGGAGCCAGCCGGGTCATGACCATGGATCTCCATGCGCCACAGATACAGGGCTTTTTCGACATTCCCGTTGATCACCTTGATGGTTCGGTGATCTTCATTCCCTACGTCCGAAGCTTAAACCTGGATAATTTGGTGATAGCCTCACCGGATATCGGGGGTTCCAAACGTACACGCATGTATGCGGACCAGATGAATGCCGAAATGGTAATTTGCGATAAGCACCGGAAAAAAGCCAATCAAATTGCCACGATGAATGTGATCGGGGACGTCAAAGACAAAAATGTGGTTTTGGTGGATGACATCATTGATACAGGTGGTACACTGGTACAGGCAGCCAAAGAGATGAAGGCACAAGGGGCCAAAACGGTAAGGGCCTGTATTACCCATGGCCTTTTAAGCGGAAATGCCATCGAAAAAATAGAAAATTCCGAACTGGAAGAATTGGTGGTTTGTGATACCCTTCCGGTCAATGAAAAAACCAATAAAATTCGCTCCCTTACCGTATCCAAACTTTTTGCCCAGGCCATCCGGAATGTTTACGAACACGGTACCATAAGCTCACTATTTGCTTTAACGGATTCCTACCAACAAGACTTGAACTTTTAACGGATTTGTTCAACCTTCAGGGAATAAAGGGTTGAATTATACACAGTGTTTTCCTTAAACCAAAGGTTTTTTGTACATTTGCACTTCTTAAAAAAGAGCGGTCAATCATGCGGTTAAAATCCATTAAACTTAAGGAACGACAAATCATTGGAAAAGAAGATACGAGAAAGTTGAGGCAGCAAGGTTTTGTCCCTTGCACCTTGTATGGCGGTCAACAACCCACCCGTCATCTTTACGGCTTTGTTAAAGATTTCCGGGATTTGGCCTTTACCCCGGATGTGTATAAAGTGAACCTCCTCATCGAAAACGAGGAAAAGCAGGAAGCCATTATTCAGGAATCCCAATTCCATCCTTTATCGGATGATGTGTTACACCTGGATTTCCTGAGGGTTCAGGAGGAAAGTGTTGTCAAATTAACCTTGCCTGTTACCTTTACGGGTACTCCGGCAGGTGTGATTAATGGGGGCAGGCTCTTCAAAAAAGTCCGTAACCTCCAGGTAAAAGGCAAAGTCAAAGCCATTCCTGAACAATTAACCATTGATGTCGGGGGAATGGATAACGGAGAAATTATCAAAGTTCAGGATTTGGAATTTGACAACCTCAAAATTCTGAACAAGCCCAGCGTAGCCGTAGCCTCGGTGGCACTACCCAAAAAGGCCAAAAAAGCCGCCTCTGCTGAATAATGAGATGGTTTTCAGGGCTATCTTCTTTTTTATACTGACCTAAAAGCCACGCCTTTTGAAACACCTTGTGGTTGGATTAGGAAACATCGGCCCTGAATACGAAAATACCCGGCATAATGTTGGTTTTATGATCGTGGACGCCTTCGCAAAAGCGTCCGGGTTGAGCTTTGAGCAGGAAAGGTATGCTTCCTTGACCCAAACCAAAATCAAAAACCGGGAAATCATCTTAATAAAACCTACTACCCTGGTTAACCTTAGTGGAAAAGCAGTGCGTTATTGGGTTAACCAATTAAAAATCCCATTGACTCAACTACTGGTGATTACCGATGATGTGGACCTGCCACTGGGCAAAATAAAGCTCAAAAAAAAGGGGGGTGATGCCGGTCATAATGGCATGAAAAATATCATTGAAACCCTTGGCAATAAAAACTTTCCGAGGTTACGCTTTGGCATCGGGAAAAATTATCCGAAGGGCCGTCAGATACAGTATGTGTTAGAAGAATGGACAGAAGAAGAAAAAAAAATAATTGAACCGGAAGTGAATAAAGCAACGCAAATTATCAAGGATTGGCCTCTACAGGGCATTGAAAACACCATGAATAAATATAACCAGTAATCTTGGCTTAGATTACCCCATCACTTACCTCTCCCCTTTTTTCTTAAAAAATAATTTACTTTGTGGCCTTAATTTAAAAAGTTTGACAAAGCCATGGCATACGATTTATTAATTATCGGAAGTGGTCCCGGTGGTTATGTAGCTGCGATCAGGGCAGCCCAACTTGACATGAAAGTAGGAATCATAGAGCATGAAAGCTTAGGGGGTATCTGTTTAAACTGGGGGTGTATCCCCACTAAAGCCCTGCTAAAATCTGCTCAGATTTACGATTACGTCCGGCATGCAAAGGATTTCGGGGTTACTGTTAATGATGCGCAAGTGGATTTTGAGGGCATGATCAACCGTTCCCGGAAGGTGGCTGATGGGATGAGTAAAGGGGTCAACTTTCTGATGAAGAAAAATAAGATTGATGTCATCCAGGGACATGGAAGACTCACAAAGGATAAAAAAGTGGAAGTGGAAGACAGTAAAGGCAAAAAAACAACCTATGAGGGCAATAAAATAATCATAGCTACCGGGGCAAGGGCCAAAGAGTTGCCCCATATAACCATTGACGGGGAAAAAGTTATTGAATACCGAAAAGCCATGACTCTGGAGAAACAGCCCAAAAGTATGGTTGTGATTGGAGCAGGGGCCATCGGGTCAGAATTTGCCTACATGTACAATGCCATTGGTACTGAAGTTACCCTGGTCGAATATTTAGACCAAATACTGCCGGTAGAAGACCATGAAGTTTCCAGGCAATTACAAAAAACTTTCAAGAAGCAGGGTATGGAAATCCTCACCGGCTCCAACGTCAAAGCGGTAGATACTAGTGGCAGTCAATGCAAGGTAAAAATCGATACCGGAAAAGAGGAAAAAGAAATTGATTGCGATATTGTGCTTTCTTCGGTGGGTATTACCCCGAATATAGAAGATGTCGGTTTGGAAAATCTGGGGATCAACAAGGATAAAGATGGTAAAATAGAGGTTGATGAATTTTACCAAACCAATGTATCCCAGATTTATGCGATTGGGGATGTAATACCGGGCCCGGCACTTGCCCACCTTGGATCTGCTGAAGGCATTTGCTGTGTGGAAAAAATGGCCGGTGAAAACCCGGAACCCATTGATTACACCAACATTCCTTCATGCACCTATTGCTTCCCGGAAATAGCCTCGGTAGGCTATACAGAGCAACAAGCCAAGGACGCTGGTTACGACATTAAAGTTGGTAACTTCCCTTTCAGTGCTTCTGGCAAAGCCCAGGCAGCCGGCCATAGTGAAGGCCTCGTAAAGGTCATTTTTGATGCCAAATATGGAGAATGGTTAGGGGCTCACATGATGGGTGACCATGTTACCGAATTAATTGCCGAAGTTGTGAGTGCAAGGAAGTTAGAAACCACAGGTCACGAAATTATCAAATCTGTTCATCCCCATCCCACGATGTCTGAAGCGGTTATGGAAGCTACAGCGGCAGCTTATGATGAAGTGATTCATATTTAACTTTTTGCTCAAATCATACAACTGAGCTTATCAAAACAGGGAAAGGGCTTAATCGGTTTTTATACAGGAACAAAGAATCCTGATTAGCCATTTGCTTATTGCCTGAATAGTTAATTTTCGGGAAAGCTAAAAAGGATTTACTATGGCCGGACACAATAAATGGTCAAAAATAAAGCACCAAAAGGCAGTTAATGATGTCCGCACTTCCAAGATATTCTCCAAACTCATTAAGGAAATCAATACTGCCGTTAAATTAGGCGGAAGTGACCCGGAAAATAATCCAAGGCTGAAAGTGGCTATCCAGAATGCCAAAGGGCAAAACATGCCCAAAACCAACATAGAAAAGGCCATTAAGAAAGCAGCCGGCGAAGACAATACCACCTACAAAGAAGTAAATTATGAGGGTTATGGTCCACACGGTGTAGCGATCTTCGTAGAAGCCGGTACAGATAACATCAATAAGATCGTCTCCAACATTCGATTTTACTTTAGTAAGCACAACGGGAACCTTTCCAAAAGCGGTTCGCTGGATTTCATCTTTGATCAAAAAGGTGTTTTTACCCTGGAAAAACCCGAAGCGTATAGCAAAGAAGACCTGGAACTTGAACTCATTGATGCCGGCGCAGAAGAAATCGAAGAAGATGAGGAGGATGGGGAAATAATCATCACCACGGCTAAGGATGACTTTGGCAATATGCAGGAAAAGCTTGAAGAAATGGGTATTAAACCCAAAAATTCCAGGCTCAAACGCATCCCTAAAATCACAAAGCAATTAACGCCTGAGCAATTCCAGGATGTCAATAAATTATTGGAAAAACTGGAAGAAGATGAGGATGTCCAGAACGTTTATCATAACGTAGAATTCACAGAAGAATTGGCCGAATATGTTTAGCGTGGAAGGCCGGATAAACTAATTCCTTCTCTGGTACTTTACAATCCGCTTTAAGTTCAATCTTTCAATGGTATTCAGGGAATCATGTACTTTTTCCCGGGTGGGCTCATACCAATCCTTATTACTAAAATATTCCCGCCATTGGTCTATTTCAAACTTATACCCATAATCCGCGAAAATTTCATTCTTCATGATGGTTTGCTCACGCCAGGAATATTCATCAAGCTCATCGGGCTGTACAAGGCGATAGGAAGTAAAGGGATATTTTCTGTACGGGGTTTTTGTAAATTGGGGAAGTTTTTCAATAACCCCTGAATCAGAAAGTTTATAATACCGGTACTTGGTAGTATCAAAATCCTTAATTTTTTCTATCCCACCATTTTGTTTATAACGAGCATGCCATTTCACCGATTCAATGTAGCCCTGTTGGATAATCCGGGAATTCATGGTGTCATGGGTGAATTGGTTCGAAGAATCATAAGAAAAGACCATGTTTGAAATGAGGGCTCCTTCTTTACTAAGGGTGCTTAAATACCCCACTCTGCACAAATCCCGCTTATAGCACGGTCGCTCGTAATAAAATGCATAATAGTGATCGGTTACCAGCTTTATTTCTCCGGCATAATAGCCCCTTTCATAATTGGACGGCCGCTTTCTTTTGAAAAATTTCTCTATCAAGCCATCGGGTATACGGTTTTTATACCTGGAAGCTAAATGCTCATAAGATATGCCGAGGTCCTTATCATGCTTAAATAAAAAGCGTAAGTACTCAAAAGATTGTTTATCGCCTTTGAATTCGGGTTCATTTTCCTGGCAAAAGGCATTTTTAACCCCAATTCCCCAAAAAAGGTTTAAAACAACTATCCATATTAACACGCTTTTTAGCGACTTCATTAGCATATCCAATCTAATAATCAATCCTCAATGAAAATCATTTCAACAAAACCCATTGTTCACTAATCCCCATTTTGCTTACGCTTCTCAAAAAAAGCTTCCAATTTTTTTTGCATATCTCCTTCCCCCTCTTTATGAAGTGGGGTTTTAGCAAGTTGCCCCGGGAAATCCTCTACATGAACGATACTTGTTGGGAATGCAAAACGAACACCAATCTCTTCTGCCAACTTCATAATTGAAAGCAGCAATTCTTCACGATACTTCAATTCCGCTTCCCATTCCTCCGTTTCAAAATAACACCAAATAATGATGTTTAATGAATAAGCATCCAGGGCATTCAAGTTGACATAGTAGGAACTTTTATCGGTATTAGGGTGCTCTTCAATAAGGCGTTTGATCCCGTCCCTGAAGGTTTCGACCAATGCCGGTGGGGTATCATAAGTAATGGTGATATGGGTATAAAATTGCCTTTGCAAACGCATCTGCATATTGTCAATGTTCATATTCGCCAGTTTGCCATTGGGTACGGAAACCAATGATTGCTCAAAAGTCCGTACTTTGGTAGAACGAAAGCCCACATCCTCAATGATACCGGCTATGTCATTCTCTAACCTGACATAATCTCCCACTTGGAAAGGCCGGTCAACAAAAATCATAAGGGAGCCAAAAAGGTTTTTTATGGTTTCCTGTGCAGCAAGGGCAAAAGCAAGACCTCCAATGGAAAGGCCGGCTAAGATACCGGTTATATTGAAATTCAAATTCTGAAGAATGAATAAGAACCCCACTAAAATGACTATCCCTTTTAAGGTTTTCCGGACCAAGGGGACAAACTGATCATCGAAAGTGGTTTCGGTATTTTCAGCAGCCCGCATCATGTAAACCCCAAGAAGATCCATGACCCGGTATAGGATAAGTGTCATTAAGAGGGGAATAAAAATCCTTAGTGCCAGAAAAAAATAATGGGAAAAATTTACCGGGAGTTGAAGAATAGGCAAAAACAGGTTTATAAGCGCCAATACCAGGATTAAACTCAAAAACCGGGAAATGGAGCGTTCATAACGATCGGCATCCCGATCTCCTACTACTTTCCTAAGCCCGCTGTGGACAATCTTATTGAAGATCCAAATCCCAATACGATAAAACAGGTAGCTCAATAAGAAAATTATGGCTAACCCCAGGTATTTCCATAAAGCTAAACCTAAAAATTCTTTTTGCGCACTTTTTGGAATTAAATTCACCAACTTATCGGCTCCAAAAGGAAAAACCTGATTATAAATTTCAGGAATGGCTTCAGCGGTTTCCCGGGAATAAAACCATTTATCCCCTTTTTTACTTAAATAAATTCGGGGATAGGTATTGAAAAGGATATATTCCTTTTTATTCCGGTTTGTATCCTTGTAATCAGGTCGGTCTGGGATATTGCTATACTCCACATAAAGGCCCTTGGCATCCAATATTTGTTTTAGCTTAACAGCCAGTTCCTTTGCTAATACAGAATCTTTAACAGGAATGACCTTCGCAGCCTTAAAAGGATGGTAATTCCCGTGCTGTAAAAATTCAATATGGGTCTTAACCGTTTCGCGCGGTGTGTTTAACTTAACCTCATTGATTTTTTGCGCCGATACCTCATTCCAGGCCCCTAAAACCAGCAAAAAACCAATAAGGGTTTTGAGCAATTTTTTAACCATGCGATTCGTCATTTTCTTACCAAAATTCTATTAAGAAGCATGCAAGCTTATTTTTCAAAAATGTTATCAATGAGTTGGCCCACTTTTACTTATTGTCGAGTAAGCCGTTTAATCAATTCGCGATGATGGGGATACTGACGAATCAATTCCACTTCTTTAGCCATTTCAAAATCAGCGAACTCAAAACCGGGCGTCATTGTACAACTCATCAGGGTATAACCGGTCGGGTTGTTGACACGGGCAGCAAACCATTGGTTTTTAAAAATAATCGCCTGAGGTTGTTCGCCCGCATCTAATTGGGGGCCCAAATAATACTTTTCCAGGTTACCATCGGGATTAATCACGAAAATTTCAAGCGGATCCCCTGCATGGTAATGCCACAATTCATCGCCTTTTAGCCGGTGAAAGGCGGAAAATTCCTCTTCTTTCAACAGGAAATAAATGGCGGTAGAAAAATTCCGGTCACCCTGGTAATTGGCAGGTAAATCCCTCTGAGGGATTTTTTCGTGCGAGCGATAAGTCTCCTTAAAGTAACCTCCTTCAGGATGGTCGTGCAAACCCAATTTATCAATCCATTGCTGGGCTTCCTTGTTCATAAATAAGGTTTTGGATTCACAAAGGTAAGGTTTTACGGCTTGTATCCTAAAAAGTTGAAAGGATTCAAAACCTTTAATAAGATAGGAAAGGGTTACCCATTAGGGAGCCTCATGACAGGTCCGGCTACAATGGGTCGACCTTAAGTTCCTTAATGTATTTTAAAAGGCGGATCAAATGCGTATTTATAAAGGTGGTAACAACCTAAAAAGGTGCCCCGATTGAAAACCGGGGCACCAAGGAAAAGAAAGGTGGTGACGGAGGGAATTGAACCCCCGACACACGGATTTTCAGTCCGTTGCTCTACCGACTGAGCTACGTCACCCCTTATTTTAAGAATTTGCAAAATTAGCATATTTAAAGCATTTATCCTAAACCCTTTTATCGATTTTTTTCTCAAAGGATTAACCCATTAAAACCGCTTCCCTTTTATCAGCAATTTTTTTAAGAAAATTATAATATTCGTACAATTGCTGAATTTCGTTCAAACAATAAAAAAACCTTCTGGTTATTGTTTTAGAAGGCTTTAAAACCCGTTTTTATGGAAATTTTAGGACAAGTTGGGTTCATAATTTTGCTGATAATCACAATAATCTTTTTTGCCCGTAATATCCGTATCATTAGAAGGAATGTCCTGCTGGGGCGCAACGTCAATTTCCATGACCGGCCAAGGGAACGCTGGCGGCAAATGATTCTTTATGCCCTTGGGCAAAAGGATATGTTCAAAAGGCCTATTCCTGCCTTAATGCACCTTTTTGTTTATGTAGGGTTTGTCCTTATCAATATTGAAGTACTGGAAATCATTATTGATGGTGTATTAGGAGTACACAGGGTTTTTGCGCCCTTATTACCAGGCAGTTACCACTACTTTATCAGCTTTTTTGAAATTCTGGCAGTCGGTGTCCTTTTAGGCTGTGTGATATTCCTGATAAGGAGAAATCTGCTAAAGGTAAAACGGTTCGAATCTTCTGAAATGACTCGTTGGCCAAAACTGGATGCCAATATTATCCTTTGGGTAGAAATTGGCCTCATGATTGCCATTCTTGTCATGAATGCGGCAGACTTAGCGGTCCAGGAAAAGGGTCATCGTCATTATCCGGAGACAGGAACCTTTTTGGTAAGCGGATTCATGGCACCGGCTTTTAGTGGGATGACAACAGAAAGCCTGGTAATTTTAGAACGGGTAGCCTGGTGGGCTCATATCATCGGCATTTTTGCTTTCCTTAACTACATCCCTTATTCCAAACACCTCCATATCTTTTTGTCCTTTCCGAACACCTATTTTGCACCATTAGAGCCCAAAGGAAAAATTCCTAACATGCCGGAAATCACTCAGGAAGTGAAATCCATGCTTTTTGAACAAAGTGAAGAAAGCGGGGTAGAACCTCCGGATAGGTTTGGTGCAAAAGACGCGCCGGACCTACACTGGAAAAATATCCTGGATGCCTATTCTTGTACAGAATGTGGACGCTGCACGGATGCTTGTCCCGCTAATATGACCGGCAAAGTATTGTCTCCAAGGAAGATCATGATGGATACCCGCGACCGGATGGAAGAAATCGGGGCCAACCTGAATGAAAACGGTGAGCCAAATGATGACGGCAAATCACTCCTTGGCGATTATATAACCAATGAGGAATTAAATGCTTGTACAACCTGTAACGCCTGCGTTGAAGCCTGTCCTGTTAGTATCAATCCGCTGGATATTATCATCCAGATGAGGCGGTATAACAGCATGGAAGCAGCCAACACACCCGGTCAATGGAACAATATGTTCAACAACGTGGAAAACAATGCTTCACCCTGGGCTTATCCTTCTGAAGACCGTTTTAACTGGGCTCAGGATGACAAATAATTTTTTTATTGGCAAAGGTTCAAAAGATTAACCGATCACAAGAGTAGAGTAAGGAAAAAGATTATTGGCTTAAAGAAATGACGTATTTGCGAACCCATAAAATCAATAACCCATGAGCAATAAATTACATGTACCCACGATGGCCGAAATGGCCGAAAAAGGGGATGAGCCCGATATTTTATTCTGGGTAGGCTGTGCCGGCAGTTTTGATCAAAGAGCCCAGAAGATTACCAAAGCTTTCGTTAAGATCCTCAACCATGTGGGAATCAAATTTGCCGTTTTAGGGCAAGAGGAAATGTGCACGGGTGACCCTGCACGCAGGGCCGGTAATGAATTCATTTTCCAAATGCAAGCCTTAATGAACATTCAGACCCTTAATGATTACGGTATCAAGAAAATGGTGACGGCCTGTCCCCATTGCTTTAATACCCTGAAAAACGAATACCCGGAATTGGGAGGGAATTACGAGGTTGTGCATCATTCCACTTTCCTGCAACAATTAATTGATCAAGGGTATCTGCGGGTTCAAGATGGTGGAAAGTTCAAGGGAAAAAAGATTACTTTCCATGATGCTTGTTATTTGGCCAGGGCTAATGACGTATATGAAGCACCAAGGGACGTTTTGAATACCCTGGATTCGGAACTGGTTGAAATGAAACGCTGCAAAACCAAGGGACTTTGTTGCGGAGCCGGTGGCGGCCAGATGTTCAAGGAGGCTGAACAAGGCAATAAAGAGGTCAACATTGAAAGGACTGAGGAAGCTTTGTCTACCAATGCGGATTACATTGCCTCCTCTTGCCCTTTCTGCATGACCATGATGACGGACGGGGTTAAACAGAAGGAAAAGGAGGAAGAGGTGCAAGTTCGTGATATTGCGGAATTGATTGCCGAGGCAGAAGAACTTTGATTAACCCTTATAATACCCGTCCTTCCCTTAGCAAGTTGGCCTGACTAACCTTTGATGAATTAAAAAAAGTTGACAAAAGGGACTTCAGGATAAAAATAACCTGAGTTTTCAAGCTTAAACCATTGCTTATTGATCGCTGCTATTCGGGATGGGCAATCCCAAAAAAATGGCTGCGGGTTTTAAATCTGCTTTAGGGGAGCTTTCAAATAGCAAAATCGGAAGGCCTAAGGATATTTCGTTAAAGCAAGCCTAAATCTTTGCTTTTTTCTGTAACAAATGCGCTATCTTTAGATTTCTCAAGCATTTCATAATTTTCTTTCAACGCTTGGAGTTTATTTAATGACTTACTTTTTGCACCCCATTCTTCTACAAGAATAGTAGGGATAAAATAAAGGGAAAAGTCTTGTCCATGAAGAGGTTGAAAGGCTACAATAACATCGGATGTCTCTGTTGATTGAATATAAGTTTTTACATCAGACCTGTAAGTTCGGTCTACACCACCTCTGGTACCACCTGTAAAAACTACATTGGTTCGGGCTGTTTTCACTTGTGCCCTAATAATTTCTTCCTTATTTAAATTTTCATGCCTTAAAGAAACAATAATATCATAGGAGGAAAGTGGCAGATCAACCAAAGAGACGTTTTGATATTTTTTCATTAAAACCCCGACAACTAAATGTTCGTGGGCAAAACCATCAATAGAAGATTGCCGTGCCTTATTTTCCGAATCACTCATTATGTTTTTCTTAAGATTAAGACCCAGTCAGTATTAATCCTCTCTTCTCTCGGGACTTTTATGAAATGGTTAATTATTTCAGAGCCAAAATAATCCTCCACTGAAAAACCTACATTCTCAGCCATTTCCATTAAATACCGCCAATTTTCAAAAATTTCCCCTTTGATCTTGTTGTTACCAACAACCAATGCATAACGCCCTCCCCGTTTTAAAATTCGGTATGTTTCTTCCAGATTGGCCTTCATTTCCATAAGGTATTTGTAAGCAATATAGGCTCTTCTGGGGTCTTTTTCAAAAATGCTTTCCATTTTTTTATCGGCTATCTCAATTCCGCTAAGGTGTAATTGTCTGTATGCTTTTGCTGATACACTCTCGGTTCCTATGTGTTGTTTTTTTAGGGGCGTTAATGATCCTGAGACCAAACCTAACCAATAAAGTTCAAGCTGATGGGTTCGGGGATAATCCACCGCATTGACATAAGGTGGCGAAGTTAGGCTAAAATCGAAAGTGTTATCCGCATAATGGGTCTGCTTAGCATCCATGTCAGCTGGGAAATCTACCCGGATTCCTTTTGGGACCATGCTTGAAAACACTTTCATTTTTTCTTTGTAATGAAGGAGATTCTCTGAAAACTTTTTCAAAGCAATAGTTGGGGAGATGTTCTTGTTCAGATTTTTCCTTACTACTGTTCGAGTACAATTATTGTCCGCATTGGAAACAAAACGAATAATAGAAGAAAAACAAACATAAAAGAAATCTTTGATTTCAACCGGGCAGGCTAATTTATCAATTTGTTTTTTAATAAAGGTTAATTCATATAACATTGATTCCTGGAACCAATTATCTCTGTAAGGAAATACAGGAAGGTCTTCTTTATTAACCTGTTCGGGCGTATACTTGACGATTTTATTAAGCAATTCGGTTGAAAGTTTATCTAATAATTTACTATCTAAAGGGGTAGTTTTAACCTTAGACAGGTATCTGGCAAAAGGCTCTACATCAATCCCTACCGAATTTCTTTTATTCAAAAGGGCTTCTATGTTGGCAGTACCACTTCCCGTAAATGGATCTAAAATCCAGTCATGAGGCTTTGAATAACGATTAATTAACCATCTCGGTAATTCCGGAAAAAATTTTGCCGGGTATTTGTGAAGGCCATGGGAACCATAAGTCTGTTCATGGCTAATAAAAAGAAATTTTTGCCCCTTTTTTGTTTCTAAGTCAATTGGGATTTCACCATCTACCTTTGTTAAAGTTTCACCAAAATCGTTATTGATCGTTTTAATGTCTGAAAGTGCACTCTTGGGGAAAATAGTACCATTGGATTTTAAAAAAGCTTGTCTCTCCTTTTCTTTAACCCTTTCCTTAATGTGAGTTAATGAAAAAGCTTGCTCCATTGTTGAGGATTTAATGAAATTTATAGTAAAGCTAAACAAAAATAAACGCTCATGGATTTAATTTCAAACAAATTGTGAGAAATCTTCCTCAACTCCGGAGCACAGGAACTTCCTTTCTGTTAGTATGAAACGGTTGCCCAAGACCATGAGAAGGACGCTAAGGTTTTCAATGGAAATGGGTTCACCTTCATAAATATGCGCAATATTGGTATTCCGAATATCATAACCATTTACGACCATTTTTAAACCTGGTATTGGGAATAGCAATCTAAAAAAATGGCTACGAAATTGAAACCTCAGAGGGATTTCAGTAGGTAAAATCCGAAAGAATCCCGTCTTCAACCATCATGATTTTTAGCTTCTTATAACCAATCTAATAAGTTTTTACCATTCAAAGGCAAACCATAAACGGCAACCATTCATATTTAACCAGGGCCGAAAGTAAATTACGTCAGTTTACCCCATCTTGAGGAGGGTAGTAACCCCCACTCCTTAAACCATAAGCCTTCCTTTTTTTCTAAGCATTACCAGAAGGCCAATTAGTTCAACCAGTAAGATTCGGAAAAAACCTGGCCTAATTGCAAAAGCCTAAATTAAAGGGTTAATTTGATAACCACCGGTCTTCAGCTCATCTCTCAGCTCAGCAATGTAGGACGGTCCCACCTCACAACAACCTCCGACAATAGTAGCGCCATCTTCCACCCATTTCAAAATGTGGGAGGCATAGCTTTTTTCGTTGAGATCCTGACGGGCCGCCAGTGCATCGACCGTACCTCCCGGCTTAAGCGGTTCTACGGAAGTAAAACCATTAGCGTATCCGCCATAGGGGATATTGAGCCCTCTCAAAGCCTGCAGGCCTTCTGCAATCGTTTCCGGATAAGAGCAATTGAAGAGCAACCCTTCTAAATCATAAGGCCCTACCGCATCCATAGCTTCAGCAATGGTTTCTCCTGATCTTAGCTTCCCGGGCTCCTGATCTGACAAGGTAAAGCTGAGCAGGACCGGTTTGCCGCTTTCCAGGGCCGCTTCGGTTGCTGCTTTTGCCTCTTTTATACCGGCAATCGTCTCTATGAGGAACAAATCAACCCGGGCGGCCTGAACAGCAACAATTTGCTGATACGCTTGCTTGATCTCTGAAAAGGGGCGTTGGTCGGTTACGTAACTTCCTACTAAGGGAGAAAGACAGCCGGCAATATTGACCTCATCAGCGGAATAGCCCAGATCGCTTCTTGCCTCTGAAGCCAACGCAAAAGCTTTTTCCTGAAGGTCCTCAAACCAGTCACTATAGCCGTGACGTTCCAGCCGGGTTGGTGTACAAGTATAGCTATTGATGGTAATTACAGTGGCACCAGCTTTTATGAAATCCGCATGAACCTTCTTGACCAGCTTTGGATTGTCCATCATGACTTTAACAGACCATAGCGGATGAGCCGGTTGACCAGCCTGGCGATGAATTTCCTGACCGAGGCCTCCGTCCAGCAATACGATGCCTTTTATGTTTTTTCTCAATTAACAGGTTCTTTTAAAAGGTTTATTCCGGTTAAGGCAAAAGTTTTTGACCCTACTCGGGTAAATAATCATCTCAAAGTTACAAAACCCGGGCAAGGAAATTAGGAAAATTCCAGAATTTTACTAATTTCATTTCTAACTTTTATGGATTCTAAAATCGTTATAACCAAAAAGGATTGTAATCCAAAAAAGTTAAACTATATTTTCCCAAAATTCAGTCAAAATTCAAGGATAGCTGTAAATGGGCTTTTAGTGGTAGTTCTGGCTGGTCATATTACTCAGGTTTACTCCGATTGTCAGGGCAAGAAGCATTCGATGGAGTAAAGAAACTTTTGGCGGAAAGGGGAGAGTGAAATATACAAAATCAAAATCCGATAAGCTATGAATAAGCTATTTATTTAGTCATTATGGCTGCGATTACAAGTTGTAATGGAAAAAAGGATGAAAATAACAATCCCCAAATTCCGAAAGTCTCGTTTAGCACTTTAGGTAAATATTAAATTCA
>CAZJWK010000070.1:0-15047 GCA_964549595.1 uncultured Sphingobacteriales bacterium | reverse complement strand
GATTGATGTTTAACAGGTACGTGCTACAACATGGGCTATGAGTCAGGGCTGGCAAGGTGCAAGGTTGCCGGCTCATCGCTTTTTCTAAGATTTGGTATCGGGCGACAGTAAAGAAGTTTTTAATCAGCCCCGAAAACATAGCCCGGAACCGTTGGGGCACATGTTAAAACAGCCATCTTTACGGGAACTTTTCAACAATTTGTATCTTTAACCTTTCAAACGTAAGATTGTAATTATGGCTCAAAATCCTAAAAAAGAAGAGTTGATTGACTGGATTAATCAATTAGATGATGAGCAGACAATTAATCGATTATTGAAATTAAAAAAGGAAGCTGCAAAATCTAAGAAGAAAGAAGCAGGTTCAAAAATTTTTGGTTCGGGTAAACACCTGATAAAATATGTAGCTGACGATTTTAATGAGCCACTTGACATGTTTAAACCCTATGAGAAGTGAATTACATCATTGATACTCATATACTCTTGTGGTACATGGAAGGTGATCCAAGAATTTCAACCGAAACACAAGAGAAAATTGAGGACGTTTCTAACACCATATGGATAAGTAACGCGAGTTTGTGGGAGATGGCCGTTAAAGTGAGTATTGGAAAATTAGAACTAAATGGCAGTTTAAAAGACATTAAAAATTACCTTGATGATAAGGGTTTTCACTTACTTGAGTTTGATGCAGATGATTTAGATATGCTTCAAACACTGCCATTCCACCATCAGGATCCATTTGACAGATTGATAGTTGCCCAAACAAAAGCAAAATCTCTGGAAATTATCTCTGACGATTGGCAAGTAAATAAATACTTCGAAGAATAAACACGTGCCCCAACATGGCATCCTATGTAAAGCCCTTCCGTTAACTTCCGCAATCTAAGGTTTTTTATTGAATTTTTTCAAATCATAACCATCATTGTGATGTGGGTTTGTGGGTAACTTTTCAGCGAAGCGGTTAAAAATGTACAGTATCTCAAACGATTCTAAGTCATAGCCAAACATTTTATTACCGAAAAAAACAATTCGTTTTTCAGTTGCCACAAAAACCCCGTTTCGTGGTACGATTTCACCCATCATTTTCCCTTTATAGGTAATAAATACAGAGGCTTGAACCTTTCGTTATCCTTATTAACTGCATTTCCCCTTTGATTCATCAGGTTTAGCCTGTACCACTTTATTGAAGAGAAAGGCTGCCGATTATCAATCCATTCATTTTCGCTTTATCGAGTTCATACAACGCTTTTACCAACTCCTCTTCGTAGTAATCGCCTATTTTATTTGCGGCCATAGTTCTGTTATGGCTGAATTTGAACCGGTATGCCCTTCTGTCAGGTTTATGAAAAGATTTGAGAAAGCATAAAGCGGAGGTTCGGAAAAGGGGTGAGGAAGTTGCTAAATAAACTGAGTAATTTTAAAAAACCGTCCACTGTGCGGTCCCCTAAAATAAAAACCCTTGTAAGTCACTCACCTACAAGGGCTTAATTTGAAGCTTGGTAGCGAGAGAGGGACTTGAACCCTCGACCTCAGCATTATGAGTGCTGCGCTCTGGCCAACTGAGCTATCTCGCCATTTTTCCCATTTTGAAAGCGCAAAATTAATCATTTCTCACCCTTTTTACAATGGCGCTGAGTTTTTCGTTTCTTTTTGTTTAGGGCTTTTGAACCATTATGCATTTGTGGCATTTAAATTGTAATTTAGAAACACAAAAAAGTGGAAATTATGGAAGCTTTAACCGAAAAGAAATGTCAAGCTTGTGAAGGGGGCGTGCCACCCCTGGCGTCCAATGAAATACGGGAATATAAGCAACAACTGAAAACGGAATGGGAGGTGACAACGGACGAAAAATGGATTAGGAAGTCCTTTAAGTTTAAGAACTTTAAGCGGACCATGGATTTTGCCAATAAGATCACTGAAATAGCAGAATCTGAACAACATCACCCGGACCTTTACATAACATTCGGTAAATGTATTGTTTACCTTTCCACGCATGCGATTGGTGGTTTATCAGAAAACGATTTCATTGTGGCGGCTAAGATCGAGGAAATCCCTGAAGCCGGTAATTAAGCTTTAACATTGGGCCAAAACTCCTCTTTTCAATCAAATGTACTAAGTCAGGCTATCCGGGATTATCACAACGGGAAGTCAACAGAGCCCCTTTATGTTTACACGGATTTTAGTAAAACCGAGGAGTGGGATGTAAGTTATTTTTTCCGGACTTATGAAGCCATGCCGCTGATTGAGAAGCAAGCCCTGGATTTATGCCGCGGGATGACTCTGGATATTGGTGCAGGCACAGGTGTCCACACTTCAATATTGTCAAATAAAGGCCATATTGTTCATGCCATGGAATCATCACCCTTTTTGGCCGGCCTGCTCAATGAAAAGGGTTTTAATCAGGTTTTCGAGACGGATTTTTTCCTTTCTGAACCTTTGTACCATTATGATACCCTGCTTTTACTGATGAATGGCATTGGTATTTCGAAAAGTCTGGACGGATTGCGTCAGTTTTTCTCCCATGCCAAAAAGTTTTTAAAGGCTGATGGTCAAATGCTTTTTGATTCGGCAGACTTGAGTTATTTATTGGGTCAGGCCGGTTTGGAAGCACGAATGCAGGAAACCTATCGTTATTATGGGGAAGTGAAGTATTGGATGGCCTACAAAAATCAAATCAGTGAACCGATCCATTGGCTTTATGCTGATCCGGAAATCTTGCAGCAAATCGGTAAAGCCAATGGATTTGATGTGGAAATCCTTATAAGAGAGGCGATGGGGCATTTCTTGGCACGTTGCACTTTTGCTTGATAATTTCGTGCTTGAAATTTTTAATGCCTAATCCTTTGGATTTGATTGGAAAAGGTTGATCAATTAAATGAATTGACTTTATTGCGAACGCTTGGGTGGTTAAAATATTCAGCCTTTTTAATGACTTTGATGGTTTTTCTGTTGGCATCAAATGCCGGCATGGCCCAGGAAAAGGGTGATCAATTTTCGGTTTTGATTAAAGGACGGGTCAAGAATTACTCGGATTCAACCCCCGTAGAAAATGTGCATTTAATCCGTTTCTCAGATGCCAAAGGAACCATAAGCGGGCTGGAGGGGAAGTTCCGTTTGCCTTTAAGGGCTAAAACGGACTCTTTTCTGCTATCAGCGGTAGGCTATGGCCGAACTACTTACGTTTTACCTGATGCTTTTTCCGGGAAAGTTTTGGATACCACCATTTACATCAAGTCATTTACTTACCAATTACCCGAGGTTGAATACAGTGAGGGAGGGAATAAGGCATTGGAAATGGATTTGAGTTTACCCGAAGAAGAATTAAGAGAAATTCGAGAAAATCAAAAAGTTGAAAATAGCGGAGGAATAACCGTTGATGGCCCAATAACCGGGATTTATAAGAAAATTACCGGTGCGGGGAAGGAAGACCGGATGTTGAGACAGCTCCAAATAAACAAAAAAAATATTGAGTTTCTTTCCAAAGGGCCTTACCGGGCTTATATCAAATCTGAATTGGGGTTGACGGGAAAAGAAATTAAACGCTTTTTACATTTTTGTCAGTTCAGGGAAGACCTTACCCAGGGAAAAAATTATTACGAAGTAGTAGAAAGGTTGGAATACTGGTACGTGCGGTATAAAAGCTGGCGGATATCACAAAACCCTGAAGAAGAGCGGTGAGATTTTTAATTAGGACTTTCCGGCCAAAGATTTAATAAGGGGCTTTGGATAACTCATAATCATTAAACAGGAGGGTACGCAAATGAAAATTCTGCCAACCCCTTTTGCCTTTACTCTGCCGGAATATAAAATCGTTATGAAGCCCTTTAAACTTTTGGTCATACCAGTTTCTTTGAAAATACTTGCCGTAATTCACCAGCATTTTTCCCATTAAAAGGGTTATGTCGAAAGCTTTAAAGGCGTATTTATAGGGTTCCGTAAAAGCTGTGTTCCGGTAATGCTTAACAAAAGACCGGGTTAACGGATTCTTGTAATCTATGTAATAATTGGACAAAATGTGCATTTGAAATTTTTCCATCATTTTTCCGTTCAGGGAACCAAATGCCAGCCAATCTGATAACCCTATGACAATAACTTCATCTTCTATGGAATGGCCCTCAATGGTATCTGCAGCTTTAAGGCCTGAAATGATAGAAGTGGTAAAAGCTTCGCTTTTGGACGGAATGAAAATCACATTCTTCGCTTTTTTAAGGGTATCGGAGAACATCTTGCTGGTATTCCAATGGTCCTTATCAAGGGCCAGTTTGTTATAACTACGAAGGGAATTGGTATCAGCCAGGGAGTCCAACTGCCAGGATATTTGTCTTTCTGTTTTATCATATCGTCTGACCACAAACAAGTTGTAATCCCCGAAACGATCATTGATCAGGCTGGCTGCTTGCCGGCTAATGACATGTTTCCCGGGCTCCAATGAAATGTAGTAGGGATTGTTGGCTAAGCAACTCCGGACGTTGGCCAGTGGAGCTACCATGTTGACTTTATGCCTGGCCGAGAATTCTGAAATATGCTTGACATTTTTGGAGAAAAGCGGCCCAATGATCAGATCGGGCTTTTGCTTTTTTAGTTGGTTGCGGATGTCGACAACCTTTCCACTGTCATTTTTTGAATCGTAGACGCGGATATCGAGGTTTATCCCGCAACTTTTTAAGGTATCCAGCGCCAACCTGGCACCCCAATAAAATTTCTGCGCTATCATCGAAACCCTTTTCTTACGCCGGTTATCCGATGAACGCTTTAAATCCTCATAAAAAGGCAAAATAAAAGCTATATCATAGGTATCTTTGTATTCATAAGGGTAAAGTTTATCCAGGCTGTCTTTTACCGCTTTTTTGACGGAAATGGTATCAATGACTTCCTTTTTTGGTTTTTCCCCGGGCTTAGCCGTATCCGCCTTCGCTTGCCGAGGTTCTTCGCTTTGAGTGGGTCCTTGAAACAGGCTGCACGAACTCAGCCCTATTATGAAAAGGAGGGTAAAGCCGCCTATGCCAAAAATCCTTGAGGTTTGATATCCGGATAAAAGGTTGGATTTTTTCATAATACAGGCCATTATTCCTGATTTAATGATAAGTGACAAATCTAAAGTTTTCTTATTTAATTCCGTTTACTGATGGGTTACCTGTCAATTTTAGCAAACTTTACTTGTTTCACTTTTGGTGTTTCTCGTTGGTTTTTAGGTATTGACTTTTGATTTTTTGAAGCAGGCGTCTAAGCAATACTAACTAAATCTTGATTGATAAATGATACCTTAAGTTTTTGGCCGAATATCAATTGATGCGTCCCTAAGAAGGACTAAAGGGAGGATTTAAAATAAATTCCGCCCGAAACGAATTCAATAATATGGCAAAATCGCCTACTTCGATTGATTTTTTAGGTTTCTACCACATTTTCCATAAAATTCGATGGTAGACCTTTTTTAATAATTTCTTTTGGTTTTTATTGCTTTGGGGGGATAACAATGGCAGGTTTTAACTTTTGGAGGGGATCAAGGGGAGGATTACGAATCAGTGCGGCCAAAACGGATTTAGCCTGGGTTCCTGTTCCCTAATGAAGTAGTTCCTAAATCCAATGGCTTTTAGGGCATGAATTGATAAGGAATTTTAATTTTGTGGTAAAATTGAGTCATTATGAAACTAAAAATGCTCAGGGTGAGCCTTTTCGTTTTTACCGCTTTCCTTTTTATCGGCTGTGAAAGCACGACATTAATTCAGACTAAACCGTCCAATGCCAAAGTTTTTGTCAATGGTGAATACATTGGTCGGTCGCCGGTTAAATATAAAGATGAAAAGATTATTTTATCAGAGAATGAGGTTCGGATTAAAAAAGAGGGCTACAAGGAATTTAACGCTGAATTTTCCAGGAATGAAGAGTTGAATCCTACTGCGGCTGTTGCTGGGTTTTTCCTTTATGTGCCCTGGCTTTGGGTTATGGAATACAAGGAAGAAAGGACCTATATATTAGAAGAAAAAGCCACTAATGAATAATTCACGGAATGGGTATCAAAAGCCATTATTATCTTTTTTAACTGCTTTTCTTACCATTGCCTTTTTTGCAATCCTTTTTAATCAGTGCTCCCCGATCAAAAATATTATGCTTTTGACAAGGGGAGAGGTGTCTCAGAATAATTTTCAAAGTACATTTTCCTATGAAAAGAAGTGGGGATTGATGGCCTGTAAAGTCACCATCAATAACGACACATTTCGGTTTATTCTGGATTCCGGGGCCCCTTGTGTTTTGGCTAAAAGTACAGCCGAACAATTGGGTTTGGATACCCTTTCCAGTATAATAGTGAGGGATTCGAAAAAGAAAAAAGGAAAGGAAGCGGTAACCAAGATAAAACACTTGCGACTCGCAGGTTTGGATTTCCATAACATTGGGGCTTTGATATTAGATGAACTGGATCAGAACTACCCCTTTAAGTGTGGAGAAATCGATGGATTAATTGGTGCAAACCTCATGCGGCAAGCCATTTGGCAATTTGATTTCCGAAAAGAGCGCGTTTATATATCCGATCGGAGGGGTGTTTTACCGGACTCCGTACCGGCCTATACGTACGATTTTACTCCCCAAGCACAAGGGACACCCCTTATCCGTAATTCCATTTTACCGGGTTCCTTTTATAAGCTGGATTTAGGGGCCGATTTGGGAATAGGCTTAGAAAAGGATCAGAAACCCACCTTTAAGGAAAGCTTTCGTGGTTTGATTTCTGATTCCAATATAAGCCGTGGCATGACTTCCTTCGGGCTTTATGGCTCGCAAATGGATACGGCTTTCTATTACAAGGTTGATTCCTGGCAATTCGGGGATATGAGGGCAAAACCCGTTACTTTCAGGACCGGGCAAATGGCCATTTTGGGGCTGGGTTTTTTCCAGGATTACCAATTGACCGTGGATTGGGAAAATAACGAAATGGGGCTTACGCCTTACCCTGAACAGGAGAAAGGTCCCCACAAGGATACCAAGGGTTATTATTATGGTTTTAACCTTATGGTCAGGGATAGTACAACCTATGTGGGGAGAATTTTTGAAGGCTCCCCGGCAGGAAGGGCCGGTTTGAATGTCGGGGATACGGTATTAAAAATTCATTCCCTTGATGGAAAGGACTTAACGCCCCAATCTTCTTGCGAAGCCTTTAGGCGTTATCCCGATTCTGCGGTGAAGGTTATCCGGAAAAGGGGAAAGATGCTTGATACTTTGACCATACCTTAATTGTAGCGTAAACGGAATCAGGATGAAAAATGCATACGCTAATAATACACGGTACCGGTTATGGCTGTTACTGGCCATTTTTCTGGTAACCCCTTTGGGCTTTTATGCCAAATTGTACTCCGGGCCCGCTGAATTTTGGGTGAACAATTCCTTGGGAGGGATTTTATATGAAATATTCTGGTGCCTGGTTGCCGGATTTTTGTTTATCCGTGTCAAACCCTGGGTTTTGGCATCAGTGGTTTGGGGAGTGACTACTGTCCTTGAAGTCTTTCAACTTTCTGAATTTTATTTACTCCAATGGGGAAGGCAGTATTTCCTGGGCCGTGCCCTTTTGGGAACAACCTTTGTCTGGAGCGATTTCCTGTACTACATTTTGGGGTGCTTAGGGGGCTGGGCGCTTTTGTTTATATTCAAACGGTATAGTATTGATAAGGGTCAAGAAGATATTTGAAGCTTCGGCCATCTTGAATGCTAATTGATTCAAAAGTTGGCAGGCAAGGTAGTGGTTGTTACCTTTGTGTTTTCAAATGGCCACATAGCTCAACTGGATAGAGCACTTGACTTCGGATCAAGGGGTTGGGGGTTCGAATCCTCCTGTGGCCACTCCTAAAATTAAGGGTTTTGGCTTATTTAGGTTAAGCCTTCTTTTTTATTTGCAACAAACATTTCAACAAAAATCCTTGAATTCACTCCAAAATCTATTCATTAGCGTTGCAAAAAACAGGAATATAAAAGCATAAAAAAATCAAAAGGTCATTTTATGATTTTTTAACCCTAAAAATATACACCTTTGGGGTTCACCTGTCACTTTAATGGTAACGTGTTAAATAAATCCTTGGTTTATTTATAAACAAGTTGGTAACAATTAAAAATACTAAGTTGGATTTTTTATTTAAAATTTGGCCATATATTGAAAAATTTGGACCGCCATTTTTGGCTTTTATTGCTTTAATAACATGGCTGAGTCTTAATTTTTATCTGATTGAATGTAAAAATTTGCTCCTTCTCGAAAGATATATTAATAACCACGGCTCAACTCGTGGTTTTTATCGCAGACCATTTCCAGTTACTGGTTTAGTAACTTTAATTTATGCATTCAAACCGACCTCAACTTTTGACAAAAACCTCTTAAAGTATAAAAGATTTAGAGAGCAATTAGAAAATATTCAAAAATTCAGAAAGGCATATAAATTAATTTTCCCGATATTGATTATTTTAGCCTTAGTGGGAATTACTATTAACGAACTTGTGATTGATAAATAAAAACTATTACCAAAACTGGCTATCCTCCCATGCCGGGCTTAGAGGCCATTTGTAAGCTCGTCATTTTTTGCGGGTTTGTTAGCGGGGCGACCAATGCGAAGCATTAAATTCGCCACGGCACATAGCCTTGTAGTGCCGTTATGTGTCATTAGTTTTGACAACCATGACGACCAAAATAGTTAATTTAAAAAGATTTTTACTACCGACTTATTTTTTACTTGCTGTCCTGGTTTTTGCGATTGGAGGGTTATTTAAAATACAACATTGGGTAGGGGCGGGTATCGTGCTTGTAACAGGAAACCTTTTAATTATTGTTGGCCTACTTTATTTTACTTGGACTTTGAGAAAGACCATATATTTTCCAATACCGATTTTTTTGACTGGATTACTTATTGGAATTTTATTCAGAATCCAACACTGGCCTTATTTTGAAATAATAAACGCAATCAGTTTTTTGGGTATATATTTAACAATTCTTTTTTCTCTTTTTTGGAAAGGAAGTATTTTTTTTAGAGACCCTGAATACAAAAGACTTGGTAGAAACTTTATACTTTTAGGAACTTGGTATATCACTATCTTGATAATTACCTTTTTAACCCTTGTTTGGATGCCCAATAACTTGGAAATTAATGGGATAATACTGGGGGTTATTACCGTAGCAATTATAATAAGATTACTTGTTATGAATGAAATCAAAGGAATGAAGAACGAAGTTAAATTTTCTAAATTTTTGCTTATTATTAATATGTTAGCAATAGCTGGAATGGGATTGAACTTGATTGGTAAGCAATTTTAAACAAATTGATTAAACAAATGCTCATAATATGGGCTTCAAGGCTGGTAAGGTGCAAGGAAGCAGGCTCGTTGCTTTATCTAAGGCCTGGTATCGGGCGTCAGTAACGAAGTTACTGACGCTTCGGTCAGTACAGGTTTAAATTAATACCGACACATAGCCGTGGGACGTTAGCGGCAACTTGAATGACAAGGTATTATTAAGTAAGCTTGGGTGGATTCCAATATTTAATTTTAAGTAATTTCCTTTCAAAATAAATTTTTCTTGTGGTAAAGACAATTGTAAAAAAGTAAGCCCATTAATAGGGCTGGTGATTTTAATGGCATTACCAGCCCTTGTTTTAGGGCAGATTGAATAGGATACTACTCTTCTTAGAAAAAAGCCTTGCATGGTTAAAAAGGTTAACATGCGTTAGGATACTTACCCTATCGGCAATGCTATCCCAGTGGGGTCGGAAGCCTTTAAGCCCCTTTGGTAAACTAACGGTAAGGTTAATGGGTTTTTCTGGCAATCAAAAGTTTTATAGCAAATTTGCGCCTTCTATTTTCGAACCTTACTGAAAAAAAGGGTTCATGGCATCTGTCTATGATAATCAAAAGAAAGGCATTAAAATATCCCCGAAAAGCTCACCCTTAATGCCCAATATACTCACCAAACTGGTTTGGTTGCTATTTTTGGTTTTTTCAGCAATGGCCGTGGTCAATGAATCTGTCTTAAAACAGTGGGATCTGCCGGGATGGATTCATTTTGACGGCCTTACCCTTGTCATGTGGATAACCGTCACCTTTTTCAGCGGCATTGTGCACAGTTATTCACTCCGTTACATGGCCGGTAATCACCATATCAATGGGTTTTTTGTCATGTGTTTTGCTTTTACCTTTTCGGTCCTGTTATTGACGGCATTGGATCATTTGTGGCTTTTCACGGGCAGTTGGTTTTTTATGGGCCTTTTAATGGCGCGGTTGATAGGACATAACCGCCAATGGGGAGAAGCCCGCTTAGCGGGCAGGCATGCCTTATGGTACTTCTTTATTAGTACTATGCTTTTAGTTGCGGGGAGTGGGCTTTTGGTTTATGCAACGGGTGAGGTCACTATTTCAAGCATAATTCAATCTTTTAACTCGTTGGGCCTTGAAATACTCATTTCCGCAGGATTGTTGATATTCTTAGCTGCCATGATGCAATCAGCCCTTTTCCCTTTCCAGAGCTGGCTGATGTCCTCTATGACGGCTCCGACTCCTGCCTCAGCCTTAATGCATGCCGGTTTCGTGAATGCAGGCGGTATATTACTGGCACGCTTTGCCCCGATTTATTATGAAGCCCATTTGCTTTGGCTGATTGTCCTGATCGGAGGAATTGGGGCCTTGATAGGCAAATTCTGGAAATTCGTACAGTCTAATTATAAGCGGAAACTGGGGTGCTCTACGGTATCCCAAATGGGATTCATGATCCTGCAGTGCGGCCTGGGTTTTTTTACGGCTGCCATTACCCACTTGATATTGCACGGCTTTTACAAGGCATTTTTGTTCTTATCTTCCGGGACAAGGGTTGCACACACGGTTCCGAGTGATAAAGACCGGACCATAGCCGGACCGGCTAAACTACCGGTTATTCTTCTTAGCGGGATTCTGGGTGGTTGGTTATTTGCTGCCATGACAAGTAAGGGTTTCGCATGGAATAGCGGCTTGTTGCTCACCTTTGTGGTGGTCCTTACCGTGATTCATGGTGTTCAGGATATTGTCAAACGACATGAATTAAGCGGCCTGACACGGATATTGGCCATCCCCCTGCTTTTTGTCCCTGCCATTGTTGTATATGCCCTTATTTTCAATGCCGTATCCGGCTTAATGGAAGGAATGCCCATGATCCAGCAGACTACACCCTTGCGATGGTATCATGCATTAATTACGGTGGCTTATTTAGCCGCTTTCCTGACTATTGAATTTTCCTGGCATCATAAGCAAAAAAGGCTCTATGTGGCTTTGCTTAACTTATCACAGCCCCATCCAGGAACGGTTTTGACCTTCAAAAAGTGATCGTTATGCAAGCAGAAAAGATCCGTAATTGCATAAATGACGCTTCTGCCAAATTCAATAAAGCCTGGCCACTATATGCTTTTGTGACCGCGAACCCTTTGGCCGGTTTGGAGGATCAACCCTTTGAAAAGGCTATTCAAGCGGCCTACCAGTTGTTTGAGGCGAAGGGGTTACCATCTCCTCTCATGTTAAGGCAAGCCTGGGAAGAAGGCCATATTGATAAGCAGATTCTGGAGTCCCTTCTAAGGGAAAATGGCATAGAAAAGTCGATTGAAGCCCATTTACAGGAATTAGAGCTTAGTACCCAAATTACCCTGAAAAGGCTTAATCCCTACCGTTCATTGGACAGGCTGGTGGCCAAGTGGCTTTCGGCCTTTTTGGATCAGGGCATGGCCGAATGGTGGATGCCGGACCGGGAAAAAGGTTTTTATAAGGCTTGGCTCAGTCTGGTACCCTACGATAAACAAGTCCAGAAGCCGGCGCAATTATCCGATTTACCCGAAGAGCCTCTGGAAACCATTGAACATGTGCTAAGTTTTTACCCTGAAGATATGTGGGTTTCTATTTTGACGGAACATCTTGCTTCAATGCCGGGATGGACGGGATTTATCCTATACCGTATAGCCGCCAATAGCCGGTGGCAACAACGCTATCCGATAACGTTAACCGGGTTGTTGGCTGTGCGCTTGAGCCTTGCTCATCACATGGGCTATGATTTACACACGAAAAGCACCAAGGAAGATAATGCCGATCCTTCAGGCGCATTGGTTTGGCTAAAAGCCTGGGAACAAACTTATTATCAACAGCTTAAGCAAAAGCTGGAAACAAACCTGCAGCAGCATACTGAATCTGAAGATCGTCATTCAAATGCCAATGCCCAGTTGGTCTTTTGCATCGATACCCGCTCTGAAGTTTTCCGCAGGCATTTAGAGCAAACCGGAAACTACGAAACGTTTGGTTTTGCGGGTTTCTTTGGCATTCCGATGAATTACCGTACTTACCAATCCAGCGTGGTAAGGAAATCCTGTCCGCCCATTCTTTCTCCTGCCTACCAGGTGGCTGAAACCTGTTATAAAGAGGAATCTGAGGAGGCCAAGCAATACAATCGCTGGCAAAATGGCTTGGACGCTTTCTACAATTTGATTAATACTTTTAAAAACAATGTGCCGGCTTCCTTTGGCTTTGTAGAAGGAGCAGGAGGGTTTTACGGCTTGAATATGACCGTCAGGACGATTTTGCCTAAATTGGTTTATAAATTAACCAATAAATTAAAGCAAGTCATCCCTGATCCCGTGAACTTTTGCCGGCCTTATTTAAAAGCTTTACCGAGCGGTCATGAATATTCGGATGAATTGCCTGATATGCCCCTTGAGGATCAGGTCGCCATTGCCAAAGCGACTTTTAAGCTTACCGGTTGGCGGGATTTTTCTCGCTTGGTCGTATTTATGGGTCATGCCAGTCATACCGCCAATAATCCTTTTGGCTCAAGCCTGGATTGCGGCGCCTGCGCCGGTAGTCCAGGGAGGTACAATGCCAAAACCCTGGCCCATATTTGTAACAAACCGGACGTTCAGGCAAAATTAATCGATGAAGGGATTTCAATTCCCGATGAGACGATTTTCATTGCAGGGGAGCACAATACTACGACTGATGAAGTGACCTTGTTTGACCAAACGGTGCCTGAAAGCCATCATAAGGATTTGGCCGCCCTTAAGGATAGCCTTCACCAAGCCCGTCATGCCACAGCTCGAGAAAGGGCAGGGGTTATGAATAGCCGGGAAATAAGCAGCTTTAGTGAAGTAGCCAGGCGTTCTGTTGACTGGGCAGAAACCAGGCCTGAATGGGGTTTGGCGGGTAATGCGTCCTTTATTATTGGTCCCCGTACCTTAACCCAGAATCTGGACTTTAATGGCCGAACATTTCTGCATACCTATGATTGGCGGACCGATCCCGAAGGAGCAGCCCTTGCCGGCATTATGAATGGGCCCATGGTAGTAACCCAATGGATCAATAACCATTACTATTTTGCTACCGTTGCCAATAATCAATTTGGCAGTGGCTCGAAAGTGACCCAGAATGTGGTAGGGAAATTTGGTGTGGTACAGGGCAACGGGGGCGATTTAGAAACCGGATTGCCCTTGCATTCTGTTTTCCGGGATGACCATCATTGGTTTCATGCGCCGTTAAGGCTTCAGGTTTTTATTCATGCGCCCTACCGGATCGTCAAAAACATTCTGGAACAACACCCGGATACCCTGGGCCGGTTAGTGGATAACCAATGGATATATTTGACGGTTATGGATCCGGAGCAGGAAGGGGGTATAATCCCTTTCAAACAGGGAAAGGATGTAACAAGTGATGTAAAAGGTTAAAGCGATTGAAGGTGATTTCCAATTTTTGGGTTTTAAAGGTGAGATTAGTAACATTAAATACCAACGAGCCTGACATTTCTATGGTATTTAGATACGGGAAAAAACTTGTTTGAACATCCTTTTTTATCAAATGTTAGTTTTTTGATTGATGTCGTTAATTTTGCAATGGTTTAATAAAATAAAAATGGGTTTTAGCCTTTCTGCCATACTGCCCTGCAACTTTTGTTGTTGCTGTTGCTGTCTTTTGCATAAAGCATGGTGGAAAGGTATGATTAAGCTATAATATTAATCATTAAATACTGAATAACTTAAAAAAGCCTTTCCACAAACCAGAGTGGAAAGGCTTTTTTTTGGCCTGAAAATCAAAAAATGAAAGAATAATGGAAAATGGATTGACCAGCAAGGAAGAAGTCCCAAAGATTTATGTATTGCATGAAAATGATGAGTGGGTTGTACCCCTTGAAGCAGCTTTTCAGGAATTGGGTTTACCCTATGAATTCTGGTTTGTGAATGAGGGAAGCCTGGACCTTGAGGCTGTTCCACCGGAGGGCGTGTTTTACAACCGAATGAGTGCCTCTGCCCATACCAGGGACCACCGCTATGCCATTGAATTATCAGAACCTGTCATTACTTGGCTTGAAGGCCACAATCGTGAGGTGATCAATGGTCGTCAGGCAATTAATTTGGAAGTCAGGAAGGCTGAGCAGTGCCTTGGTTTAAAGCAGTTCGGGATTCAAACCCCAAAAACCATTGTGGTCAATAATGAGCAGGACCTCGTTCAGCAAGCCCGGATTTTCCCTGAATCACCTTTTCTGGTGAAACCCAACAGGGGTGGAAAGGGAGCCGGTGTGGAATTGTTTGAATCCGCTGATGATCTTGAGGAAAAGCTCAACAAAGGGGAAACGAATTTTCACTCTCTCGATGGCATTTTGTTGTTACAGCAATATGTAAAACCGGCTTCGGGCAATATCGTTAGAATGGAGTTCATTGGCGGCCGTTTTTACTATGCTGTTCAGGTAGATGCAACCGGAGGTTTTGAGCTTTGCCCTGCTGATCAATGTGAGGAAGATGAAAACCAGGATCAATTTTGTCCTGCTGATTCCCAAACAAACGGATTTAAGATCTTAAAAGGCTACGAAGACCCCATGATCCCGGTTTACGAAAATTTTTTTAAAGCCCATGGCATCACCATAGGAGCCCTCGAGTACGTAGAAAATGAAGACGGTGAGCGTTTTGTCTATGATGTGAACATCAACACCAATTACAATTCCGCAGCAGAAGAAGTAGCCGGAGCGGATTATGCCGGCATGAAAAGGATAGCGGAATTTCTTGGCGAAAGGCTTGAGCAGGTAATCCAACGGG
>CAZJWK010000069.1:0-15121 GCA_964549595.1 uncultured Sphingobacteriales bacterium | reverse complement strand
CTAAAAAAACCCTAATAGATGGATTACCTTTTAGATATTCTTATTATTGTAGTGCCGGGGCTACTAATTTTTCTTACCGCTTATTTACTTATTAAAAAGTTCCTGGAAAATCAGGAGAAGAAGCAATGGATGAACGTCAAGATGGATCTGCGAAAAGAAGCGTTACCTTACAGGCTTCAGGCCTATGAAAGGGTGATTTTGTTGCTGGAACGCATAAACCCGAACAATCTCATCCCAAGGGTTAGGGAAAGCAATATGACCGCTGCGGACCTTCAGGTTGCTTTAATAAAGGATATTCGTGGCGAGTTTGAACACAACCTTTCTCAGCAATTGTATATTTCAGAAGATGCCTGGTTATTGGTTAAAAGTGCCAAGGAGGAGGTCATAAAACTCATTAATCTTTGTTATGGCCGATTCAAACCAGATGATGATTCCATGGAATTAGGGCGTGCCATTCTGAACGCCCTGATGCAAAATGAAACTTCTCCTACTGATCAGGCTATTCGTTTTTTAAAACAAGAGGCTCAACAACTTTTTTAAGTCGTTATAACAATGAGTAAAGGAGACCAAAAACAAAAAAAAGCAAGAAAAGCCCGATTTGAAACCGATTCGGGGATAACGATCAAACGGATTTACCCCAGGCCTGAAACTCCTCAGGAAGAGCCGGGGGAATACCCGTTCACGCGTGGGATACACCCGGATATGTACCGGACCAAATTATGGACCATGCGGCAATATGCTGGTTTTTCCACAGCCGAAGAATCCAACAAACGGTACCATTACCTGTTAAAACAAGGAACTACGGGATTATCAGTTGCTTTTGACCTGCCCACCCAAATCGGTTATGATTCTGATCATGCCTTTGCTGAAGGTGAAGTGGGCAAAGTTGGGGTAGCCATTGATTCCCTGAAGGATATAGAAATCCTTTTCGATGGCATCAAATTGCAAGATATTACCACATCAATGACCATTAATGCAACGGCCCCCATCCTTTTAGCCTTTTATATTGCTATGGCTAAGCAACAAGGGGCCGATCTTTCCCGGATTTCCGGCACCATTCAGAATGATATTCTGAAAGAGTACGCAGCGCGGGGAACACACCGGTATCCGCCACAACCTTCTATGCGTTTGATAACGGATGTTTTTGAATATTGTAGCCAAAATCTGCCGAAGTGGAATACCATCTCCATATCAGGTTATCATATGCGGGAAGCAGGCTGTGACGCCGTCCAGGAATTGGCTTTTACGCTGGCCAATGGAAAAGCTTACGTTCAGGCAGCGCTTGATAAAGGTTTAGACATCAACATTTTCGGTAAAAGGCTTTCTTTCTTTTTCAATGCCCATAACAATTTCTTTGAGGAAGTAGCCAAATTCAGGGCAGCCAGAAGGATGTGGGCAAAATTGATGAAATCCATGGGGGCCACGGAAGAAAAAGCCCTGAAATTACGTTTTCACTCCCAAACAGGCGGTTCTACTTTAACCGCTACACAAGCACTTAATAATGCTGCAAGGGTGACCATTCAAGGATTATCAGCTGTGCTTGGAGGGACACAATCCCTTCATACCAATGGATACGATGAAGCTTTAAGTTTACCGACTGAACAATCCGCACAATTAGCGCTTAGGACACAGCAAATTATTGCCCACGAAAGCGGGGTTACAGATACTGTAGACCCTTTAGGGGGGTCGGATTTTGTAGAAACCCTTACCAATCAAGTAGAAGAAGAAGCCTGGAAGTACCTCGATAAAATTGATGAAATGGGGGGTGCGGTAAAAGCCATTGAAGAGGGTTACATCCAGGATGAAATCGCACAGTCTGCGTATACTTATCAAAAGGCCATTGAAGATAACGAAAAAATCATTGTGGGAGTAAATGCTTACCAAACTGAAGAAGACCCCCCGATGAATATTTTTCGAGTCGATGATTCCATCAGGCAAGATCAAATTAAAAAATTGGAACAAGTGAAACAGGAAAGGGATGACAAAGCTGTAAACAAGTCCCTCCAAGCTTTAGAAAATGCAGCAAAGGGGGAAGAAAACTTAATGCCTTATCTGATTTCAGCGGTGGAAAATTATGCTACGCTCGGAGAAATTGCTGAAGCCATGAAAAAGGTTTTCGGGGAATACGAAAAATAGCCCATTTTTTACCGAAAACCTGGTTTTATCTATTGTCCTTAATGAAGCATGTTCCTTATTTTAGCACTGCAAGGCAAATTATTCATTTAATATCCCAAAGAAAACACTTTTTATTAATGGCCTTATTCATTTCAGGATGCATTAGCTTAGTAAAATGCTTTTGATTGCCGTAATATTATAAAATTTAAATATAAATAAATGGCTACCAGTTAACGCTTTTTAATTAAAGTAAAAAAAGGATTTCATTCTCAACGCATTAAAAAAACATTAAGTTGTTAAAAACTGACTACCAATTTTTTAAAAAATTTAACACAAAAATTTCAGAGACTGTGGAAGTTTATTAAAAAATTATTAACCACAAAGCCACCCTGTAAAAATCAATAATTTGTCAAGGGGTTTAATATTTTTTTTGAATTAAGATAAAGGTCAACTTTACACTTCCAATTTTCCATTTTTCCAAAACCTAAATCAAGCCTTTACAATATGTCAGACAAACATATTGAAGTGTGGGAAAGGTGTCTTAAAATCATTAAGGACAACATCAATTACCAAAGTTTCAAAACTTGGTTTGAACCCATACAACCTGTGAAATTAGAAGGTAAAATTCTGACGATTCAAGTACCCAGCCAATTTTTTTACGAATGGCTGGAAGAACATTACGTAGATTTACTAAAGAAAACCATACGCAAAGAAATAGGGCAGGGAGCCAAATTAGAATACAGCATTGTGGTGGAAAGCAGTAACGGCAACAATACCCCCTATACGATAAATATGCCACAACAAAAACCCAAACAAGAAGAGGAACTGGAGGTATCCATGCCCTCAGACGTAGGAAAATCCATTAAGAACCCTTTTGTCATTCCCGGTTTAAAAAAGATTAACATTGATTCCCAGCTAAACCCCAATTTCACTTTTGATTCCTTTATAGAAGGAGATTGTAACCGTTTAGGGAGGTCCGCAGGATTGGCTGTGGCTGAAAAACCCGGTGGGACCTCCTTTAACCCATTAATGGTTTATGGCGGGGTCGGTCTGGGTAAAACGCATCTTATCCAGGCTATAGGCACTGAAACAAAAAACCAATTCTCAGAGAAAGCTGTATTGTACGTATCATCCGAACGCTTTACCAATCAATTCATTGAGGCCATTAAGGAAAATACGGTCAATGATTTCCTGAATTTTTACCAATTAATAGATGTGTTAATTCTTGATGATGTCCAGTTCTTTTCCAACAAAGAGAAAACCCAGGATATTTTCTTTCACCTTTTCAATCAATTGCACCAAAAAGGCAAACAAATCATTTTAAGCTCCGACCGTCCTCCAAAGGACCTGGAAGGCATGGAAGAACGGCTACTTTCCCGTTTTAAATGGGGTTTATCCTGTGACTTAACCCAACCTGACTTTGAAACGCGTATCGCTATCCTGCAACATAAAATGCACAGCGATGGTATTGACCTTCCCCAGGATGTGATTGAATACCTCGCTTATAACATTAAATCCAGTATCAGAGAATTGGAAGGGGCACTCATCTCTATTCTTGCGCATGCTTCCTTTAGTAGAAAAGAAGTGGGCATAAACCTGGCCAAAGAAATTGTGGGTAACTTTTCCAATCGTTCCACCAAAGAACTTTCCATTCAGCAGATACAATCGCTTGTTTGTGATAAATTCCAGGTGAATGCGGATCAGTTATGCTCAAAAACCCGAAAAAGAGCCGTTGTACAAGCAAGGCAGTTGTCTATGTACCTGGCCAAGCAATGTACTCAACATTCTTTGAAACAAATAGGCAAACATTTTGGCGGGCGTGATCATTCAACGGTGATTCATGCCTGCCAAACCGTTAATGACCTCATGGATACGGATGAAGATTTCAGGGGAAAAGTCAATGACCTACAAAAAAGAATAAGGGTAGAGTTAGGGAGCAATTTGATATCTGACTGATCAAGGGTTATTTTTATCAGAGAGGATTAATTTGTCATGAAGGCATATTGCAAAAGATTCGCCCCCATTTTTAAGGCTTTCATCCGGACGGCTTTCGAATCATTGTGAACTTGAGGGGCTTCCCATCCGTCACCCAAATCAGATTGGTAAGAATAAAAAACCACCAGCCTCCCTTTATGACGAATACCAAAACCCTGAGGAGGTTTACCCGGGTCATGTTCGTGGATCGCCGGTAATCCTTTATCGAAGTCGTATTGCTGATGGTATACGGGATGGTCAAAAGGGAGTTCTACCAATTCTTTATCCGGAAAAACTTTTTTCAATTCTGTCCGGATGTATTTATTCATTCCGTAGTTATCATCGATATGAAGGAAACCTCCGCCCTTCAAGTATTTTCGGAGGTTCCGGGCTTCCTGGTTTGAGAATTTTACGTTTCCATGCCCGGTCATGTGAACGTAAGGATAATTAAAGAGCTCCGGACTGCCCGGTTCTACAGTTTCTTCTTCTGGTGCTATACGTGTTCCCAGGTTTTTGTTGGCAAATTCAATCAAACGGGGTAAGGAAGTCGGGTTGGCATACCAATCTCCTCCGCCGGAATATTTTAATCTGGCAATTTTTACCTGGTATTGCTGTGCATCCAGGGAAAACCCCATTAGAATCGGGATGAACAGGATAAAACATCTTTTAAGCATACCCATTAAGTTTTTAAGTGTTCCATTCTGCAAAAACCAAGCTGAATCCCAAACCCTATTTCACAAACATTTATCAACTTTTTAGCAAATTTACCGCATTAACCATCGCCAGTCCGCTAATAATAGCGGTTTCCGTCCTTAATCTCAGCGAGCCCAGACTAACAGCCTGAAATCCGGCTTCCTTGGCACTTTCAATTTCCGCCGGCGCCAAGTCTCCCTCCGGCCCGAACAGTAAAAACAACTTTTTTGCCCGCGGACAAACTTCAGGCAAATACGGCTTTTCGGGCGTCTCACATTCCGCCATTAATAGCGTTTTATTCTCAAAATCGGAATGCTTTAGCCAGGCATTAAAATTTTGCCCGTAAAAACAAGTGGGTTTGTATGCCCTGAAAGATTGCTTTAAAGCGCTTATCACAATCCGGTCAACACGATCAGGGTTTACTTTTGTCCTTTCCGTATTTTTGGTATGTAAAAAGGTAATTGACGAAACCCCTAACTCCGTTGCTTTTTCAATAACCCACTCCATTCGATTCCGGTTTTTCAAAGGGGAAAATGCCAAATCTATGGGTTGACCGGATTCAGGCACTTCTTCATATTGTTCAATGCTAACCCGGCAATGTTTTTTCGTTTTTTGTGCCAAAATGCCTTGGTAAAAATGGCCTTTTCCGTCCGTTAAATGAAGGGTATCCCCAATGTCGTACCTCAAAACTTTGACGGCATGACGGCTTTCTTGTTCATTCAAGAAAATTTCCTTTAAATTGGTTGCCAGTGAAGGCTCGTAAAATAAATTCAATGGCCAATAATTTTTAAATCAGAAGGTAGCCGGTCACAAAAATAAAACGATTTTACCCATCGAGCGTATAATTATACAATTGTTATTGGTCCTCATCACTTTTCCCTTTGGATCAGTGACGGGTAACGAAAAGGAAAAAAACCTTACCCTGGCGGTTAATAATTATACGATTGGCACTGATACCCTTGAGGCCATCCTATCCGTTGAAAAAAGCGGTAAAACGGATTCGCTTTTTTCCGGTAAATACCTTGTCAAAATAAGCCAGAATGAGGATACCATAAACCGTGAATTAACTTTCCGGGAAGGGAGAGCCCAATTTAAGCGGTTTATTGACCAAAACACGGACCTTACCGTTCATTTACCAGCCAAAAAGCTTGAGGCTACCCAATCCATTATTTACCGGCCATCCTGGACCAGTATTGTACCGCCCCTTTTAGCGATTATTCTGGCCCTTATTTTCAGGGAAGTCATCACTTCTCTTTTCCTGGGGATCCTTTCCGGCCTTTTGTTGATCAAAGGGTTTACACCCGGTGGTTTAATTAATTCGCTATTCAGGTTTGTGGATCATTATCTTTTGGAAGTTTTGAGTAGTACCAGCCATCTTTCCATCATAATTTTTTCCTTGCTGATCGGGGGTACTGTTTCCTTAATTTCCGCAAACAGGGGCATGGCAGGCTTGATCGAACACCTTAAAAGATGGGCCAAAAGTGTGCGAAGAACGCAATTCGTTACCTGGCTGATTGGGCTCCTCATTTTTTTTGATGACTATGCCAATACCCTCATTGTGGGCAATACCATGCGCCCCCTGACTGATAAATTCAGGATTTCCCGGGAAAAGCTGGCCTACCTTGTGGATAGCACGGCAGCGCCCATAGCATCGGTTGCTTTCATTACCACCTGGATCGGGGCCCAATTGGATTACATTAGCGGGGCCACTGCGGATCTGCCTATTGATCAAAATGCTTATAGCATCTTTTTCAATTCCCTGAGTTACGCATTTTACCCGGTATTTTCCATAGTTTTTATCCTATTTATAATTCTTAGCAAGCGGGATTTTGGCCCAATGTACAAAGCGGAGCAAAATGCCCGTAATGGGTTCATCCATCCGGATCATGAAAATTCGCAGGAAAATGAAACCCAGGATCCAAAACCAGGGAAAGCGGTGGATGCGCTTATTCCGCTACTGACATTAATTTTTACGGCCTTTGGTGCCTTACTATACACAGGTTTTGATAAAGCCATTTGGCAGAATGAGCCGATCGGCCTCATCGTTAAGCTTGCCAAAACAATTGGCAAAGCTAATGCTTACGTGGCTTTACTTTGGGCTTCCTTAACAAGCTTAATTGTGGCTTTTCTTTTTACCATCTTCCGAAAAACCTCTGTAGAAAAAGCCGTTAGTCATATCACAGAAGGGTTCAAGAGCATGCTGGGGGCCTTAATGATCCTAATCCTGGCGTGGACACTGGCAATGATTACAAATTCATTGAGTACAGCAGAGTTTTTGGCAGAATTGTTCACCGGTAATGTGAATCCTTATCTCATTCCCGGTTTAATTTTTTTATTGGCCGCATTGGTGTCCTTTTCCACAGGCTCCAGTTGGGGGACAATGGCTATCTTATACCCGCTTGTTTTACCCATGACCTACCAAGCGGGGATTGGAAGCGACTTAAGCCATGAAGCCGTTTTGCCTGTTTTTTACCATGTAGTATCCGTTGTTTTAGCCGGTTCCGTTTTAGGTGATCACTGCTCGCCCCTTTCGGATACGACCATTCTTAGTTCCCTTTCCACCAAATGTTACCATATTCACCATGTAAGAACCCAATTACCCTATGCCTTATTAGTCGGTAGTGTCAGTTTGGTGGTAGGACACTTATTGACAGGATTCAATTGGCTCCCGGTTTGGCTGGCTTTTATTCTGGGTTTGATTATTTTATGGGTTTTGGTTCGCTACATTTTAGGTAAACGAGTAACCGATTAATACCTGTCCCAATTTATCGGAGCCCCAAAAAGCCTTATTCCTGATAACCACCCAAGCTTTCGCTAACTTTTTAACATTTTAATTAAAGCGCACACTTGGCATAAGTACTTAAAATCATTTTATTTGTCGGCTTAATTTTCCATCAATCGGTAACCAGGACATAAAATAAAGGGATTTGAACTTTATCAAGCAACTTGTTAACAAATGGTTTAACCACTATAAATACGGGCGCCTCAATGCCATTGAGCATTTTAAACAAAAGCCCTTTGAGGTGCAGCAAAAGGTTTTCAGTGCCCTTATAGCAAGCGGGGCTAAAACGGTTTTTGGAAAGGATTACGGATTCTCCTCAATAAAAGATTACGAAACATTCAAGGAAAGAGTCCCTATTTTTGATTATCCTGCGTTGCTCCCTTACCTGGAAAGGATGTTAAAAGGGGAACAAGGGATAACCTGGCCTACCCCTATTCACTGGTATTCCATGTCGTCCGGTACAACGGGTGGCAGGAGTAAATTTATCCCGATAAGTAAAGAATCTCTTAAGGAGTGTCATTTCAAAGCGGGTACCGATTTGTACGCCATTTATTACCACCTAAATCCGGATGCAAAGGTATTGACCGGGAAAAACCTGGTGTTGGGCGGTAGCCATCAGGTTAACCAATTGGACAAAAAATCTCGCTATGGAGATTTATCCGCTGTATTATTACAAAACTTACCATTTTATGCCAGATTAGGGCGATCCCCGAATCTTAAAACTGCCTTAATGGAGGATTGGGAAGCCAAGATTGATAAAATTGCACAGCAAAGCCTTCAACAAGACGTCACATCCTTGCTCGGGGTTCCTACCTGGACGGTTGTCCTGATCGAAAAGCTTTTTGAACTAACCGGAAAAGACAACCTGGCAGATATCTGGCCCAATCTGGAATTGTACATTCATGGCGGGGTCAGTTTTGAGCCTTACCGGGAACTTTTCCAGAAAATGATCCGGAAATCCAACATGAATTACCTGGAGACTTACAATGCTTCTGAAGGATTTTTCGGAATACAGGACCAGCTCCATAGCAAAGATATCCTTTTAATGCTTGATTACGGAGTGTTTTACGAATTCATCCCCTTTGATTCCGATTCAAACCTGGCTTATGAAAAAGCAGTCCCCATTTGGGAGGTAGAAAAGGATAAGCAATATGCCATTGTAATCACCACCAATGCAGGGCTTTGGCGTTATAAAATAGGGGATACCATTAGGTTTACCTCCCTCTCTCCTTTTCGTTTCCGATTGACGGGGCGGACCCAACAATTCATCAACACATTTGGTGAAGAAGTAATCGTAGAAAACGCCGAATCTGCTGTAACCAAAGCCAGTGAAGCCACGGGAGCAATTGTTTTGGATTACACAGCGGCCCCTGTTTACTTTTCCCATGATCAAAAGAAAGGCGGCCACGAATGGCTCATTGAATTTGAGAAACCACCCGATAGCCTTCAGCAATTTAAGGAAACCCTGGATGAAACGCTAAGGAAGGTCAATTCAGATTATGCCGCCAAAAGGTATAAGGATATGGCCTTAGAATCCCCGCGGGTTCATCAAATGAAGGCAGAAACATTTTACCAATGGCTCAAAGTCCATGACAAATTGGGCGGCCAAAATAAAGTACCCAGACTGGCCAATAACAGGGATTACCTGGAAGATATACTCCAATACTTTAAGCCCTTAGCAACCGTTTAATTCCTTGTCAGTACTGGTTTAATGCCTTAATTCGATCCAAAACAGGGGGATGAGCATAATGGACAAAAACATAAGCCGAATGGGGTGTCAAATTGGATAAATGCTTAGTCGACAATTTCTTGAGGGCCGAAATCAGGGCATTTTTGTCGGCAGTTTCGGCAGCAAATGCATCCGCCTCATATTCGAATTTTCTTGAAATGGCGTTCATAGCCAGGCCTAACATAACCGATAGGGGTTCATAAAGGATTCCAAAAGCCAGCAAATTCAGGTGCAGGTACCATTCCTCCGCCCCTAAAGCCAGCGAAAGGTTTTTATTATATACCAGCAAGGAAAGGATAAAAAACATCAATACTGTTTGTAAAACCGAAATGCCAACATTCTGAGGGATGTGTTTCTTTCGGAAATGCCCGGTTTCGTGAGCCAGAATGGCCAAAATCTCCTCATCCGTGTGGTCGTTCAAAAGGGTATCAAATAAGACGATCTTCTTCTTTTTTCCCAATCCTGAGAAAAACGCATTTGCTTTGCTACTCCTTTTAGAGCCATCCATTATATAAACCCCGGAAAGCGGGAAATCCACCTTTTCAGCATATTGCCTTATCTTTCTTTTCAAAGGGCCTTCTTCCAATGGTTCAAGCTTGTTGAAAAGGGGTAGGATCCAATCGGTATTGAAAATATTCATTATTAGCGAAAAGGCAGTAATGACAAGGAAAGCGTAAATCCAAAAATTAGCCCCTATTGTAAGAATTAACCATAGTATCAAAGCCAATAAACCACCACCGATAATCAAAGCCAGGCCATAACCCTTTAATTTATCCCCAAAAAAAGTCTTAAGGGTCATTTTGTTAAAGCCGAAACGTTCCTCAATGACAAAAGTGTCATATAAGATGAAACCCCAGTTCAATAAGTCGGAAGCCAAAAACAATACCCCAAAAAAAACCAATGCCAGAAGGATTTGGGATTCAAAAAATTGATCCAGCCAACCGTTTAGCCAACCAAAGCCCCCCAGAACCAGGAAAAAAATCATTAAAAGCAAGTTAAAGGTTTCCGACCAGAAGCTTACCCGCTCTTTTTCTCTATTATATCGCTGAGCTTTTTGGTATTCTTCTTCATTGTAAAAGGCTTTTAAGGAATCCGGAAGCTCATTTTGCCATGTTTTTAAATTCAGGTAATCCAACACCTTGTTGAAACCGTAATTCAACAGCAAAATCCCCGTCATTAACGCCAAAAATCCATCAGGTCCCATATTTTAGATTTTTTACCTTAAAATTTGATTATCAGGATTTTACAACTTTATAAGCACAATTCTCCTTAAAAAAATTTAAAAAAACCCTCCACAATTATTGGTTAAAAGGCATTTTTATGCATATTTGTATTGTAAGCATTTTTACAAGGAATTGAAATGCCAATCAATTCCATGCAAAGTAAGGGTTTGGATGGTATTTTTCCATTCTCTGAGACAATTAAACAAAAAAATTAAGGTCTATGAAGCCTCTTAAACAAATTATTCCGTTACTTCTCGTAACATTGTTAGCCCAAGGTAGCTGGGCTCAAGAAGATTACAAAAGATTAGCCATTGAACTGGATGGGGGTGCCACTTACCCCAATATGGACATCAATGGCCAATTCGGACCTTTTGGTCAGTTTGGTATCCGCTACAACATTTCAGAATATTTTGGACTGAGGGGAGATTTTGGTATGGGACAAATTAATGGAGGGGAAGACGAGTGGGACAGGGTTTTTACAAACCAGTACATGCGTTATTCTTTAAACGGTGTATTTAATTTGGGCCGGATGGCTAACCTCCACAAAACCAGCTCAGGGATAAATCTGCTTTTTAACATTGGGTTTGGTGGACACAATACGGAAATTACGGAAGGGGAATATTTGACTTATGATGGTTTTGTGAAGCCCCGTGATGAATTAGAACAAAATGAAAGCCGTGACTATACCGAGCCCTATGAGAACCTCACAAACCAGGGTTTTGTCACAAGTTTCGGGGGTAAGGTTTCTTTCAAGCTCAGTAATTCCATAGCTTTAAACCTGGGTGCTACTTACCATATGGGCACCAATGATCTGATGGACGGATTTAATGCATCCACCATTGCCAATAACTATGATGATCGTTATACTACAACGCATTTAGGCCTTTCTATCTATCTTGGCAGTGGAAAAAATCATGCTGACTGGAAAGCACCCGGAAAAAACAAAGAACTCAAAGAAAACACCAAATCTAACCAGAAGGCCATTAAAAACATGGATGATAAAATCAATGACACGGATGGGGACGGCGTTATTGATGCCATTGACCAAGACAATGCCACTAAGGACGAGATCAGGGTTAACGCCAAGGGACTTCCTATGGATACAGATTATGACGGCATACCCGACCACCTGGATGATTGCCCAACAGTAGAAGGCGTTAAGGACAACAATGGTTGCCCTCCCGATACAGTAGCCACGAAAAAAGATAAAGAAAAGGCCCGTAAAGGTGGCGGAGATCAAGAAATGGCAGACCAAAGGGGAGGAACCGGTGACCGGCGCGGAGGTGGCGGTACCGGCGGTACTGATAGCCGTGAAGGGACAGATAAACGTGAAGGAGGAGAAAGGAAAGGAGACACCAAGGAAAAATCGTTAACCAAAGACGCCGACTATCCCAAGCGTGAATATAGTAAAGAAGAGGTAGAGAATTACCCGGTCGTTACTGTTAAAAGTACCACAGACGCTAAGGAGCAAAATCAGTATTTCGTCATAGGTGGTTCATTTAACGTGAAGAGTAATGCCATTGATTTTAAAAAATACCTGGGATCTGAAGGGTTTAATTCAAAAATCCTTTTCGTTAAGGAGAAAAACCTTTTCCGGGTAGCTTTCGCCAAATTTAGCGATGAAGACCAAGCCAGGAGCAAGCTCGATGAAATTCGTTCTAAATTTAACCCCAATGCCTGGCTCCTAATGCAATAAGCCTAAAAAGGCTTAATCAAAAAAAACCCGGCGTGTTAGCCGGGTTTTTTTTTCTTGCTTCCTTTTTAATGACTAATTTTCCTCACCACCGTTTTCATTATCCGCTTTATTACCCAGTTCCTGGTCTAAAAGATACAATCCTTCTTTACCGTCCCCTAACATATGTAATTTATCCAGAATGGTTGAAAAAAGGTTTTCCTCTTCCAGTTGTTCATCCACATACCATTGCATAAGGTTGAAGGTGGTGTAATCTTTTTCTTTCAGACATGTCTCCACAATTTGGTGGATGGCTTCGGTAACCGCTTTTTCGTTATCCAGGCTTTTTTCCATGATTTCTTTATAGGATTTAAAATCCTTGGGAGGCTGGTCAATGGATGGCACAACGGCTTGTCCGCCGGCATTATTAATGTAATGAAAGATCTTTTTCATGTGTTCCATTTCTTCGTCAGCCTGTGAATAAAAGAATTTTGCCGTACCGACATAGCCATTACTGTCCATCCAGGCACCTATCGAAAAGTAAAAAAAAGCGGCATAAGCTTCTCTTTCTACTTGTTCATTCAGCATTGATTGCACGTTCTTCTTTAGCATAAGTGACACATTCTATTTTAGAAAAAAGGTTAAATAATTTAACAATTGATTAAGTGTTCAGGTTAACACTCAAAACCGGGAAATCGCCATGAGCGACCAGACTTTCCGTGATACTGCCTGAAAAAACCCGGGTCCACCCTTTACGGCCATGGGTTGCTATGGCTAAAACATCGGAATCACTGTTATTCTCCATGTATTTAAGGATGCCTTCATCTTCTGTGTAATGGTTGAAAACCTCAAACTGGTCAATGACATCAGGATGTTTTTCATGAAAAGCTTCTAACTTGGCTTTACTTTCATCACTTGTTTCAAAATTAACCGGTGTATTGACGTAAAGTAACCTCATCAAACCATTCACATTCCGGGTAAATTCAGCAATTTTCTCAAACCCTTTTTGGTGATTGTTTTCGAAATTAGAAGCAAAAGTTATACGATTAAATGCTGGTTTTTCTTCTTTATTTTTTACGATCAGCACAGGACAAGGGGCATGACGAATCATCCTCTGGGCGTTTGATCCCAATAAGACGGATTTCAGTCCTGTTGCTCCATGAGACCCAATAACCGCCATATCATAACCATTTGCCTGAATATCGCCGGGAATATCTATAAGTCCCTCATTAAAAGTCAGCCGGTCCTGTGCCTTTACGCCAGCTTTTTGTACTTCCTCAACCAGGTCTTTTAACTTTTTCTCGGCCTCCTCAATGGTTTTTTTCAATTCAGGATAGAGTAACCGATCAGATTCACTAAGGTTTTCCCAATCCACAGCAACCAACATGGTATGCTCGAAATGCAGTTCAGCACCTGTTTTTTTGGCCAACGCCACAGCATAATCCTTAGCGGCATCCGCAAAATCCGAAAAGTCTGTAGGGACTAAAATTTTTTCCATTTTGAATAGGTTTTCGATGATTAAAAAACAAATTTACCTTTTTTTAATGGGTTGCAATTGACTCTTTGCCGGGTCTCAAAAAATTTTTCTTACCAACCACAAAATCACAGTTAAAACCACACTCAAAAGAATCATGGTGGTTATGGGGAAATAGAACCTGAAGTTTTCCCGCACGATTTTAATGTCGCCGGGTAAATTTCCGAACCAGCTCAACTTATCTCCGCCTAACCACATCAATAACCCAATGACCAAAATTATGATTCCCGTAATTACCAATAATTTACCCATTTGTTTGATCATTTCGGTTCAAGCCTTTTTTAAGCTTGCTATTTAAATCCTAAGGATGTATAAAAAAGCTTATTTTTGCCGTTAAAAAGCAATCCCTATGCAAAAATTACCCACCTATCTCTTAGCCATTTTGCTGCTCTTCTCTTTTTCTTGTAATAACACCAATAACCAAAATAACACGGATCAAAGTCAAGCTTCCTCTGACACTACCAATCAAGAAAATCCCCAGGGAGCATTAGATAAAAAACTGGACCAATATGTTAAAGTAAAATTAAATGCCAACCTGAATGGGCTGAGCAATAAGCAAAAGCAGGTACTGAAAAAATTGATAAAGGCTGCTAAGGCAATGGATGAAGTTTTTTGGCAGCAAGCCTATGGATCCAAAGATTCCCTGAAAAGAAAAATACCCAATGAAAAAGCCTGGCAATATGCCAAAATCAATTATGGCCCCTGGGATCGTTTGAACAATAATAAACCCTTTATCGAAGGTTTTGGCTCAAAGCCAAAAGGGGCTAATTTTTATCCCAAGGACATGACAAAAGCCGCTTTTAAAGCAGCGGATTTACCGGATAAGACCAGCCTATACACCTTAATCAGAAGGGACAGTAAAGGTAACCTTACTACCCAGTGGTATCATGAGGCCTTTAAAACCCATCACCAAAAAGCGGCTAATTACCTGAAAGAAGCTGCTAAAATCACTGACAATAAAAGCTTGGAGAAATACCTTAATCTAAGGGCTGAAGCCTTACTGAATGACCAATACAAAGCCAGCATCCGTGCATGGATGAAATTAAAGGATAACCTGCTAAATCTTATTATTGGCCCTATTGAAACTTACGAAGACAAATTATTCGGTTACAAAGCTTCAAATGAAGGAATGGTTTTAATAAAAGACAAAGAGTGGAGCCAAAGACTCGCAAAATACGGTCAATATTTGCCTAAGCTTCAGGCAAGCTTACCGGTAGCCAAAAAGTTTAAGCAAGAAAAACCTGGCAGGGATGCCGAATTAAATGCTTACCAAATTGTTTATTACGCAGGCAGCGCCAATGCCGGCCCCAAAACCATAGCCAAGAACCTTCCTAACGATGAAGGAATACAAAATCAAATGGGCTCCAGGAGGATGCAGCTAAAAAATGCTATGCGAGCC
>CAZJWK010000068.1:0-15396 GCA_964549595.1 uncultured Sphingobacteriales bacterium | reverse complement strand
ATTATTAGATCAAAACTTCTCAAAAACATTTCCATAAAATTCATTGTAGAACCAGCTTAAAAATCACCTGATTATTTCAAGCTTTTGTTAAACGCCCTCCCTGCCGTATAAATTATTTAAATTGATCTGAAACAACCGGATTTTTCGGGTCTTTTGAATAATCATAGAACCCTTCTTCAGATTTCACACCAAACTTGCGGGCAGTGACCATATTCACTAACAATGGGCATGGCGCATATTTATCCTCTCCAAAGCCATCCTGAAGCACCCTTAAGATGGACAACACCGTATCCAGGCCGATAAAATCAGCCAATTGCAGAGGCCCCATTGGGTGCGCCATTCCAAGTTTCATCACGGTATCAATTTCCTCTACACCGGCAACGCCCTGCCATAAAGAATGGATGGCTTCATTGATCATGGGAATCAACACACGGTTTGAAACAAAGCCCGGATAATCATTGGCCTCAACAGGGACTTTGTTCAATTTTTTGGAGACATCCATTATTTTTTCAGTCACCTCATCTGATGTGGAATAACCACGGATAATTTCCACCAATTTCATAACCGGTACCGGGTTCATAAAATGCATGCCTATGACCTTGCTATCCCGCCCGGTTACAGAGGCGATTTTTGTGATGGAAATTGAAGAGGTATTAGAAGCCAAAATGCAGCTTGGATCCGTATAATCAGCCAAACGAGTGAATAGATCAATTTTTACATCTACATCCTCCGATGCCGCTTCTATTACCAGCTCACGGTCCTGTACCAAACTTTTGGAATCCGTCCCTGTCTGGATATTATTTAACGTTTTTTGCTTATCCTCCTCAGTGATTTTTTCTTTCTTCAGTTGGCGGTCCAGGTTCTTTTCGATGGTCTTTAGCGCACTATCCAATGCTTCTTGGTTGATATCCACCATATTTACCGAGTAGCCGGATTGGGCGAAAACATGGGCAATGCCATTTCCCATTGTACCTGATCCAATAACTCCAATTTTTTCCATGGCTCTTGATTTTTGGTTTTTTAAAAGGATTACAAATTTACAGAATGTTATCGGAAGTAAATGAGGTAAAACGTAGGGGCGAAATATTTCCTAAGCATTAAATGCGAGGGGTTATAACCCCTTTCAAGAAATTTTAAAAAATAACTTTATGAAGTCCCTTGATTTCTTAGTTGCCCACCTTCCAAATGAAATTCAATCAGGTTATCAATGGGTTTGACGATAATGCGCCCCATTTCAATTCCATGAGATTCAACAAGGGGTTTCAGAAAAGGCTCAAAATAATACGCAATAGACCCTACGCTGTGCATAGGTAGTTTTTGACCCTTTTCAAATTTAAGGATATGCCGGTTGATAAAATCTGAAAAAGCATTTTCAATGAGGGCTTGCATAAAAGCATGATCGGAATAATCCTGTATGAATTTAGCGTAAGAGGCTAAATACCGGTTGGGATTCGGTTTTTGATAAACGTGGTCCACAATTTCATCCTTGTCCGGGGAAAATTCTTGTTCAAAAGCTTTTAATATTTCATCAGGCAGTTCCCCGTAGAAGTAACTTCTCAAGAATCGCTTTCCAAGGTCAGCACCGCTTCCTTCATCCCCTAAAATGAAACCTATCCCACCGCTTTGGTCGGTAATTTTCTGACCGTCAAACAGACAAGCATTTGAGCCAGTACCCAGAATAGTGGCAATACCCTTTTCATTACCGCACAATGCACGAGCTGAGCCTAGCAAGTCATGTTCCACTTCTATATTAGCCCTGGAAAAAACCGATTTCAACCCCCCTTTCACGCGGGCTTTCCTGATTTCACTGGAACAACCGGCCCCGTAAAAATATATTTGCTCTAAAGATTCAAAAGGCAGATGAGAAGGTAACTCCTTCTTTAAAATATTTCTCACACCTTCCTGGTCATAGAAATAAGGATTTAATCCATTGGTAGAAAACCTTTCCAGGTTTTCATAATCCTTTGCCAAACACCAATCTGTCTTAGTAGAACCACTTTCAGCGATCAATAACATTAAACCCGGGTTCTTTTTACTCACTAAATTCAAACAACCCCAAAACTAAAAAAATGTTTAAGGATTTTTGAAAAATGGCTAACCAGTCTTCCCGTCAGCCAACCCTTTTAAGACCATGGAATGCCTTAAAAACACCATATGACTTAACAAACAATATGAGACCAGAAATACTGCCATGCCTGCTATGAAAAAATATTTTTTGAAAATTTTTTATTTAAGCAAAGTCTTTTTATATTCAAAAATTCGATAATGGTCAAAAATAAGTTTTGATTGAGGGGTTAGCGGAACGTTAATGCTTTTAAAAATTAAAACAGGTAGTGTTATGGAAAACTTTTACAAATACGAAGCCATGGGTAAGATCCTCCTGAAAGATCTGGCCGAAGAATTAAACGATCCCGATAACATACAAAGGTCTGCAAGGACCATGAAAAGCGTTTTATATGCCATTACCAATATGCTCAGTTTCGATCAATCCATTCAGTTCCTAAAGCTTATTCCCCTTTATGCCAAGGGTATTGAACAAAATGGATGGACGATCGGTAATAACAGCGTGGAAAACGTAGAAACCATTGGCGATCTTTCAGAAGAATTAAGAAACATCAACCATCAGTTTTACCACCTTGACTTCCCCAATGAAAGGGAGACTCAATGGGCGATTAAAAGCGTTTTCAGGGTACTTTGCTGGCATACGGATCAAGAAAAAATGCATACCATGATCCGTTTATTACCTCCAAGGATTCAGGAATTTTTAGAAGATGCGGCTGTGGTCTAAAGGGTTAATAAAGATTAGTCATTCCCGGCGGTGGCATATTTCGTTATAAGGACACTTTTTGCAAATCCTCAAATCATCGGTTTGCCTGAAAGGAATTTCCGGGTTAAATAAGGTTTGCAATTGATCAGCCAATCCTTTTTCAAATTCAGATATGTGTTCATCCTGAAGGGTTTCTCCCTGAAACAAGAAGTTAATAGGGTTATTGATTTGCTTTAATGGATAAATACCAAGTTTTAACCGGTTGTTGGAAGAATTTCTGTGGTAGACATAACCATACCAAAGAAGTTGCAAAGCGGATTTGTTTTTGGTATTGACAAAAAAATCAGCTATGTTCTGACTTTTGTTATAATGAATGTAGCCTGTTTTATAATCCAGCACCCGCTTTACTCCATCCTTTTCATCTAAACGATCTATAACCCCTTTCAGCCGGCTATAGTAACTTTCACCTTGCACCTCGACAGGAAAATGGGTTTCGTAATGGCCTTTTTCAACCATCAATAGCTTAAAAGGGGCTTCCCCTTGATCCCGTTTAAGCACACTCTGTAACTGCCGGGAAATTATGGACTTTATCAATAAATTGCGGCCTTGTAAATGGCTTAAATCTTCCGAAAAATGATTTTTAAAGCCTTTTTTCAGGGCATTTTCTATTTCACTTTCTAACCCTTGTAAGCTTTCCTCACTCACTTCTTCACCAAAACGTTCAAGGTGAATTTCATACAAGTTAGCAATGGCATCGTGAAAAATGCTACCCAGTTTATCAGGACTGATTTCTTCCGTCACTTCTTCCTCCTCTTCCAGGCCTGCAATGTAACGAAAATAAAATTGCAAGGGGCAGGATATAAATGTAATTAAAGCAGAAGGCGATAAGCCTCTTTGAGCCTCATCAGGGGATTTGGCCAGGTATTCCGAAAGTTTCTGCCAGACCCTACTTTTTTTCGGAATTTCAATAGTTTTTTCCGGACTATTAACCAAAGGGGCTTTTAATAAATAGGATTCCCAATTAAGGTTGGGGTTTGCTACCGCCCATTCATTTTCCAGTTGGTATAAAAATCTGCTCTTTTCCCCTTTTTGTAAACTTCCCATTTCTGTGTCATAAAAGATGTAAACATTTTTTGCTCGTTGAAGGAGCCTATAAAAATGGTAGCTAAACAAACCATCCTCCTCCTCATAAGTAGGTAACCCAAAGGCTTTACGAATATTAAAAGGGATAAACGAATGGCTTTGGTTAGAGGGTGGCATCTGCCCTTCATTGGCAGAAAGGATAAATACGTTTTCAAAATCCAGATTCCTCGTTTCAAGTGTTCCCATTATTTGAAGGCCCTTCAGGGGTTCGCCGTTAAAGGGAATCTGCCCGCTTTGTATCACTTGCCTGAACAAACGCTGAAAAGTATCCAGCGTAAACTCAATATCGTATTGGTTTATTATTGCTTCAAGCCGATTCAGGTAAGTGTAAAAATGGTAAAGGTATTCCTTTTCAAGAGGACCGGAATGATCATCTTCCGAAACAATTTGACTTTCAAGCATAGCCAGAACATCCCGGAAATAAGGGAAAACTTCTTCTACTTGTTCTACCGGTTGAAACAATGCTTCGAAAAATCCCTCTTGATCCCCTTCAAAATTTTGAAGATCTTTAGCAGAGATGAAGATTTCGTTGTTTTCCAGGATTTCCTTTTTCCGTTTATCGATTTTTTCAGGAAGAATGGAATGAATAAACGGGTTCAATAACACGTTCAAAACCGTTCGGAAATAATATTGCTTGTCTGCGGACCCTCCACCCGCTTCAAGTTGTAACCTAATCAGTGATTCGAAAAGGCTAAAAAACGGGGAATTACGGAGGGGGTATCCCATCGTGACATTTATCTCAGAGAAAGCATCTGGTAAAGAGTTTAAAAGTGGGAAAAGTAAATTTTCGTCTGGTAATACAATGGCTGTTTTCTGGGGATCAAAGTTTTCATGCTGTTTTTCAAGAATATTCCCTAAAGCTTTGGCCTGTCCAACATTCAATGGAACCCCAAAAACTTTTACGTTTTTACTTTCTGTTTTTAACCGGTTTTCAACCCAATGTTCCTCAGGAGGCTGAAAATCGTTTTTAAATTGTTCCCTTAAGAAATAACCTGCTTCCTGGCGATGGTCTTCAAAGTAATAACGATCAATATCCCAATAAATGCTTCCTTTATCCTGTTTTAAAAAATTTTGAATGAATAATTTTTCGGATGGGCTCAGGGCATTAAAACCGGCAAAAATGAATCTTTCCCAATCACCAAAATCGCACGAATCAGGATTTTCTGCCAGGTATCGGTACATCATTCCTTCATAGGCCATTCCTTTTTGCGAAAGCCGTTCCTTAAAATTTGTGTACAAAAGGCGATTGGCCTGCCAGATATCCACAAAAGCTTGCTGGAATTTTCCCGGAGCATCTGATGACACCGACCGCCAGAACCGCTTTAAGGCTTCAGTCTGTTCTTCCCCCAAACTAAATTTGGCCTCTAACGATTTTTCCTCTGCCAAATTCCGGAAGATCACGTCCCCATTGATCAGATACTTATCCACTTCATCAAAGTCTTTAAGCAACATCTGACCCCAGGGAAAAAAGTTATCAAAAGACTCATTGGCCCCTAAAAAGCGGTAGGTTTGGTAAAGCTCCATTAAAAGCGTTAATTCTCCAGGAATCAAAAAGGGTACAGTTTTTTGAACGAACTCCTGAATACTTAATACACTCGGCCCCCATACAGGCTTTTTTATTTGATCCATCAAGGCATGCTTAAAAAACAAGCCGGCCCTTCGGTTTGGAAAAACCACAACAGTATGGCTCAGAGGGGTTTCATTATCCTTTGTTAAATCTTTGACAACCTTTTCAATAAACGTCATAGAGCCGTAAGATAAGGGAATTTGATCCAAAAATAGAAAATTAATTGACTTCAAGGGGTCAGTGGAAAGGGTAAAGAAATCTTATTATTGTTCAAAAGGATGAAACTCAAAAGCAATAGGGCTAAAATTTTTATATTTCGCCTTTCAAAAATTAAGATTCGTTAAAAAATTTTATGCAAGGAAAGGATTTCACCCACCATCCGGAGGTTGTCCAAATCATAGAAAAATTAAAAGAAGACCGTATTTATGAAAAAAATTACTCGGATGTAATCGATGCCAATAATTACCAATATGTAGACTTGGTACAGGAAGGAGGTGGCGTATTGGGTTTTGCTTTGGTGGGTTACACTTATGTACTGGAGCAAATGGGTATACGTTTCCTTAATTTGGCCGGCACTTCGGCAGGAGCTATCAATACCCTTCTCCTTGCCAGTATGGGAGATTTCGATGAGGCCAAATCCGAACTTCTTATAGAAGAGTTTGCCAAAAAAGACTTATTGGATTTTGTCAATAATGACCAAACCATAAAGAACATTCTCAAAACCCTGGTTGAAAAAGAGGGTCCTTTAAAGTCTTTTTTCCATGTGCTATGGAATGGCTTTCGCCTCAAAAGGGCCATGAATGAAAACCTTGGTGTTAATTCGGGGGAAAACTTCTACAACTGGATAAAAGGTATTTTAGCCCGCCAGGGTATTAATACAACCCAGGAGCTTTTTCAAAAGAGGGCTCAACTTCCTGACACCTTGCAAATAAGAGAAAATGTAGGCCGGTCAATGGAAGGGCTCACCAGTTCCATTGTCATAATAACTGCGGACCTCACCACCCAAACCAAAGTGGTATTTCCGAAAATGAACGTCCTTTATTGGCAAAAGCCTGAATCCGTAAACCCGGCTGATTACGTCAGGGCATCCATGTCTATTCCTTTTCTGTTCGAACCCTGTACCATTAAAAATATACCCAAAGGAGAAAGGGCTCAAAAAAACTGGGAAGATTTAGTAAGTTATCGTGGTCCCATTCCAGACCAGATACAATTTGTGGACGGCGGCATCATGTCTAATTTCCCTATTGATGCTTTTCATATAAAAGGTATTCCGCGCTTACCCAGTTTTGGTGTCAAGTTGGGGATAAACCGGGAACGACCACAAATTGCCAACACACCACGAAGTTATTTAAGGAACTTAATCAATGCCATGCGCCAGGTACATGATTTTGAATTCCTGGTAAATCACCGGGAATATGATCAATTAATCCAAACAGTCGATATTGGTAACCATATTTGGTTTGATTTTGACATCAAGGACGGTGATAAGTTGGACCTTTTTTTAAGAGGGGTTAAAGCTGCTGATAACTTTCTAAGGCAATTCAATTGGCAGGAATATAAACAAATGCGTTACCAGAAACTGATCAACCCCTAATCAACGGAATAGGAAGCAAAAGGCATCGCTTTTTTAAGAAATTTCAGGGTGGCTTAACCTTGAACATGTAACCCCTATCTTTATTTTTTTATTGAACTATATTAGCTTGGCATAACCTCATACATGTAATTGTGAGCTCATCTCTAAACAAAGTTGATCCCAAAAAAAGACCTTTTTATTTTTGAGCATGTAAGACCACTTTTAAATTAATTATTGCGCATGTTTTAAACTCTTTAATTTTGAAAAATAAATCATCCGGAAAAAAGGATTATTCAAAGTTTTGTGAAATTAAATCTTATTCTTATGCGTAAATTGACAATTATTATCACGTTTGGTATTTTGTGTTTATCACTTGTAAGCAAGGGACAATCAACTACCATCAACACCTTTACCCTGGATACGGCCAATATTTCTGGGGATTGCCTGGACACTACTCACCAAGTAGATTTTAAAGTGACCGGAACATCTAAAGGAAGAGCCAATACAGTGGCTATTAAAGCAGATTTTGACAATGGTAATGGACTTCAAACCCAAGCAAAAGTTAGGGCTGATACTTTCAGGAATTATTCTCATACTTTTTCACATAATTTTAAAGACAGCGGAACCTACAATGTTGAAGTTGTAGTGGATGAAAATGGGGGAGGTTCAGATACTTCTAACCTTAACGTTACCATCGCTAATAGTTGTACAAAAATAAAGGGCAAAAGTTACCTGGACCAATCAAATAATTGCCAAAAAAGCACCTCTGAACCGGGGTTAAATAACGTCTCTATAAAATTATTGGATAACAACGGCAACCTGGTGGGGCTTACTACCAGTGATGATAACGGCAATTACATGTTTAATGTAACCAAAGGCCAGAATTACACGGTTAAAGCTAAGAAAACCAGTTATTACAACATCAATTGCCCTTCATCCGGCAAAATCTCCGTCAACAATTTACCGGCTAACAACTCAGACTTTGGTTTTAATTGCGATTCTAGTAATGACTTCAAATTCGCTTCTGCTTATTTAAGCACGGGCAATTTTAGGGTTTCAATGGAAAGAAAATTCAACTTTTCATTGAACGGAACCATGCATTGTTCCAGCGATTCCTTAAGTTGTATAAAAGCCATTCTTGATAAAGACCTTAGAACCCATGATTCTTTTTATTCAAATAGCAATAATTCCCCTGAATTTTCCTCTTACAATGGTGATACGGTCAAATGGGATTTAAAATCCACCAATCTGGATAGTTTTTCCAATGCTTCTTTCCCGATTTACACAAAGAGTAGCGCGTCAATCAATGACACTTTATGCGTCAAAATTATTCTGTGTACCAATGACATCAACCAGAAAAATGATACCGTTAAAAAGTGTTACCAGGTAATCAATTCTTATGACCCCAACAATAAAGTGGTAGAGCCAAAGGGGAAAACCAAAAAGGGTTATATTGGTCAAAATCAAACTTTGACGTATACCATTAATTTCCAAAATACGGGTAATGCCAAAGCATTTGATGTAAGGGTCGAAGACACCCTGGATAAAGACCTCGATCCTTCCTCGATTTCCATTGTCAGCAAAAGTCATCCAATGGATCTGGAAATTGTTAATAACCAGATACTAAAGTTTAAGTTCAATAACATCAATCTACCGGATAGTGGTACAAATGAACCCGCCAGTCATGGCCATGTAAAATATAAAATAGATCCTGATAAAAGCATTGGTAAGGGAGTGGCTATTAAAAATTCGGCAGCCATATTCTTTGATCAAAATAAGCCCATTATAACCAATGAAACGGTCAATACCACTTGCGAACCATCAAGAGACACCTTAAAAACTAAAGTCTGTAATAGTTTTGTTTCTCCAAGTGGTAATAATACCTGGACTCAATCCGGAATTTATCATGACACCTTAACCGATTCAAAAAGTTGCGACAGTATAATAAAGATAGACTTAACGGTCAATAAGGAAACAAGCGCTAAGATATCAGAAAAGACCTGCAATAGTTATAAAGTACCCAGCGGGGATGAAACTTACACCAAAAGTGGCACCTATTACGATACCCTTAAAAATGGGGTACAATGCGATAGTGTAATCACTATTGATTTAACCATTAAGGAGCCTACCAATTCCTCAATCCAAAGATCCGTGTGCAATAGTTATACAGTTCCCAGTGGCGATGAAACCTACACAAAAAGCGGAAATTACTATGATACCCTTACAAACTCTGCCAAATGTGACAGTGTTATCTTCATTGATCTAACTGTTAACAAATCTTCATTTGAATCCATCAGTGAAACAGCCTGTCAAAGCTACACCGTACCCAGTGGTAATGAAACTTACACTCAAAGCGGAACGTATTACGACACTTTAACGAATTCAACCCAATGTGACAGTGTATTACAGATTTCATTAACCATTGATCAACCGGTTTCCAGCACCATTGACAAAACCAAATGCGAAAGTTATACCCTCCCGAGTGGTGATGAAACTTATACGACCGAAGGTACTTACTATGACACCCTTAGCACTGTTGGAGGTTGTGACAGCACGTTAACCATTAACCTTGATATTGTTAGCAATAAGGTTACCAAGAATAACAAAACCCTTAAGTCAGAAGAGGATGGGGCCAATTATCAATGGTTAAATTGTGACAAAGGTTATCAACCTATAAATGGGGCCACCAGCCAAACTTTCACTCCTAAAGTCTCAGGAAATTACGCAGTGGAAGTGGAAGAATCTAATTGTTCTGATACTTCACAGTGCTATAATGTGAAAGCGGTAGGCCTTAAAGCGGCATCAAAAACCCATTTCACCATTAATCCCAATCCTGCATCAGAATTGTTGACGGTGAATTGGGACCGCAATGAAATTGACCCCGGTAAAATCCATATCCTTAATTCTACCGGTAAAAAGGTTGAATTGAGAAATATTAAAGGAAAATCCGAGTTGCAGCTTGAATTAAATGATTATGAGCAAGGAATTTATTTCATCCAAATATTGAAAGATGGAAAAATAATCGGTTCTCAAAAATTCATTAAGCATTAACCAGGGAGACCTCCTTTTATTACCCGGTGAATCCCAGCCTGGAATATAATTCCGGGCTGGGATTTTTTTATGCTTTAGCCATAATGCCTTTCCCCAAACAGGTAGGAACCTACACGAATAATCGTGCTACCGGCCTTAATGGCAAGGTCGTAGTCCCCGGTCATACCTATAGAAAGCTCTTTGAAGTGATTGGAATAACTGAAATAAGTTTTCTGAATTTCCTCAAAAAAAGCACTTAGGCTTTCAAATTCTTTTTCAATTTGGGTACGATCATCGGTTAATGTCGCAATGGCCATTAAACCACAAATGTTGACATTTTCCATTTGCCATAAGTTTTCACCGGCCAGAATTTCCCGGGCTTCCGGAAAATCCATCCCAAACTTTGTCTCATCTTCAGCAATGTCTATTTGAAAAAGGCAATCAATGGTTCGATTATTTTTGCCTGCTTCCTTATTTATTTCCTTCAACAATTTGAGGCTGTCAACAGAATGAATAAAGCTGACAAATGGAGCAATGTATTTCACTTTGTTTCGTTGTAAATGCCCTACAAAATGCCACTCAATATCCGCAGGTAGTTCAGAATGCTTTTGAACCATTTCCTGGGCCTTATTTTCGGCAAAGATCCTTTGACCCAAGTCATACAATTGTTGAATCTTTTCAATGCCATGCGTTTTAGAAACAGCAGCAATCTTAACACCCTTTTCATCCGTGTAGGATTTAAGTGATAAGTAACCTTCTTTGTTAATCATAGTTAAGCGTTGTTAAAATCCGGTTTAATCCTGGCATCCTAAATGCTCGCGTAAAAAGGCGCAATTTTAAAAAACAATTTAAGGTTTCAGTAATCTGAATCCAATCCTGGCCATAAAAGTACCGAAAAAACTTACGCTTTGGAATCTAAATGTGAACGTCAAGCTAAAAACCTTTACAAGAGATTTTAAAGTATCAAAGGCACCGAACAATTAAACGCAAAAGCATTTTTCTCTGTTTATAGACCTATTATAAGAGTGAACGCTAATTCTTTTCAATAATCTTTTAAGGCTTAATTTTGAACCATGATTCGTTTTGCTGTATTTGGTTTTGCTTCATTGTTGTTTTTGGGCGCTTGCAAAAGTGGCCCTACACGTTTTGCCAAACGTCCTGGTTCTGTTATGGGTAAAGAGAAAATGGTGAAAGTTTTGACAGATATAGAAATTGCCGAAGGGGCTGTTTCCGTGAAAAAGTTTCCCAAAGATTCTGCTAAATCCTATGCAAGGGTTTATTACAAAAAGGTGCTCGAAGAACATGACATTAGCATTCCTTACTTTAAGAAAAGTATGCGTTATTACGTGAGTAACCCTGATGTAATGATCGAAATTCAAGAAAAGGTCATACAACGCCTAACCACTAAAGAAGGTAGAGACTGGCAGAAATAATCTCATCCTTTCTGTTTTCAGAAACTGCTTCAGTCATAAATGCTTTCAAGCCAAAATTAATTATCGGAAACCCCCATAAAGATCATGATGTAATAAAGCAGTGTCAGCAGCGATGAAAGGGCAGCAACAACATAAGTTTGAGCTGCTGCATTCAGCGCATCTCTTGCCATATCATGTTCTTTGGGATCTGTAATATTGGCATTGTCCAACCATTTTAATCCCCTTTTGGTGGCATCAAATTCTACAGGAAGGGTTACGAAAGAAAACAGTGTAGAGGCGGCAAAGAGCACAATTCCTGCAAAGAGTAAGTGCGGAATATTAAAAAGCATGATGGCCAAAATGCCACCCATAAGCAAAAAGGGAACAAATTGATTACTGGCACTTACCACAGGCACCAATGCAGATCTGAATTGAAGAAAAGCATAATTATCAGCATGTTGCACAGCATGACCACATTCATGGGCCGCAATAGCGGCTGAGGCTATGCTTTTTCCATTGTAAACGCCTTTACTAAGGCTTACGGTCTTATTCAAGGGATTGTAATGGTCTGTAAGCATCCCTTCGCCGGCTTTTATGGTAACATCTTCAATACCATGGGCCTCTAACATCCTTTTCGCCACTTCTTTACCGGTCATACCATTCGAAATGGACGTTTCGGAATATTTTTTAAATTTCTTTTTAAAGCGGCTTTGAACGGTCCAGCTCATTAAGCCGATAATACCTATCAATAACAAAGGACCTAATAACCCAAATCCAAACATATCTTTACCTTTTTTTGCTTTTTATAAGCAAGGATTGTGCAAAATTCAAAATTTTCCCTATCCCACAAATTTAATCAACATTATGATAAGGGCAACAATGAACACGAAAATTGATATCCGGTTAATGCCGTGCATCATTTTGAGGTTTAGATTACCTTTAGAGGCATTTTCCCTTTTATTGAAAGTAAGATAAGCCCAAATTTTCCGAAAAATCATAAATCAATAATTAGGTGTTTACCCGAAAACAAATATCAGGATTTAAGGTTTAATGAAACGACCAACGACCCTTTTCATTAAAAAATTTCCTGTCTTTAAACCCTTGTTTCAAAGAAAAGAAAGCGTTGATTTAATTGTATTTTTGCTGAATATAAAACAGTAAGCAAGAAAACATGGAAAGTGGGCTCAATTTCAATAACCCCACCAAAGAAGCCGAACGGCAAACTTGGTTTGTTAATGTAATCCTGCCTTTTCCGCTTTTCAAAACTTTTACTTACCGTGTACCTCATGATCATTCGCAGGAAATTGCTACAGGAAAAAGGGTGATTGTCCAGTTTGGAAAAAAGAAAATTTACACGGGTATAATCCATCAAGTTCATCAGAATCCCCCTGGCCAATATACTGCTAAATACCTGCTTGGCATTTTGGATCATAAACCAATCCTCCATCCTATCCAATTAACCTTTTGGGATTGGATGGCGGATTATTACTGTACCCCCATTGGTAGTGTCATGGACGCCGCTCTTCCGACAAACTTGAAATTGGAAAGTGAAACAAAGGTCACCTTGAGCGAAGAAGCAAATACTTTTTTTGATGACCTTGACAACAAGGAATGGCAGGTTATTGAGGCTTTGAAAGCCCATGATGAATTACCGCTCAGCTCCTTAGAGTCCATTTTGAACAAGAAATCCATAATTTCAATTATTCAGTCGATGCATGAAAAAGGGATTATAGCCCTTAAAGAAGAAGTACGGCAAGCTTATAAACCCAGGAAAAAGACATTTATAAGAATCAAACCTGAATTCAATAACCAGGAATCGCTTAAGGCCATTTTTTCTGAATTAGCCAATGCGCCTAAACAAATAGATATCCTGATGGCTTACCAGGTATTGGCCAAAGGCCAGACGCATATAGGAAAAAAGGAATTGGCTGAAAAAGCCGGATCCACGGCCCATCCTATCAAAGCGCTCGAGGAAAAAGAAATCCTGGAAACTTATGAAAAGGAACTGGAAAGGCTTGAATGGGAAGAACCGGAGCCGGTTCAGTTTGAACTTAGTCAAGATCAGCAAAAAGCTTATCAAACAATTAACAACCAATTTCAGGATTTTTCTACGGTTCTGCTTTATGGCGTTACCGGAAGTGGAAAAACGCCTATTTATATGCACCTCATTGCGGAAACCATTGCTAATGGTCAACAGGCACTATACTTGGTTCCTGAAATTGCCCTTACCACCCAGTTAATAAGACGCTTAAGGAATTATTTTGGCAAAGCCATCGGCATTTACCACTCTCGTTTTAGTGCCAATGAACGGGTTGAGATCTGGTCCAAGGTGCTAAACGGAACCTATCAAGTTATACTTGGCGTACGTTCAGCATTATTTCTGCCTTTTAAGGACCTTGGCCTTATAGTGGTCGATGAAGAACATGAAACAACCTTCAAACAAAGTGACCCAGCACCTCGATACCACGCCAGGGATGCAGCCATTTATATGAGTCGTCTTTTCAATGGCAAGACCCTTTTGGGCACGGGTACGCCCTCCTTTGAAAGCTTTTATAATGCCAAAAACGGAAAATTTGGTCTGGTAAGGCTTAAAAAACGTTATGGAGATATTTTGATGCCCAGAATAGACATCGTCAATCTAAAGGCCGAATACAGTAAAAATAAAATGAAGAGCGAGTTTAGCACCCCGCTATACCAAGAGATGAAGCAAAATTTAACCAACGGCTACCAGAATATTCTCTTTCAAAACAGGCGTGGTTATGCTCCTTTTATTCAGTGCCAGACCTGTGGTTGGGTACCGGAATGCCAAAATTGCGACATTAGCCTTACTTACCACAAATATTACAAAGAAATCCGTTGCCATTTGTGCGGTTACCGGGAAGTAAATCCGAACAAATGCAAGGCTTGCGGTAGTACAGAACTAAGGATGAAGGGTTTTGGCACAGAAAAACTGGAAGATGAGCTGAAAACCTTATTCCCTGAAACGCGTATTTTACGCCTGGATCAGGATACCACCACCCGTAAAAATGCATTTCATCAGATCATCTCGGAATTTGAAAATGGTAAAGCAGGGATATTGGTTGGCACCCAAATGGTCACAAAAGGGCTTGATTTTGAAAACGTACGACTTGTCGGTATTGTAAGTGCAGACCAAATGCTTAAATATCCGGATTTTCGTGCCAATGAAAGGAGTTTTCAGTTAATGTTGCAGGTAAGCGGCCGTTCAGGAAGGAAAAACAAACAGGGTGAAGTGCTTATTCAAACATTCCTGCCTCAACACCCCATTTTCAATTTCCTTCAAAATTATGATTACGAGGGTTTCTATCAACACGAAATTTATGAGCGATTGAGGTTCAATTATCCGCCTTTTACAAGACTGGTTAAACTTCACTTGAAAGCCAAGGATCTTGAAAAGATTAAAAAAGGGGCCAATATCCTTGCCAACCACCTCAGAAATTGTTTTCAAGAACGGGTTTTTGGTCCTGAATTGCCCCCTGTAATGCGGGTTAAGAATCAATATTTGATGAACATAATGATCAAATTTGAACGGAAAGGATTGAATCTGATCCATGCAAAACAACAAATGATGGAAACCATTGCTGATTTCCAAAAAGACCCGGATTACAAAAGCATCCGAATTAATATTGACGTTGATCCGTTATAACGGTAATAGTAAACAGCAGAACCTTGAAAAAGGAAAATGCCCATTAAACAACCCCGCAGGAATGCATTATTAGAAGAATAACCCATGTATAATTTCGGGGCTAATTAATTTGCAAATCCTAAATGAAATCCAAACCTGCTTTCATTACCAAACATAAATAGCGACTAAACCAATAGGTTCTACCCCATTTTTTGTGGAAATTTAGTGCTGTGGTTTTACATGGGGCCTTCGAGATTTTTT
>CAZJWK010000067.1:5995-15544 GCA_964549595.1 uncultured Sphingobacteriales bacterium | reverse complement strand
GCACTACAATAATAAGAATATCTAAAAGGTAATCCATCTATTAGGGTTTTTTTAGTTATGGAACCGAAAGTGGTTGACCCAGTTTGACCGAAATAAGTATGGTATTTACAAAGGTATAAAATTTACATTCGGCTCCATCTGTTTTGGGTTGAAAGCGTTTTTGAAGACTAAATGCTTAATATCCGCCAGTTTTGGGTTTTGAAAAATCGAAAAGATCCGATTCTTAGGATTAAAAAAGCATATTTCAGAATTTTGGTTGCTTTATAAAAGACTTTGGACCGTTAAAATGCGCTATTTATCCATCGCTTTGAGGGCCATTAACACCAACCGCTTAAGAGCGGTCCTGACGATGGTGATCATTGCATTCGGCATTACAGCACTTGTGGGGATGGTTACAGCCCTGAGTAGCATCCGCCAAAGCCTGAAATCCAATTTTGCGGAAATGGGAGCCAATACGTTCAAGATTGAAAGAAAAGGGAGTGATGCACGTTATGGCGACCGGGGAGAAAAACGTCAATCAACGGAAAGAATAAAATACCGACAGGCTGAATATTTCAAGAATAACTACCATTTCCCTGCAAGGGTAGCCATTCATTACCAGTTTTCCAATCAGGCTGTGGTCAAGTATAAGCAACAAGAAACCAATCCGCGTGTAGAATTAAACGGGGTTGATGAACATTTCCTGTACACCTCCGGCCAAAAAATCAGTACCGGTCGAAATTTTACAGGGTCCGAAATCAGGTCGGGCGCTAATGTGGCTATTTTGGGTAAGACGTTGAAGTTGAATGTGTTTGGTTACAGGCAGGCCATTGGCGAGATGGTTAATATAGGCAATAAAAATTACCGTGTTATCGGGGTTTTACAGAAAAAAGGAACATCCATGGGGTTTTCCGGGGACAATGCCGTGCTTATCCCTTTAAATAATGCCCGAACCACTTTCACCCAAAATAAGCCTGATTATCAAATTTCCGTTAGGGCTTCCGATGTGGGTCAGTTAGAATCAGCAGTGCAGGAAGCCATTGGCATTTTTCGGGTTGCCCGGGATTTGAAAATTCATGAAAGCAATAATTTCCGGATTGAAAAGAGCGATAACCTGGCAGACCGTGTTCAAAACAACTTAAGGTATGTAGCGGTCACTACCTACTTAATTGGGTTTATTACTTTGTTGGGCGCCGCCATTGGATTGATGAATATCATGTTGGTCTCTGTCAAGGAACGTACGCGGGAAATTGGCATTCGGAAAGCCTTAGGGGCATCTACATTGGCCATACAGAACCAGTTTTTAAATGAAGCCGTGATGATTAGCCAGATAGGAGGGTTAGCCGGTATTGTTTTAGGGCTTATAGCCGGAAACGGGGTTGCGCTTTATATTGAAAGCGATTTTTCATTGCCCTGGGGGTGGGCCATAGCCGGTTTTGTGATTTGCCTGATTGTAGGAACCCTTGCCGGTTATTATCCGGCTCGCAGGGCTGCTTTAATGGATCCGATTGAATCCTTACGGTATGAATAAATGAATGAATTCACAGAAGTTTTACATTTTTGCAGCGGAAACAAATTGGATGCTGTAAGATTTACCCGGTCCCAATCCTTTTCTTAAAGTCTTTAATCATGGGCTTTTATAAACCGTGTCATACATTCATTACCCTTATTTTATTTGTGCTTCCATTTAAAGCGTTCTTTGGCCAGGTTCCGAAAGCCCCCTTAAACAGTTTTACAGAAAATACTTTGGAAAGATGGGAAATCAAAATGGGTAAACATTACCCTACCTTAGGCACCCACTTAAAGCCCTTTGCCCGTGCACCATTATCTGATAAGAAGGCTTTCCGGGACACTTTTTTGACCTATCTTAATGCAAATACCAGCAACATTTCTGCTGTTGACCGATATGAATTGCGCCAATTGGCAGGTTTGAACCCTCTATACTGGGACTCGGTGGGAAATCGGGCAGGTCTGCGGAAACCCTCGCAGGGGCTTTTCAACACTTTTTACCAGCGGAAACAAATCCTTTTTGATTACCGCAACAAAGACCTGGCGGGAAATGGGCTCTCGCTTTACATCAACCCGGTTCTGAAATTTTCAGGTGGTAAAGCTTTGGAAGATGATGAACTTCTTTTTCAGAATACAAGAGGCATTTCTATCCGGGGAGGGGTTGATGAAACAATTGGTTTTCAATTCCGCCTAACTGAGAACCAGGTTCGTTATCCTTCTTATGTGGATGCTTATGTGGATAGTCACCAGGTTGTACCGGGGTTTGGATTTTGGAAGGATTTCAATGAAAAAGGGTATGATTTTTTAAATGCCACTGGTTCAATAGATTTTGAGCTTTCTGAGCATATCCATTTGGAGTTTGGGCATGGCGACCATTTTATAGGGCAGGGGTACAGGTCATTATTGCTGTCGGATTTTGGCCCGAACTACCTTTTCCTTCGCCTTCAAACGCAGGTCGGGATTCTGGATTACCAAAATATTTTTACGGAATTTGTGGGTCAAGACTTACAACAAGAACCCTACAATAAAAAATACGGCGCTTTTCATCATTTAAGCCTGGATGTACTTCCAAACCTTCAGTTGGGCCTTTTTGAAGGGGTAATTTTCCATGATAGCCGGAACAATGGAAGGGGCTTTGAATTGAATTACCTGAATCCCGTTATTCTGTACCGGTCTGTAGACCATTCCATGGGAAGCCCGGATAATATTTTAATTGGCCTGGATGCTGATTATTTACCTTTTGAGGGCGTACAAGTATACGGTCAGTTTATCGTTGATGAATTTAAAATTGATGAATTCAGAAGTGGTGAAGGGTGGTGGGGAAACAAATATGGGTGGCAATTGGGTGCCAAATACCTCGATGCTTTTGGTGTAGGAAATTTAGACCTTCAATTGGAGTACAATGGAGCCAGGCCCTACCTTTATTCACAAAGGGAATCCGGATTGAATTACCTCCATTATAACCAGCCTTTGGCTCACCCATTGGGCGCCAATTTTCAGGAAGGGATCGCAGAAATTCGTTACCAGCCATTTAAAAGATGGTACGGTAAGTTGAGGGGCGGTTGGGCTAAATACGGAGCGGATACGGGTAATGCCAATTGGGGAGGTAATGTGAGGATTTCCTACAATAAAAGAGAACAGGATTACGGGAATAGAATTAGCCAGGGCGTTGAAACCATTTTGCAATGGGGCCAGGTGACCATTGGCTATGAACCCTGGCCGAATTTATTTCTTGAAGTCGAAGGCCGGTTCCGCCAAAATGAAAGTGAATTGGATAAATTAGATAGGCGCAATCTTTATTTGGGTGGAGCCCTTCGTTACCATTTTGCTAAAAAGCATAAATTTTTTTAAACCATGACAGGTAATCCCATACTGGTTCAGACTTTTCGTGATGGAGTTGTTGAAAGTTTTCACAGGGGAGCGATTTGTGTAGTAAATCATGAAGGGGAAATGGTTTTTTCAGCCGGGGATCCCGAGCAAATGACCTTCCCGCGTTCAGCCCTCAAATTTTTTCAGCAAATTCCGCTGGTTGAGAGTGGTGCTGTGGAAGCTTTTGGCATAACCGACAAGGAACTGGCCGTGATGTGTGGTTCTCACAATGGAGAAGCGGAACATGTCCGGGCTATTCAAAGTATATTGAGCAAGATTGGCCTTGATGAAGGAGCCCTGCAGTGTGGGCCCCAATACCCAACTTTGGGAGAGGATCGCAGAAAATTTTATGAACAGGGAATGGCACCAAAGGATATTCACAATAATTGCTCCGGGAAACATGCCGGCTTTTTAACATTATCCCGTTATTGGGGAGCTTCTGTGGATGATTACCTGGATTATGAGCATACTGTTCAGAAAGCGGTAAGGAAAGTCATTGCGGAAATGCATGAATTATCGGAATCCGATTTAATATCAGCCAGGGATGGTTGTTCTGCGCCAATATTTGCCATGTCAATTTTTCAGATGGCGACCGGCTATAAAAATTTAGTCAGGCAAAAAGGCAATCCTCACTATGAAGCATGCCAGATGTTAATCAAAGCTGTGCAAAAGCATCCGCACATGCTTGCCGGTCGGAAACGGTATTGCACCGAATTAATGGAAAATACGGAAAATGCATTAATAGGTAAAACGGGTGCTGAGGGTATTTTTTCTTTGGGTTTTCCTGATCAGGAATCGGGGGCAACCATCAAGATTGATGATGGCAAAATGGGACCCCAATATGCCGTGGCACAAAAATTGATAAAAGAATTGTACCTGGTCGATGACCAAACAGTACAGCCATTAGACGGGTACATCAAAAAACCGTTAAGAAATTGGAACAAATGGGAAGTAGGTTCAGTGGAAGTGAACCCCTCAGTTTTTGGACCGAACAAGGATTAGCGGTGAATGTCAAATCGAAAAATTTTAAAAATTATGGCTTCAAAAGAAGAAATTATCCAAGCACTTAAAGCATCCTATTGGAAAGAGATCGAAACAGTAATGAACTACATTGCCAATTCCGTCAATCTGGAAGGGGTAATGGCTGCGGAGATAAAAGAAAGCCTTGAAAAGGAAGTCACCGATGAGATTAGCCATGCACAACAAGTGGCAGCTCGTATTAAGGAATTAGGCGGTTATGTTGATTGTTCAAAGGATTTTAAGGCTGAACAAGACTCGCTTCAAACGCCCAAGGATACTACTGATGCAAAAGCCGTTGTTGAAGGTGTGATAGAAGCTGAGAATGATGCTATTAAAAATTACAAGAAAGTGGTTAACATGACTGACGGGGAAGATTTTGTCACCCAGGATCTCGCCGTGAGCCTTATGGCCGATGAAGAAAAGCACCTGAGTGAATTTCAGGGTTATTTAAAAGGTATGAAGTAACATTCATTCCAAAACAAATACTTGTACTAAGCCCTGGTTTTAATAGCCGGGGCTTTTTATTTCATTTTTTTGGCACATAAACAATGTACTTGTCTTCAAGACGGGAAAGCCGGAAGTAATTTTGTAACCCAAAAATTTGATACCCAGGAAATTTTTGATTGACCTCTGCTTCAATAGGGCCTCCTTTCCAGTAGAAGACGCCGTTTGGAAAATGATTTTGCTTTCCCTTCCGGACATTTTTCAAGCTCCAGGCTAAAAATTTCGGCAAATGGGTAACAGCCCTCCCTAAAACAAAATCATAAGTGCTTTTGATTTTTTCAAGCCTTAAATGGGCTGTTCTGACATTATTCAAGGCTAAATTTTCAGCAATGGCATCCACAACTTTGATTTTTTTTCTCGTGCTGTCCACCAGGTGAAAATGGGCTTCCGGGAAAGCTATAGCCAAAGGGAGGCCGGGAAAACCACCCCCCGTTCCCCCATCCAGAATGGAAGTGCCCGGAACAAAGTGGGTGATTTTCATTAAAGCAAGGGAATGAATAATATGTCGTTCAAACAAATGGTCTATATCTTTCCTCGAAACGACATTGATTTTTTCATTCCAGGCTCTGATTTCCGCGGCAAGTTCAATTAGTTGATTTACCTGACTTGGTGCTAATTCCGGAAAGTATTCCTGAATGATGGATTTATTGTTTAGGACCATCCTTTAATCTTCTTTTTAAACAGGGTAAAAGTGCCCGTAATGAACAAATAAAGCGTTTGGTAAATAAGATCCAATAAAAAAGCATAAGGCCCGATATGAAGCATCTGAAACTTTTTCAACACAGGTAGCGTGAAAGCGTTAAAACTGACTAATTTCAATCCTAAAAGTCCCCAGGAAAGGTAATGAGTGGGATATTGTATGAGTAAAGCGGCTAAAGTGAGGTAAAAAGCCAGATTGATTAACCCTAATAACCCTAATACCAATTGATGACTTTTTTTGTAGTATTTGCCTACACTTAGGTGCCTGCTTTTTTGACGGAACCAGTTTTTGATGGCTTCTTTCGGTTTTGAAATCATAAAACTTTCAGGGCACAGCTCAAATGCGACATTATCTTTTTTACCCAGATCATTGACAAACAAATCATCATCACCCGCAGGCACATGTTGGTATTTGGCAAAACCCTTATTGGCCATAAAGAGTGACTTCCGGTAAGAAAGGTTTCTGCCAACGCCCATGTAAGGCATTCCGGCCATTCCGAGGCCTAAATAGGAATAGGCCGTCATGAAAGTATCATATTGAATAAAAGTGTTTAGCGGGCTCGGTTTGGGTTCATAAGGGGAAAAACCTATTACAAATTGGGTCTTTTCATCCTTGTAATGCCTTTGCATCAAGGAAATCCAGTGCTTACTCGCAGGGCGGCAATCTGCATCCGTAAGTAAAAGGATCTCGTTTTCCGCTTTTTTGATACCCATGGTAAGGGCGAATTTTTTTCCGGCTCGTTTTTTTACGTGTTCCTCGATGTTTACCAATTTGAGGTTTTGGTATTGCGCCTGGTAATTTTCAACAATTTCTTTTGTTCCGTCCTCGGATTGGTCATTGACAACAATGACTTCAAAAGGACTAAAATCTTGTGTTAGTATTTCCGGTAAATTTGCCCGGAGGTTAAGGGCTTCATTTTTGGCTGAAATAATCACTGAAACACCTTGAGGATGGCTTTCGGGTGGATTGCAATCCGGTTTTTGAAAAATGAGTTTTCTAAAGGTGGTCAGGTTAACAAAAACCTGGATAAGCCAGATACCAGCAGCAGCAATAAATAAAGGTTCTGAGATTATGGGATACATAGCACTCCGGGTATGATTTTTGAGTTATTAGGTTTTGACAAAATTACCTTGTCAGTGCCTTTTTTACTACTATCCCCCAATAATTTTTAAGTAGTGAATGAATTTTGAAGTTAAACAGACTCAAAAGGACAGTTCAGCAAGGAATGGCCTGATGAAAACCGACCATGGGGAGATAGCCACTCCCGTTTTCATGCCGGTGGGTACGCTTGGCACGGTTAAAACAATTCATCAAAGCGAACTGGAAACCATCGTTCAGTCGAAGATTATACTGGGTAATACCTATCACCTGTTTCTCCGGCCTGGGGTTGAGGTACTTGAAAAGGCCGGAGGCCTGCACGCTTTTATGGGCTGGAACCGAAGTCTGCTTACAGACTCAGGCGGATTTCAGGTTTATTCCCTGGCTCAAATACGGCAGATTAATCAGGAAGGGGTCATTTTTCGCTCTCATATTGATGGTACAGAATACCAATTTACCCCTGAAAAAGTGATCGATATACAAAGAAGTATCGGTGCTGATATCCTGATGGCGTTTGATGAATGCCCTCCATACCCAGCAAGTTATCAATATACTAAGGACTCAATGGATTTGACCCACAAGTGGTTGGATCGTTGTCTTGAAAGAATGGAAAATACCAAACCGCTCTATGGTCACCGCCAGTTTTTATTTCCCATTGTTCAGGGAGGTGTTTTCAAAGATTTAAGGAAAAGCTCAGCGGAATTTATCAATAAAAGGCCCTCAGATGGTGTGGCTATTGGTGGTTTATCGGTTGGCGAACCCGTAGATACCCTTTATGAGGTTACGGCTTATTTGGACGATTTATTACCCCGGGAAAAACCCCGTTATTTAATGGGTGTAGGGACGCCTGCCAATATCCTGGAAAGTATTCACAGGGGCATAGATATGTTCGATTGTGTTTTACCTACCCGTAATGCCAGACATGGGTTACTTTATACCCCAAGTGGAATTTTGAATATCAAAAATAAGCGATGGGCCAATGATTTTAGCCCTATTAACGACTCTCGGCTTAGTTACCTGGATGATTATTATTCAAAGGCCTATGTTCGCCACCTTTTTTACGCAAAGGAATATTTAGGCCCGCAAATTGCCACCTTAAATAACCTGGTATTTTACCAATGGTTAACGGAAGAAGCCAGAGACCATATTCAAAATGGGGATTTTGTGAAATGGAAAAATGACATCATTCCTTACTTAACCCACAAACGTTAATATGCTGAAAAAATTAGACCGGTATATAATCTGGAATTTTTTGGTCACCTTTATTTTTTGCCTGACCCTTTTTCTCCTGATAATAATCGTAGTAGACCTCTCGGAAAAGATTGAAGATTTTGTCAAGAAAAATGGTCCTACCGTTCATGAGATCATTTTTGATTATTACTTCAATTTTTTACCCTATTTTATTAATCTTTTTAGCCCCCTATTTATTTTCATTTCTGCTATATATTTTACCTCCCGTATGGCATACAGTACGGAGTTCATTGCTATGTTTTCCAGCGGGGTAAGTTTTTACAGGTTATTAGTGCCTTATCTGATAGTAGGTGCTGTTATGACAGGGGTTTCGTTTTACATGCATAGTTATGTGATTCCTGATGCGAATAAGGGTATCAATGAGTTTCGTGCTCAATATATCATAAGCAATTATCAGCATAGCGAGAATCACATTCACCGGCAGTTGTATGACGATGTTTTCATGTACATGGAAGGTTTTAATTACCCGGATAGCACGGGTTATCGTTTTTCCCTTGAAAAATTTACCAATGAACAGGAAATGAATTACAAGATTCAATCCCAAAAGCTGGTATGGAATTATAACCTGGGTAAATGGATGGCTGTGGACTGGCGAATACGCTATTTCAATGAAACCCAGGAGCGGGTTAAAACCGGGGACAGTCTGGCATTGACTTTACCGATTAAACCTAAGGATTTTGGAAGGAAACATTACAGTATTAAAGCCATGACTAATCCTGAACTCAGGAAGTTTATAAGTTTAGAAAAAATGAGGGGTGAGGCTGAAGTGGATTTATACAGTGTTGAACTTCATAAAAGGACATCGATGCCTTTTGCCACCATTGTCATGGTATTATTGGCTTTTGCATTGGCATCCAGAAAAATTCGCGGAGGTATGGGTTTGCACTTGGGATTGGGCATTTTAATGGCTTTTGCCTACATCCTTTTTTTACAACTTTCAACGACATTTGCGACAAAGGCAGGTTTTCCCCCGCTTTTATCTGTTTGGATTCCTAATATTATTTTCTTCATTATTGCCTTAATATTAATCATAAGGGCTCCTAAATAACCCCTTTGAATTATGGTTAGGAAGTTTTTACCAGCGTATTTTAACTTTGACCTTATCAACCTAAAAAACAAATTATATGGCTGAGTTTGAAAATATCCTCGTGGAGCCCCACTATGAAAAGCACATTGCACTCGTCCGGCTGAATAGACCAAAAGCTATGAATGCCCTTAATCAGCCATTGATGCAGGAATTACAAACGGCTTTGAAATCCCTGGATGAAAATGATGAGGTTAGGGCTGTGGTCTTAACTGGGAATGAAAAAGCTTTTGCAGCAGGAGCAGACATTAAACAAATGGTTGAGAAAAGTCCGGTGGATATGCTGAAAGCGGATCAGTTCAGCACGTGGGATCAGATTTACAAAACCAAAAAACCTTTGATAGCAGCTGTTTCAGGTTTTGCTTTAGGAGGCGGTTGTGAGCTTTCCATGACTTGCGATATGGTTGTAGCCTCAGAAACGGCCAAATTTGGGCAGCCCGAAATAAAAATCGGTGTTATGCCCGGTGCAGGTGGTACGCAACGCTTGACGCGTGCAGTGGGGAAAGCTCGGGCTATGGAAATGGCCCTGACCGGG
>CAZJWK010000067.1:0-5985 GCA_964549595.1 uncultured Sphingobacteriales bacterium | reverse complement strand
TCATTTCTGCAGAAGAAGCCAAAGATGCCGGGTTGATCAATAGAATCGTACCGGTAGAACTTTACCTGGAGGAAGCAGTAAATTTGGCCAAAGAGGTGGCTGCCCATTCACCGGTTGCTTTGGAAATGGCTAAGGATTCTGTAAAAAAGGCTTTCGAAACGGGATTACAAGAGGGGCTTCAATATGAGCGGAAAAACTTTTATTTGTTATTCGCCTCAGCTGACCAAAAAGAAGGTATGAATGCTTTTATTGAAAAACGGGATCCCGTTTTTAAAGGTGAATAAATGCCTGTCAATAGTCAAATAAAATCTTGCTATTCATCTTCTCCTGATTGAAATCTTGGTTATACTACTGTTCAGGCATTTTACATTTTTTCTGGTTAAGCCTTTTAAAGCTAATAAAAGTTATTATCAAGGTAGGTATTTCATTTCCTTTAAATGATTAAGAACCTTATGGCGAATACCTGTATAGGGAAAACCTTTTTTGGAGGTAATTAATAAATGCGACAGGAAAACATTAATTTTGCCTTGTTTTAAAGTCAAAAAAAATTTTGGAAATGAGAAAAGTCCTTCCCCTCTTTTTAATTTTTGTTGTTTTTTTTGCTTGCCGCTCTACGTATAACGAAGAAGCGGTTAAAAAATTAATCGAGCAACCTGAGATTAAAGCTTGGACGGATACTTTTGTGAACAATTCAAACCTGGTTACTCAGCGCAATTTCCGTGTAATGGTTGTAAGTTCTAAAGACTTACCTCAACGCGAAGTAAGGGCTATAAAAAATTACTTAAAAAATAAGCATGACACTGAGGAGGTGATTTACCACTACAGGCCCAATGCTTACCAATAGTAACACTAAAATTTGATGTGGATTTATGAAAAAGGAAAGCATAATACCCGGACGCTTTAATTTTTTTATTCTCGGATTTTTAGCCATTTTTACCTTAGTGGGTTGTCAGCCTGGCCATAAGGATAAAGTCAAAAGTGCCGTTAAAGATCATTTGAAAGAAAAGGCCGGTAAAGATTCTGACTATAAGCCCAAAAGTTTTGGCACTATTGATAGTGTTTATTTACCACTGAAATCTACCAATAAATTCCAGGAACTGACAGACACCTTTAAACTCTCCGCGGAAATTTTCGGTCTTAAAACGAAACTTAACACTGCTTTACCAAGCAATAAGGATAGCTTTAAAAAAGTTTTAAAGCACAAGCAACAGAATATGAAGAAGAGGAGGTCGATGATAGAAAATTTTAAAACCAATTACGAACCCCGTTTAGTGGGTTATAAAATTCCGCATGATTACCAAATGGCTGATAGCCAACAAAAAAAGATATTCCGGGTAGATACCGCTTATAACGTGGTTAATTCAAAGCCCTCACTGGAAAATTGAGCTACTTTTCAATTTGGATTTGAACTTTGAACCAACTCGGATTGAAAAATAAGATTGTTTGTTTCCCTTCAATGGTTAATTTTTTAAGGTAACCATCTTCGAAATTTTTTAAGGCAATTAATTGGCTGTTTTTGTATAAAAAATTATCCCTGTTTTTGTAGATCAATACAGCATACAAATTTTTCCGTTTAGGAGGACCCTGATAATAAGCTTTTATTCTTTCCACATTGGCAGATTCTTCTGTTTTCAAATCATTTTCTATCACGCTGGAAAGGGTATCATTTCCTTCTGTTTCATGGGCTTTTTTTACCTTATAAATCCCTCTGAATCCTGGTTTATTAATATTTGCGGATTCCAAAATGGTCTTAATTTCTTCCAGGGAATTTAAATTTTGCGTTTTCTTTTCCTTTTTACCCTCTAAAATAAAAGTTTTCTTGATTGATTCCGGTGGGTTTTCCCGGTAATAGGCTAATTGGTAATCGACCAATTTCTTGAGATTAAAATATTTATCAATTTTGAAGGCTTTTTCCTCATTGGTAACGCAACCCTGAAGGCCTAAAAGCAAGATTAATAAAGGGGATATCGTTCTGATAAAGTAGGGATAAAATCCTTTCATGGATTTTTTATGGCTTTAGTGCTTTGTTTCCACTTGTTTTGAGAGAAGGGAAGTGCCGGTCATTTCAGAAGGTACTTCCCATTCCATTAATTGAAGGACGGTAGGAGCAATGTCGGCCAACTTGCCCTCGTTAATTTTTAATTCCTTATTTCCCGTTAATAAAAATATAGGGACCGGATTGTTGGTGTGGGCAGTATTCGGGGTGCCATCCTGGTTCACCATGAAATCCGCATTTCCGTGGTCTGCAGTCACCAAACACTCGTAATTATGCGCTTGAAGGACTTCTATTACTTGCTTTAAACAAGCGTCTACGGTTTCCAGTGCTTCCACTACCGCATTGAATACGCCTGTATGTCCTACCATATCAGGGTTTGCAAAGTTCAGGATAATGAAGTCCGGTTCGTTTTCATTTACCTCTTGAATAAATTCTTTTGTTACATAATCTGCACTCATGGAAGGTTTGTGGTCATAAGTAGAAACTTTTGGGGATGGAATCATTTTGCGAAATTCTCCTGAGAACTGTTTTTCTCTTCCACCAGAAAAGAAATAAGTGACGTGAGGATATTTTTCGGTTTCAGCAATCCTTAACTGCGTTAAACCCTGATTGGCAATAACTTCCCCTAATGTATTAACAGGAGCCTCATTATCGAGGATCACTTCTATATCCTCAAAGTTTTTGTCATATTGAGTCATGGTCAAATACTTCAAATCCAAGGTTTGCATTCCGTAATCCGGAAAATCCTTTTGGGTAAGAACCATGGTTAATTCCCTTCCTCTATCCGTACGGAAATTAAAGAAAATCACCACATCTCCTTTATCAATGGTGGCTACGGGTTGGTCATCCTCATTGGTCAGTGCTATGGGATCAATAAATTCATCCGTAGTACCTTGCTCGTAGGATTCCATTATGGCTTTCGTAGCTTCTCGATATTTCTTGCCCTTCCCTTTCACAAGAAGGTCATAAGCTTTTTTAACCCTTTCCCATCGGTTATCCCTATCCATGGCAAAATAACGGCCAATAATGGAGGCAATCCTCCCGGTCGATTTCTTTAAGTATTGCTGTAAAGCTTGAATGTAGCCGACCCCTGATTTGGGATCTGTGTCCCTGCCATCTGTGAAAGCATGAATGTAAAGATCGTGGTAATTACAGCTTTTTACAATATCACAAAGTCCTTTCAAATGGTTTATATGAGAATGAACCCCTCCGTCAGAAACCAAACCCAGTAAATGGATCTTTTTCTTGTGGGTTTTGGCATATTGAATGGCGTTTTTCAGGACTTCATTTTCGTGAAGGCTTTTATCTTCAATGGCTTTATTAATCCGGACCAGAGGTTGATAGACTATTCTTCCGGCACCGATATTCAAGTGCCCGACTTCAGAATTGCCCATTTGTCCTTCCGGTAAACCTACATCCTCCCCGGAAGTTTTTAATTCGGCATTGGGGTATTGCTCGTATAATTGATCCACAAAAGGTGTGTTAGCCTTTTCCACAGCATTAATTTCGGAATTTTTCGGACCATGAGCCCAACCATCTAAAATAATCACAGCGGTTTTTTGTTGTGCCATTTTTACTAAGTTATAAGCGGATTTTCAAATTTACTCAGGCGTTCTTTTATAAAAAATGTTTTCAGGGATTAATTAAAATTTTAGCCGAAAAGTTCAGGAAAGTTTAGATGGATTCCGTTTTTAAAGTTAGCCAAAACAATATTCACTTTAGGATATGGTTAATTAAGAAAAGAAGATCGTTAAAAAATGTTTAAAAATGCATGTTGTTCATTAGAATTGTACAAAATTTGAAATAAATCAATTAAGCAATTTTAAAGTTGTAGCTATGGGTACACTAAGCAATTATAGAGGAATTTTAGCATTTTTCATAATTATTGTTTTTTCTCTTCTACTGAAAGCGGGGACTTTTGACAAAATTGCTCTTGCCATTGAATCCGGCAATGCAAAGGAGATTTCGCGGTTTTTTGGAAAAGAAATCGAACTTACTATAAACGAGGAACAAGATGTTTACAGTAAAACAAAAGCCGAAATTCAACTGAAAAACTTTTTTACTCAGAACAGTCCTAAACAATTTAAGATCATTCATAAGGGCTCCTCTGCTGATGGGGCTAAATATGCCATCGGGAATTTAAAAACGGAAAGTGGCTCTTTCAGGACTTATATGTTGGTAAAAATAGGTGAAAATAAAAACTTTCTTAAAGAATTGAGGTTCAAAAAAGAATGATAACTGACTAAAGAAACAGAATTGACTACTGATTTATTTAAAAATGAAAGGGTAAAAGCATTAGTAAAAGAGCTAATCCAACTTGCCATAAGAGAAGATATTCAGAATGGAGACCACACTACTTTAGCTACCATACCCGAGGATGCTAAGGGCAAGGCTTTACTGGTAGCCAAGGAAAAAGGAATCATATGTGGAGTACAATTGGCGGATTTTATATTGGAAGAATTTGATTCATCTGTTAATAAGAGATTTTTAAAAAAAGATGGAACCACAATAGAAGAGAGGGATGAGGTTCTGGAATTAGAAGGACCCATTAGAAGCATTCTTACCATTGAAAGGTTAATTTTAAATTTTTTCCAATACCTAAGTGGCATTACGACCAAAACGAACTATTTGGTTGGACAAATAGCAGAGTATCCGGCCCAAATCCTTGATACCCGTAAAACAACCCCCGGCATGAGAATGCTTGAAAAATGGGCAGTAGCCGTGGGGGGTGCAAAAAATCACCGCTTTGGCCTGTATGATGGAATTATTATAAAGGATAATCACGTTGACTACGCCGGGTCTATGGAATGGGCCATAAAAAATGTGGAAACTTACCTTAAAAATAAAGGATTAAGGCTACCCATTGTTGTAGAGGCAAGAAATCTGACGGAAGTAAGGAAAGTCCTGGAAATTGGAGGAGTCGACCAGGTTTTACTGGATAATATGGAAAACAAGGAAATTTTTGAAGCTGTAAAATTAATTGACGGAAAATTCAAAACGGAAGCTTCCGGGGGCATTCTGGCAAAAGACCTTAAGGCGTTGGCAGAAACCGGAGTGGATTTTATATCTACAAGTGCGCTCACAAGGGATATTCATTCTTTAGACCTGAGTCTAAATTTACATTCTACGTAATTATAGGCGATGGTAGAACCCGCTTAAATAAGTTTTTTATTAGATAATGATTTTCAAAAGGTTAAAGATTTTGTTATGAAAAAAAGTCAATTTAATAAGATTTGGGATATGGTGGCCCTTCGGTATCGTTCCCATCCCTGGCATGGCATTAATATAGGTGATGATTGCCCGAATATTGTCAATACTTACATCGAAGTAGTACCTACTGATACGGTAAAATATGAACTTGACAAGGCCTCTGGCTATTTAAAAGTAGACAGGCCCCAGAAATTTTCCAATATTGTACCTGCTTTATACGGATTCATTCCCCAAACTTTTTGTGATCAGAATATCGCTGAATTTTGTAAAGAAAAAACAGGTAAAGAAGCCATAGTGGGAGATGGTGACCCCTTAGACATTCTTATTTTGACTGAAAGGAATATTACCCATGGGGATATTTTGGTGCCTGCCATTCCAATTGGCGGTTTGCGAATGATTGATGGGGGAGAGGCTGATGATAAAATTATAGCGGTTTTAAAAGGAGATGAAGTATATGAGGAGTGGAAAGACATCAAGGATTGCCCTGAGTCAATAGTGGAAAGAATCAGGCATTACTTTCTAACGTATAAAGATATGCCTGGTCAGAATCACCGAAAGTGCGAAGTTACCCATATATACGGCAGGGAAGAAGCACACGAAGTAATCCGAAAAAGTCGTCAGGATTATCGGTTTAATTTCGGGGATATTGAAAGTAAGCTTTCTGTGGCAGCAATGGAGGCTATTGAGAATAGTCAAAAGGATAACAATAAAGGCTGAAAGGCAAATAAAAAAAGGCTTAGCGATTGATGCTAAGCCTTTTTTGGTGGGCTTGTATACCT
>CAZJWK010000066.1:3816-15549 GCA_964549595.1 uncultured Sphingobacteriales bacterium | reverse complement strand
CACAACCATTACCATGACAAAATAGGACGCTAGCCTATTGATCAAATAACAGGGCAAAAAAGCTAATGGTAAAAAACTTCTATTTCCCTATAACCAGCGAACAATTTTATTCTACAGAGAGGATTTTATCGCCCCCTATTCTTCCGGGCGGTAGGTCACCGCTATTTTTTCTTCTTCAAGTTTTTCGGGCAAATAATCCCCGCTAAGAGAAAATTTTATTTTCATAGTGACATAAGATCCGGGCATTGATTGCCTTTTTATCCAGAAATTCCGATCACTATAAACCTTTAAGGCCTGCTTTATTGTTTTTCCATCATTGGTTTGAAATATCACTTTTCCCTGGCAACCGTAAACATTAAGGGTTTTATTGGCTTTTTTATCCAATAAGAACCATTTTACCTTATCAGATTCTTCTACTTGCTTAACCATTACTAAACCGGCATCCTTTATAACGGGTTGATTAGGAGCAATCGAATCCTGTCCCCTTAGGAAAATTGGCGTTAAAATAACCATTAACCAGGATATAAAAAGCGGTTTGAACTTAAAACTTGTCATAGGAATTAATTTTTTAGAAGAACGAATGCAGTAACGGGTCAATTATCTAAATTAAACCCCATTCAGATGGCCTCAAAACTTAAATTAGACCTTCATCCGATCTACAACCAAAGCAAAGCTATTGATGAGGCGCTAAACGATATTGTCCAACGTGCCCTGGACGAGAAAGTAAAAATCGTAGAAATTGTCCACGGAAAAGGCAGCGGCCAATTAAAAAAGCGGGTCCTGAAATTTATGGACCAAAAACACATTAAAAAATTGTATGACCGGATTGATAAAGACGCCAAGAACAATGGTCGCATTTTTATTTGGTTCAAACACAAGTAACCCAGCAAAAGGTATCAATCAAGTTAACCTCCATACAGGCTAAACCAAAGCGCCATTTACCTGTTAATCCACAATATCCAAATATTCGTTATGCCTTTTAATGTAATCGGCCACAAATGGGCAAGTGGGTTTGACTTTAAAGTTATTGTTCTTGGCATACTCAAGGGCACTTTCTACGATCTTACTGGCTATACCATGTCCACGGAATTCTTCAGGCACATAAGTGTGGTGAAAATCAAGCACATTTCCATCCTTTTGGTATTTCAAATGGCCCTCATTTTCATCAATCTTTATGAAAAACTTTTGTTTATCCTCATCATGATAAATGACACCTTCTTCCATAGCAAAAATGCTTTTTTTATATAGGTAACTAATTTACGAAATGTTAAATAAAATTCCTTAAATAAACCTAAATTAGTCCCATAACGAGAAATTATTATGGAAGACGTTATCATTGTTGGAGGGGGTTTGGCAGGATTAACCAGCGCAATCTTATTGGGAGGAAATAACCGTAAAGTTACCGTACTGGAAAAAGGGAAATATCCCCGCCACAAAGTCTGTGGAGAATATGTGTCTAATGAAGTGAATGAATTCCTCGTTCGTAATGATATAGCACCATTTCCGTTTAAAACCCCCCAAATTGACACCCTGAAAGTCACAACCTTCTCCGGGCGGTCGCTGGAATTGCCTTTAGACCTTGGTGGTTTTGGAATTAGTCGGTATCAAATGGATTATCATTTGGCTCAGGTGGCCCAGTATAAAGGCATAAGCCTCCAAACGAACCGGAAAGTCAATGCCATCAGTTATGATTCTAAAAAAGACCTGTTTTCCGTCAAAACGCATAAGGGCAATTTCCTGCAGGCACCGGTTGTCATTGGGAGCTTTGGCAAACTCTCCACGATGGATCGTCATTTAAAGCGGGATTTCCTTCATGAATCTTCTCCTTTTATTGGGGTAAAGTACCACATTACTACCAACCTACCAGACAATAAGATTGCCCTTCACAATTTTCCGGGAGGTTATTGTGGCTTGTCAAAGGTGGAAAACAATCATTATTGTTTTTGTTACCTGGCAAGGAGGGAACATCTGAAGAAAACCAAAGACATCAATCAAATGGAAAAGGAAGTTTTAAGCCAAAATCCCTTCCTAAAAGAAATATTTGAAACCTCCCATTTTTTTTGGGATAAACCATTGGTCATCAATGAAATTTCTTTCGCCCAAAAGCGGTTGATAGAAAATCACGTATTGACAGGCGGGGATGCAGCGGGCATGATTACTCCCCTTTGCGGGAATGGTATAGCCATGGCTTTGCATTCAGCAAAGCTCGTGGCTTCAAACATAGAGCAATTTCTAAGTGGAAAATTAAATCGACCTGAGATGGAAAATCAATACCAAAAGGCCTGGTTCCGGAATTTTGGGAGTCGGTTAAGAAGCGGGCTTAAACTACAGGATTATGCCTTCGGCCAGAATCATTTGTCCGAATTGGCGATGGAATTTTTCCAGATTTTCCCGGGACTTGGCAAAAGGCTAATCCCTTTTACCCATGGTAAACATTTTTAAAAAACATGTTTTACCAGGAAAAAGCCTATGAAAAAAATAGAAGTACAGCCAGAAGCCAAAATAACAAGCCGGTGCGTATTTTTAAAATTGGCTAATTGCAGATCCTTTGTCACCCGATAAAACCAAATTGTTAAGTATATCCCAACAGGAAGAACCGAAATGAGAAAAACCCAAAAAGCAAGGGTGTTAAAAAAATGGTTAAAGTAAAAATAAAAACCCAATACGCTGAGGCCCCAAACCAAAATGGTAAAAATAAATGTTCCTTTTTTACCCAGTAAAAGGCTCATGGTTATATCGCCCCTTTGGGCATCCTCTTCGTGTTGATAAATTTGAGTTAACGGATAAAAGCCGGTTAGGAAAATTCCGGCCAGCGTGGCCGGGACAAGAATATCAAACGCTAAAAGGTCCTTAAACATTAATTCCTGAATGCCCAAAACCACCATCGCGTATGGAAAAATGCCTTGAAAAACCATTAAAATCACCAATGACAAAACAGGATAACGTTTCAAACGAATGGCCGGATGGCTGTATGCTTTGGATACCAGGCCGTACACAAAAGCCATTAATGCTAAACGCCAGTTTATCAGCATACTTAAACCCACGGCTATGCCATCCATTAGCCAGGAAACCCAGAACAATTGTTTGGATACGGGAAGGGGATTTTCTACCCCGCCAATGCTTCCCTCATCCTTGTCAAAATAACTATTGTAACCATTGCTAGCCGGATAAAGGAAAAAATGAAGCATAATGAAAACGACAAATGAATTTTCCCAGTTTTGTATTGGGTATTGTGAGCATGCAAACGCAAAAACCGGAAAAAGGAAAATGGAAAAAGAAAACCGCAAATGCTGAATTGTAGAACGTTTTAACATCGTTTTTAAAAGTTAGCAAAATTTTCAATTAATTTGACCAAATTAGTCATTAATTTGTGCCGAGAAATATGGAGAGCCAAATTCAATCAATAGGGACCGCCTTGCCCCAGCATCGTTTTAGCCAGGAAGAAGTAGCTTCCTTTATGATTGACTACCTAAACCTGGACGATTCCAATGCTCGATGGCTTAGAAAAATTTACGAACATAGCGGGATCGCATACCGGTATTCGGTTTTATCAGATTTTAAGAATGGCGGTAATGACCTGAAGCTTTTCAATGGAACAGCCAATACACCGACCACAGGGGATCGGGCATCGATATTTCATCAGGAAGCCATAAAACTGGCAGAAGCAGCAGCCCAAAACTGCCTTGACCAAACCCAGTATACTAATCAGGCTATTACTCATCTTATAACGGTTTCCTGTACGGGTATGTATGCCCCCGGTTTAGATGTGGAACTCATTGAAGATTTGGGCCTTTCGGCTGAGATTGAGCGAACGGGTATTCATTTCATGGGATGCTATGCGGTCTTCAATGCCCTTAAAACAGCTCGCCATATTACCCACTCCCAACCCAATGCCAAAGTCCTGGTTGTAGCGGTTGAACTTTGCAGCCTTCATTTTCAGGCCCATCAAAACAAGGAACAACTTATTGCCAATGCCTTATTTGGTGATGGTAGTGCTGCGGCATTGGTTACTTCCAATAAGACTGATCACAATGCCATTGCCATGAAGGATTTCAAAAGCCAGATCATCCCTAATACAAAACCTGCCATGACTTGGGACATTGGTGATACAGGCTTTGAAATGTTCCTTTCTAAAGATATCCCGAACCTAATCCGGGACCCCATTAAACCTTGTATTGATGATTTGCTCAACCGCAACGAAAGACAGTATGACCAGTTGGGTCATTTGGCTGCCCATCCGGGAGGAATTCGTATCCTTGACGTCATCGAAGAAAACCTCCCCCTTCCTTCATTCATTAACTCAGCGAGTCGGACTGTCCTTCACCATTTCGGAAACATGTCATCACCCACTATTTTGTTTGTCCTTGAAAAACTACGCAAACAAGCGAAAGAGCAAGTTTTCAAACCTTTAATCCTGGGAATGGCATTTGGGCCTGGTTTGACGGTTGAGACAAGCCTTTTTGAATTCAATGATTAAATGAATGAACATCTTCCCGGATTTTAGCCGCAGGAGCCATCAGGAAGAAATCATGGATGAGCTGGAAATTGAAGGCTATGAAGTGGAACAAGCACTCAGGGAACTAGCCATTATCAACCGTTGGTTAGGGGGGCAAAACACATTAATCAATGGCCTGAACAAGTTGAAACCCTCACTAAAAGCGTTATCAGATCCCGTAAAAATTGCTGATTTAGGTTGCGGCGGAGGAGATTTGCTTCAATTAGTAGGTAAATGGGCTTCAAAACAAAATTTACCGGTAACCCTGACAGGCATTGATGCCAATCCCAATATCATTCGATTTGCGGAAAATTGGATTTCTGATCCGGAGATAAATTTCCAAAGTGAGGATATTTTTTCGGAATCATTCCAATCCAGGGAATTCGATGTGGTTTTGATGACTTTGTTTTGCCATCATTTCACAGACCAAACGTTGGTGAACTTCTTAAAGCAGCTTCAAAAGCAAACTTCAACCGCAATCCTCATCAATGATCTTCACCGGGATCCTGTTCCCTATTATTTCACTAAGGGCCTCGTCAATTTGTGCTCCAAATCTTCTATGGTTAAAAATGACGGCCCATTATCCGTCTTAAGGGCTTTTAAAAGAAAAGATCTGGAAAAGCTCTTAAAGGAAGCAGGTTTGACCCATTATAGGATCACTTGGCTCTGGGCATACCGCTGGCAAGTATTGATATGGACCTAAGACCAATGCCCTCAAGCCCAATTCGCCATCTTACCGGACTTTTACTGGTTAATAACAACCTTTTCCGTGTTTACTGTTTGCCCGTTATGCCATTCGATAAAGTAAGCGCCCGGCTTTAAAGCCTTCAAATCCAGATTGAAATCCTTTTGGGAGGGGACAATATCAATTTTCTTTACCTCAACCCCGCTAAGGGAAACCACCTTCAAATATTGGTCTCCGCTTTTTTCCGAATGCTCGAGCTGAACATTGACTTCTCCATTGCTCGGATTCGGAAAAACTTCCATATTCTGCCTTTGGTCCGCCATTTTTCTTCCGGAAGAGGGGTCTAAATTTTTGGCCGTGTCAAAAACCCCTTGACTCAAGTTATAATAACTACCACTTGGGGTAGACTGAAGCCGCTTAGCCCTTACCATATAAGCATGGGTATCCATTTCAATTTGAAAATCCTTAAAATTAGTGTCAGTAACCAGGTTTTTATTGATTTTTGCATACCTTTCTTTGCTTGTATCCCAGCGGTATACCACATATCCATCTGCCTTAGCTGAAGCTTCCCAGGTTAATCTTACGCCATCTGTTTTACCATCAGTACTTCTGAGCACGTTATGATCAATACCCTTTGGCCCGGGAAAGTTATACATCGTTAAGGTTGGGTCACCCATTAAAGCGACATGAGTACCTCCGGCATAGGCGCCCTGCCAATAAAGGGGATTGTTGTTTCTTATCCTGGCATTATTCTGAGTAATTTTTGCACAATAACCAATGGATGCACCGAGCCCCATTGGAGCAAAATGCCAATGCGGCCTACCGGCCCAGGCAGAAGCTAAAATATTGCCTTTAGAGGCCAAAGCCGCTCTCATTAAATTATCCTGGCTGTCCCAATCCCCGAAGTAACTACCAAAAAGCAAGGAAAATACGCTATGAAAAGAATCACTGACAAAGTCGCTTGAACTGACTATTCCAGAGGCACTTCTAAAATTATCAGCACCTGCTCCTGCTCCATACGACCACAAATAATTCCCATTGTTCAGAGCCCCTGAATAATCTCCATCTTTGACATTTTTTCTGCCCAATAAAGGGGCGAAATTCCGGTAACCATTCTGAGCAAAGCCCTCAGGTAGATTAAAGTTGTCTTCCAAAACTCCTTGCCTTTTTATGGTTACCTCGCCATGCCGGTAGGCATGGTTCTTTTTGATATAACGCCTAAGCAATTCGTATTGCGATTCACTGAAAATAGGCATGTTGGAAAAATCAACCCTACCAACCCTAAGTTCAATTTTTGAAGCCACCTGCATTGGGAATCCCGGGTATTGCGGCAAAATAGATTGGTCAAATTTGTTATCACCCGGAACATTGTGATTTCGAGGGTAATTTGACCCGGTATCCATTGCGCGATTATCTGTCCAATTGCCATCTAATTCGCCATAATACAAATCAGCAGGCCAAGCCCCACTATGTTTGTCTTTGTGACCATCCGGAGGCCTTGGGATAAACTGACTTCCCGCAAAGTTTCCGGAATAGGGAACAGGCACCTCCCCAAAGAGAAAAACGGTGTTAAAGTCATTCGGATATTCTTGCTGAAGCTTTTTGATGCTATCCCTTACCGAAACAACAGAAAGGGAAGTATCGATATACATAGGATGCACACTCCATCCTGAGCCATACAAATCCATCTTTAATTGATGCAAAGCATCGGAAAGGGAATCCTTCAGACTGCTTTCAATAAGCAAACCAAGATGCCCCCTGAAATGACGAGCCGGAACCTCAATACCGGAATTAATATTACCGGAACCTATGGCTGTGTCATTTTTTTCTTTAACAACCCGGTATTGGTAGTGCGCTCCCACCTGAACGGATTGATCCGTGAAAGTGGTATCCTGGGAAGAATTCTGAGTCAAACTATCCCATGAGCCGGCTCCAAATTGTTTACGTAAAACATCATAATCCGTGGCATTCGGATTGGTTCCCCATTTAAGTTTAATTGTGGCAGGATCTTTCGAAACCTCTGCCTCCAACATGACGGATTGTACTTGGCTGGCACTTTGGGCATTAGCGAAAAACGGAGCTAAAAACAAAATTCCTGATAAGCAAGCCAATAAATAAGTGAAAATGACCCTAATCATAAGTTTAATTTTTATTCCTAAATAAAGAGCCAATTTAATAAAAAATTTAATCCCACTTAATTTTTTAGTAAACCCCGGGATTTAATAAGCAAAGGGTACAATCAAGAAAAATCCTTAAAGCAGGGATTTCAACTTATCCACGGTAAAATCAATTTCTTCCTTTGTGTTATACTTCGAAAAGGAAAACCGGACATTAATCCGGTCATTTTCCTCACCAAGGATTTCATTCAGTACATGAGAGCCAATATCCGATCCCGAAGAACATGCGCTGCCCCCTGAAGCCGAAACCCCTTCAATATCCAGATTAAAGAGCAGCATTTCTGCATTGGGAGAGGAGGGCAATCCCACATTCAATACGGTGTAAAGGCTATTTTCGGGCGAGACATCCCCGTTAAAGGCCACATCCGGTATGCTTTCCTGTAACCGGTTTTGCATATAATCCTTTAATTCCTGAACCTGTGCTTTTTGCGATTCCAACTCCTCATAAGAAATTTCCATGGCTTTGGCCAAGCCGGCAATACCGTAAATGTTTTCCGTTCCACCCCGCATGTTCCTTTCCTGTGAACCACCGTGAATAAAAGGCTTAACCTGAACCTCGTTGTTGATATAAATAAACCCGATGCCTTTAGGCCCATGAAACTTATGGGCTGAGGCAGTCATAAAGTCCAGCTTGCTATCCTTGATGGCTATTGGTAAATGAGCAACAGTCTGCACTGTATCCGAATGAAATAACGCTTGATAAATTTCGCACAACTGCCCTGCTTGCTGGATATCAAGCAGGTTACCGATCTCATTATTGGCATGCATCAAGGAAACCATGGTGTTTTTATCCTTATTCTGCTGGAGCAATTCTTCCAAATGATTCAGGTCAATATGACCCCTCTCGGTTAATTTTACATAGTCCACTACTACATAGCCTAACTGTTCTAAACGTTCTATGGGGTGAAGTACAGCATGATGCTCAATTTTTGAGGTAATAATATGGTTCACCCCACGATGGAAAACAGCACAATTCAGGGCCATATTATCAGCTTCTGTACCCCCCGAAGTGAAAAAAATTTCACCGGGAGCTACCTCCAGTATATTGGCTACGGATTTCCTTGCCTTTTCCACAATGGTTCTGGATTGGCGCCCTTGTTCATGAATAGATGAAGGATTTCCATAATTTTCCCGCATGACTTCACAAACCCGTTCACGGACTTGATCATCCATAGGTGTGGTGGCAGCATTATCCAGGTATACGCGCATAAAAATGGATTTGTCAATTTAAAAAAGGCAACTTTTACAATAAAAGGTTATGCCCGATTTAATTAGTTCATTTTTCCTGTAAAAAACCTTTGATATCCGACATTAATTTGTTAGCCAGGCTTTGAGCCGTGGTTTCACTTTTACTTTCCGCATAGATCCGGATTACAGGTTCAGTATTGGATTTTCTTAGGTGAACCCAATCCTGGTCAAATTCAATCTTTAGTCCATCCTCTGTGTTCCGTGGTTGATTTTTATATTTGCTTTGCGTCTTATCCAGGATTTGATCCAAATTAACATTTTGATCCATTTGAATTTTGTGTTTAACCATAAAATAATTCGGATAGGTATTCCGAAGTTGAGATGCTTTCATTTGGCGTTTCGCCAATAAGCTAAGGAACAACGCAATACCTGTCAAAGCATCCCGTCCATAATGTATTTCAGGATAAATGACGCCTCCATTTCCCTCGCCCCCAATAACGGCTCCTGTTTCCTTCATCTTTTTTACCACATTGACTTCACCCACTGCTGACGGGTAATAACTGCAACCATGCTTTTCCGTGATATCCTGTAAAGCTCGTGTAGTAGAAAGATTGGAAACGACAGGGCCTTTTTTGTGTTCAAGGACATAATCCGCAACAGCCACTAAGGTATATTCTTCCCCAAAATAGCTACCATCCTGACTCACAAAAGCCAACCGATCCACATCCGGATCCACGGCAATTCCCAAATGGGCATTCTGAAAACGGACTTCATTCGTCAGTGTACTCAGATTCGCTTCTAAAGGCTCTGGATTGTGTGGGAAACGTCCATTGGGTGCACAAAACAATTCCGTCAGTTGAGTAACCCCTAACGCATTGAGCAATTTAGGCACCACCAATCCTCCTGTTGAATTGACACAATCAATGGCGATCTTGAATTGGGCATTTTTAATGGCTTCTACATCCACCAGAGGAAGATCCAGTATTTTGTCTATATGCTGCTGAAGGTAAGTAGAATTCCGGAAAATGGTACCCAATTTTTCGGTCTTAGCGTAACTATAGTCTTCTTCTTTAGCAATAGTAAGCACTTCCTCCCCTGATTCACCATCAAGAAACTCCCCATGCTCATTAAGTAATTTTAGGGCATTCCATTGTTTAGGGTTATGACTGGCTGTGATGATTATTCCGGCTCCGGCTTCTTCTTCAGGAACACTAAGTTCTACCGTGGGGGTTGTCGATAACCCCAGGTCCACAGTATCCAAACCCATGGCATTCAATGTTCCCGTAACGATATGGTTCACCATTGACCCTGAGACTCTGGCATCCCGACCAATCACGACCCTTAATGGTTTGTTATTGCGTTTTATCCACTCCCCATAAGCGGCAGCAAATTGCACAATGTCATCCGGGGTCAGGTTATCCCCTTTTTTACCCCCAATAGTCCCTCGAATGCCTGATATTGAAGAAATTAGAGTCAATTTGATTTTGGATTTATCGGTTGTTAAAGCATTGCAAAATTAGCCAATAAATAACGTAAGACCGCGTTACCAAACAACCGTTTAGGAAATATTTTCCGGTGAAGTGACTAATCCTTTACAAGCCTTACTTCTGTAGCACCATAACCATATTGTTGGGGATCCGCTTCTTTGTAAGAGTGAATTCCTTGTTTCCTTTTCAGGATGCCATGGACCCTTTCCCTTAAAACCCCATTGCCTATACCGTGAATAAAGATTATTTTGTTGTAATTCAGAGCAATGGCTTTATCCAATGTTTGTTCGAAATATTCTAATTGGTAATTCAGGATGACATCCCTTTCCATTGCCTTGTAATCAGGGATTAGACGATCAATATGGAGGTCTATGACTTCAGGTGGCCGCTCAACAGAAAGGTTTTCCTCTTGTTTTCCCGCTTCATATTCCTTTTCGGCTCTTTTTTCCCTTTGATCCCTATTTTCTTTCTGAACCCTGGCTTCGGGTACATCCAATCGAAAAAGATGGGCCGTTCTTTCTAAAACCGGGGCTTGTTGTATGGCATTGAAAAACGCCCGGGCTCGTGGTTTAAAGGTATAATAAACCGGAGCTGGTAAATTATCGGTTTTAGCCGTAAATAAGAGGACTTGGACAACTAACGTAGGCCAATCTTCAAATTGCTGCACATTATAACGGTTTATCATCTGAGTCTGACCAGACTCCAATCCGCCACCGCTAAGCCCTTTGAAATGGTTTTCAGCCCGTTTTTCATACATCGAAAAATACAGGGTGTAATGCGTATTATTGATGATATAAAGCTCCCTTGTGTTGTCACCCTTAGATTGGTCAAAAGCCAGGAAAATACCCGGATTTTTAGCAGATAACCCGGTTTTATCATTATTTTCTGCTTGATGGCCGGTTTCTGTTTCCCTTTCGCCCTTAATGAAATCTCTTTCCTTGACAATCTCACCAACATGGACGGGTATTTCAAAACCTTCATCCAGTTCAATAAGGACCTGATCATTATCCAGTAGAGAAACAACCTTACCCTTTCCTTCATTATTCAAAAAAGCCACCTTATCACCCGGCTTAAAAACACTTGGCATCGGCTATCCCATTTTTAAACATTCAAAATTAAGGAACTAAGAATAGGATGGCTATATAAGAGAAAAAGGTTTTAACGAAATTTTGCCAAGACCCAAGGACAGGTATTTTCGGTCAATTAAAATTCAGGTTAGGGATAAAGCTTTAAATGAGACACCTTTAGCCTTAAACCCCATAAAACCACCGGTACCAATCCACGAAATGGCTTATGCCTTCAGTGATCTCCGTATGGGGCTTATACCCAAAATCCCGCTTAAGATGCTCCACATCTGCCCAAGTGGCTTCCACATCGCCCGGTTGCATGGGTTTGTATTCTTTCTGTGCCTTTTTACCGATCTTATTTTCCAGGGCTTCAATGAAATCCATCAGGTTTTCAGGTTGATTATTGCCAATATTATAGACCTTAAAAGGCGCAGGGGAAGAACCCGGTAAAGGAGTTTCAGGAGACCATTCGGGATCAGGCTTTGCGGGCTGGTCAATGACTCGTACCACGCCTTCCACGATGTCATCAATATAAGTGAAATCCCTTTTCATGTGCCCATTGTTGAACACCGGTATGGGTTCATCATTGATAATGGCGCGGGTGAAAATGAATAAAGCCATATCCGGTCTTCCC
>CAZJWK010000066.1:0-3803 GCA_964549595.1 uncultured Sphingobacteriales bacterium | reverse complement strand
GTAAACCTGTGGTTGGGATTTCAAACAAATGACTATAGGTGTGCGCTAACAATTCATTGCTTTTCTTACTGGCTGCGTAAAGGGAAACGGGGTGATCCACATTTTGGTCCACGGAAAAGGGCATGGTCTTATTCATCCCGTAAACACTGGAGCTGCTAGCATAAACCAAGTGCTCTATGCCTTGATGCCGGCAGCCTTCCAGGATATTCGTAAACCCTACCAGATTGGCATGGACATAAGCCATGGGATTTTCAAGACTGTACCTGACCCCAGCTTGAGCAGCCAAATTACAAACCGCGTCAAACGATTCAACCCGGAATAACTCCATGAGGTTATTGGTATCTTCCAGGTTAAGCTGGATGAATCGGTAATTGGGATAGGTTGCGCTTTGTACCTTTTGATTATAGCCCACCTTTTCCGGCGAAATGCCGGTATCCTGCAATCGTCCGTATTTTAAGCTTACATCGTAATAGGCATTGACGCTGTCAAGCCCAATGACTTCATCTCCACGATCCAAAAGTCGTTTGGCCAAATGGAAACCTATAAATCCTGCCGTACCGGTAACAAGTATTTTCATGGGTGTTTCGATGGGTGTTTTGGAAAATGTTTAAAAGCTTCAAAATGGGTCAGATCCGAGGGATGTTAATAATAAAAGCATTTTATGGCTTCAGGCTTATGCAACAGAAAATTTATACGATTTCTTTTAATTTCCTCAAGTTATTGGTGGGCACATGCACTAAAATGGATTTTCCTAACTTCTCTATATTCACCGCAACCTTTTTAATACCCTTCTGTTCAACCACCAAACCTTCGATTCCCATAAGCGGGCCGGCTATCACCTGTACCCTTTCTCCCTCATAAAATTCATGATGAACGATTTCGAGGTTTTCAGGGTCCACAATCAATTGCCGGATCTGTTGGATTTCTTCCTCAGTCATGATGGCCGGCTTACCTTCAAACCGGATAAATGTAACTATCCCATCGGTCTGCCTTACTTCCTGAAAACGCCTCGGGCTGATCCTGGTAAAAATGTAACCGTTGAAAAGCGGCATTTCCACCCATTTCTTTCGGTCACTCCATTGCCGGAGTTGCTTAATAAGGGGTAAGAACACTTCAATGTCTTCAGCTTCCAGGCGCTTTTGTAACTTCTTTTCTACCCGGGGTTGGGTGTACCATACATACCAATTTTTTTGAATAACCTTCCCTTCCCTTTCCTTCAAAGTCTGTGAATAGTTATACATACGCAGTCTTATCTTACCTCAAATTTAAAAACAATTCCCTTCAAAGTGTAACATGAATGGATAATTAATTGCCAAACAAGGCATCAAACAACTGCTCAAAATGCTGAAGGGTTAACATATTCAATGCATCACTTAAGGCCTCAGCTGGATTTGGATGGATTTCAAAAAAGAAGCCATTTACCCCAATTCCCTTAGCAGCCATTGCCAATCCGGGGATGTAGGAACTTTGTCCACCTGAATGACCGCCTGCTCCGCCAGGTTCTTGCACAGAATGGGTGGCATCAAAGACTACCGGATATCCTAAGGCCTTCATGGCCTCAACATTCCGAAAATCAACCACGAGGTTACTATAGCCAAAAGTAGTGCCCCTTTCCGTCAGTAAAATATTCTCATTTCCGGTACTGGCAACCTTTTCAGCCTGATGTTCCATGTTGCTTCCGGATAAAAACTGACCCTTTTTAATGTTAATGACATTCCCGTGTTTTCCGGCAGCAAGGAGTAAATCGGTTTGACGGCACAAAAAAGCGGGTATTTGAATAATGTCCACAACCTCGGATACGGGTTTTGCTTGATGGCTTTCGTGAATATCCGTCAAAACCGGCAAGGAAGTTTCCTCACGAACTTTTTGCAGCATGTTTAAACCATTCCCTAACCCCGGTCCCCGAAAACTATTGATGGAAGTCCGATTGGCTTTATCAAAAGAGGATTTAAAAACAAGCTGAACCCCTGGATACTTTTCCTGAAGCCTTTTCATAAATGTAGCGACTTCCATTATCACCGACTCATTCTCAATGACACAAGGCCCTGCTATCAAAAAAGGATAATGGTTAAGGTTTTGAAACAAGCCATTCATAAGCTCCGAAAAGTTTTGGGGATTGTATCAAAACCGAAAAAAACTGGGTTTTTTCCGGTAGTAATAACCTTTTATCGTGTTATATTAAATGACAAATCAATACTTAGATTTTTATTTGTCCTCTTTTTTGCGGCCATTTTCCCAAAAAACCTTCCCTTCTTGCTGAATACGTTGAAGGGTGGCCGGAGCCACTTCTTTGTAATCCAGTAGTTCTACCTCAGTGTTTAAATTTGTCTTATTGATGCCTTGGCGTAATTTGCCCATTTCTTTTTTTACCTGTTTATCAGAACAAAGCACAAGATCCAGGTCTGAATCCGGGTTGTGCTCACCAGTTGCCCGGGAACCAAATACAATGACCTTTACCGGCTTGTGCTTAAATACATCCTTAAACAACTTTTTTAGTGACAGGTAATCCGCCTCAGGCAGATAAGCCGGAACCGTTTCCATGAATGCTTATTCTTTTACTTGTCCGTACACCACAAACCAAGGATTATGCAAATCCGCTTTATTATAGGTCAAAGAGAGCTGGTTTTCATATTGCAAAACTTTTCCCCCAGCTTCCTCCACGATGACCTGAGAAGCCCCCGTATCCCATTCCATTGTGGGACCAATCCTGGGATAAATGTCGGCCTTGCCTTCCGCAATTAACATAAATTTAAGGGAGCTTCCCATTGAGACCAATTCCGGTTCTTCAAATTGGCTTACAAAATTTTCCGTTTCCTCATTCATGTGAGACCGGGAACATACCAATCTAAGGCCCTTTTCGGAAAGGCTGAAGCGGCTGGCTTCTAATTTATGGGTTTCATTATTTTCGTCCCAGAAAAAGGCTCCTTCTTCTTTAGCCCCGTAATATAACCTACCAAGCGCAGGAGCATAAACAATTCCGGCCACAGGCTCGTTACCTTTTACCAAAGCTAAATTAATCGTAAATTCACCATTCCGTTTAATAAATTCTTTCGTTCCGTCCAGTGGATCAATTAACCAAAAAACATCATATTGTTTTCGGTCCTGGTAGTCCAATGCTTTATTTTCTTCTGAAATAATAGGTATTTCAGGGTATTGCTCCTTAAGCCGATTGCAAATGTAATCGTTAGCGGTTTGATCAGCCTTGGTTAACGGGGAATTGTCAGCTTTTGCAGAAACATCCCAATCCTCATCTTCAGAATTGTAGATGGATAAGACTCGCCTTCCGGCTTCACGAATTACATCTAAAAGTTGCTGAATATCGATACTAAGAGAGGAAGTTTGATTCATGGCTTATCCTTTTAGCCGGCAAAGGACGGAAAGTTTTGCGAAACGGACAACACGGCTAAAGAATTTTTCGGATAATCAGGGCACTATAACTCAGATTCCTGATAAAATCCAACCCTTACTTATAAAAATTTTACCATGGATGCATGCCAAAAAAATAGCCCGGAACCATTTTTTATGGCTATCCCGGGCTATTTAATTATTTTACAGAAATTTTAGTGGAGCCGGAGGGATTTGAACCCTCGTCCAGGAGTAGTGTGCCTGCGACTTCTACGCGCGTAGTACTTCATTCGGTTTCAGCAGTGAGTTGGGGAAGCACTAAACCAACCTCACTGCCAAGCCTGCATTTAATTTCAGCTAAGCAGCCAGGCAACTGCTTAACCTAGCCCATTCCTTCTAACCTTCACTACGGGGCTCAATGGGCGAACGGCCCCGGTGAAGGAATGGCTGTCCCAACC
>CAZJWK010000065.1:0-15705 GCA_964549595.1 uncultured Sphingobacteriales bacterium | reverse complement strand
ATTAGATCAAAACTTCTCAAAAACATTTCCATAAAATTCATTGTAGAACCAAAAATGATTTAGTAGCACTTTTTCAACATTTAGCTTGTGTTTGAGATTTGTCACCGGGGAAACAAAGGTGTGCATCAATGAAAATTATTTTTGTTTTTGTTATTGTCAGAATTAGCTTTGTGGTGGTTTTTACCTAACGATTAAGATCAAATTAACCTTTTCAAATTATGGCGGAAATAATCAAAATGCCCCGATTAAGCGATACAATGGAAGAAGGGACCATTGTAGAATGGTATAAAAATGTAGGGGACCAGATTGCCCAGGGAGATGTCCTTGCGGAGGTTGAGACGGATAAAGCCAATATGGAACTGGAAAGTTTTTATGAAGGCCAATTACTTTATGTAGGTGTGGAGCAAGGCGATACAGTACCTGTGGATGCTATAATCGGGGTTATTGGTGAAGAAGGTGAGGATTATCAGGAAGCGCTAAAAGCGGCAAAGGATGGGGAAAGTCCTTCAGAGGTTAAGAAGGAGGAAACCGAAGAGAAAAAAGCCGAACCGGAGAAGAAGGAAAAAGCCGAGGATTCCTCCGAAAAAAGTGATACCACGCCTGACAAACAAAAAGCTGAAAAGGATCAAGAGCAGCATGAAAGGATAAAGGCTTCCCCTTTGGCTAAAAAATTGGCCAAAGAAAAAGGCATTCCGCTTGAAGGATTGGAAGGAACAGGGGATAATGGCCGGATTATAAAGCGCGATATTGAGCGTGCGGAAGCTGAGGGCATCCCCCAATCCAAGCCTGAGGCTGCTAAAGAACCTTCTCCTGCCCCTGAAATTCCGGCCGGTGGAGAGGAAGATTATGAAGATGTGGCCCTTTCACAAATGCGGAAGACCATAGCCAAGCGCTTGGTCGAGAGTAAATTTAGTGCCCCCCACTTTTACCTGACAATGGAAATCAACATGGACAAGGCCATTGAAGCCAGGAAAAGCATTAACGAGGTGGCCGAGGTGAAAACTTCGTTTAATGACCTCATTGTAAAAGCATCTTCCGTAGCTTTGCGGAAAAATCCGAGGGCCAATGCTTCCTGGTTAGGGGATAAAATACGCTATTACAAGCATATTCATACAGGCGTTGCAGTGGCTGTGGATGAGGGTTTGGTGGTACCTGTGATCCGCCATGCCGATCAAAAAGGCATTGCTCAGATAGCCAAGGAAAGCAAACATTACGCTGAAAAAGCCCAAAACAAACAGCTTCAACCTGAAGATTACGAAGGAAATACCTTTACTGTGTCCAATTTAGGCATGTTTGGTATTGATCAATTTACAGCCATTATTAACCCACCTGACTCCTGTATCTTGGCTGTTGGAAAAATCAAGCAACAACCTTCCATACAAAACGGGGAATTAAAGGAAACCAATGTGATGACGGTAACTTTATCTTGCGACCACAGGGTGGTAGATGGAGCTATAGGGTCAGGGTTTTTAAAAACATTTAAGGAGATAATGGAAGACCCTTTAAGAATGGTCGTTTAATTTTTTGCTCATTTTGAAAGATTTTCCATAAATTCGTATCAAATGTCAGGGAACTTCAACCGAAACCGAAAACGTTTTTTTACTTAACATAATGGGTGATAAAAATCAGGACGCTTTTAAAAACTTTCTTTCGCTTGTTCTGTTTACTGCCAAAAAGGTTTCCTCCATATTTCTTTATGGATTTTTATATAAAAGTAACTTGTAAAATTTTATTTTTCTTTGTTATTGAACCGTTTGGCAAAAAATAAAACCTTTTGTTGGAATTTTGAGGCCATAGGATAAATCCGAGCAAAACAGCAATTTTTAACCTTTGTTTGCTTTCGAAAAAGTGATCTACCTGCTTAAAATTAAAGCATTGGTTGGTTACAAATTACCTTAGCCATTGAATTAGCCAAAAATTGCATGACCATAAAGAAGACTTTGGAAATATTTTCTTTTAACTAAAAATACAATACCCCAAAACTAATTACCAATTTACCTAATCTTTAAAATTGGATCTTTACTATTATGTATGACTTTGAAGAATTAAACAAGATGGTGAAGGCCGACCTCAACAAGGTGGCCAGTGAACTTGGTGTACCTTACTACAGTAAATACAGCAAGGAGGATTTGATTGAGCTTATCATGGAATATCAGATTGAGATGGAAAGCCAGGGATTGGCGACTAAAGGTAGTGCCTCCCTTGATGACATTAATCAAGGTTCTTCTAAGGCTCCTACCGGGGAGGAGAAAGTTCAATCAGGTGAGGATAAAGATAGCCCTTCCCATGATAACAGTTTTGATGAGCAAAGCACCTCGGTTGAGGATAAAACTGAACGATCTTCGGCCATTAAAGGGGAAGATACCCGTTCTACCAACCAAACGGAAGAAGAGCAAACCAGTAAAAGAAGAAAAAGAAAGCGAATTATAAAAAAGAAGGATAGTGAAGAGGAAAATCAAACCGGTAACAAAGTAGAGCAAGGCGGAAATGGTTCTAAGCCTTTAGACAAAGAGGAAGAAATGGCCAATAATCAGGAAACAGTTGCTACTGAACAAGAGAAAAATTCCCAGGCCGTCAAGGAAGGATCAAAATCCGGTGAAAAGGAAAAACCCCCTGAAGAGATTCATGTGACAAAAGAAAAGGTTAAATCACCGCCTCCTAATTTTGATTTTGATGGTGTTATTCAAAATGAAGGCATTTTAGAAATTATACAGGATGGGTACGGTTTCCTTAGGTCTGCTGATTACAATTACATGTCCTCGCCGGACGATATATATGTGTCCCCTTCCCAGATAAAGTTATTCGGCCTTAAAACCGGTGATACCATTTTAGGGTCCATTCGTCCCCCTAAGGAAGGTGAGAAATACTTTGCCCTTATCCGTTTGGAATCCATAAACGGGAGGCCTCCCAACGAAGTAAGGGATAGAAGTGCATTTGAGCATTTGACACCCCTTTTTCCACAAGAAAAGTTTAAACTTAAAAGTAGGCCTGATCGCTATTCTACCCGTATAATGGATTTATTTGCCCCGATTGGTAAAGGGCAAAGGGGTTTGGTTGTTTCACAGCCTAAAACGGGTAAGACCCTATTACTGCAGCAAATTGCCAATGTGGTAGCTGAGAACCATCCTGAAACCTACATGATCATTCTCCTTATTGATGAACGGCCGGAAGAAGTTACGGATATGGCGAGAAACGTAAATGGGGAAGTGATCTCCTCGACTTTTGATGAACCGGCTGAACGCCATGTGAAAGTGGCCAACCTGGTTTTGGAAAAGGCTAAAAGAATGGTGGAATGCGGTCATGACGTCATGATCCTGTTGGATTCCATTACACGATTGGCAAGGGCATTTAATACGGTTTCTCCTGCTTCCGGGAAAGTCCTTAGTGGTGGTGTCGATTCCAATGCATTGCACAAGCCAAAACGGTTCTTTGGTGCAGCACGGAATATGGAAGCCGGCGGTTCTTTAACCATACTATCAACGGCTTTAATTGATACCGGCTCACGGATGGATGAAGTCATTTTTGAAGAGTTTAAAGGAACTGGTAACATGGAGCTGCAGCTTGACCGCAAGCTTTCCAATAAGCGCATCTATCCCGCAATTGATATTCCTGCTTCCAGTACAAGACGTGAAGAGCTTCTATTGGATAAATACACTTTGCAAAGGACGTGGATTCTTCGAAAGCACTTATCGGACATGACTTCCGAGGAGGCTGTCAATTTCTTGCTGGACCGGCTTAAAGAAACTGATGACAACGAGGAATTCCTGGATTCTATGAATGATTAAAATGTGATTAAGAAAAAAGCCGCACTAAAGATAGTACGGCTTTTTTCAATACTATGCTTTCATTTTAATGAAAATTCCGACTTAATAAGTCGCCAAAGATTGATCGATTTCATTGGCGTAAGCCAAAATTCCTCCTTTCAAGTTATAAAGGTTGTCAAAGCCATATTCATCTTTGAGCTTTTTGATGGCATCTTCACTGCGCTTTCCGCTTCGGCAATGTACAACAACTTTTTTATCGCTGGCAATTTTATCGGCATTATCCGTCACCTGGTTAAGCGGTATTAGCTCACCACCAATGTTGGCAATTTCGTATTCATGAGGTTCACGGACATCTATAATTTGAATGGGTTCGCCCTTTTGTTTCCATTCCTCTAATTCTTGAACAGAGATTTCCGGAACTTCCTTTTCATCAGGCTCCGGTTCACGGGAAATACCACAAAATGCTTCGTAATCAATTAGTTCAGTCTGGGTGGGGTTCTTACCGGTTAATGGGTTTTCCTCATCCTTTTCTACTTTCAAGGTCCGGGTTTCAAAACTTAAGGCGTCAAAAATGAAAAACCTTCCGGATAAGGGGTTACCAACATCAGTGAGCACCTTAATTACCTCGCTGGCCTGGATACTTCCTATTATTCCCGGCAATACACCTAAAACACCCCCTTCAGCACATGAGGGTACCAAACCAGGAGGTGGCGGGGTAGGATATAGGTCTCGGTAATTTGGCCCAACCTGACCGTTTGCATCCGTGTAATTAAACACACTTACTTGTCCCTCAAAGCGGAAAATGGAAGCATAAACGTTTGGGATTCCGGTAAAAACACATGCATCATTAACCAGATATCTTGTGGGGAAATTGTCTGTACCGTCAGCCACAATATCATAACCCTTGAAGATTTCAAGGGCATTATCCGAGGTTAACATGGTTTCATGGATATGGATGGTCACATAGGGATTGAGCTTTTCAAGTTTTTCTTTAGCCACTTCGGTTTTTGGCCGCCCTATGTCTTCAGTATTGAAAAGGACTTGTCGTTGGAGGTTACTGTCTTCAACCTTATCAAAATCAACAATGCCGATTTCCCCCACACCAGCCGCAGCTAAATATTGAAGGGCCGGGGCTCCTAATCCGCCGGTCCCAATAACCAGAACCTTTGAATTTTTCAACTTTTCCTGGCCCTCCCGGCCAAATTCCGGTATGGTTACATGCCGGCTATATCTTGCCAGCTCCTTGTTTGTAAATTTTGGAATTCCGTTATTTTCTGACATAAGTATCCTTTTTTTATTTTTACTGTTTACCACCTGCAATGGCAGGAATGATGTTAATGGTTTGATCCGACTTTACTTGAGTGGCTTCCTTTTTCAATGATTTGATGTTTGTATCTTCCACAAAAACATTGACGAAAGAACGGATATCCCCGTTTTCATCCAGTAAGTTATCCTGCAGATCAGGGTACTTTTCTACCAACTCCTGAATCGCCTCTTTAACGTTGTTTTTTTCCGTTTCAAATTTTGATTCATTATTGGTGAATTTTCTCAAAGGAGTGGGAATTTGAATTGTTGCCATTTTTATGCCTTTTTAGGGTTTCACAATTGATTATTTTTAGGGTTTTCTTTAAATAAGAAATCGATCTTTTCTTCCTGAAATTTTCCGTTTTCATCCAGTTGCCAAGCCCTAACCTCGCTTTCCTGGTTGCCTTTAATACTGATGATCACGTAACTGAAAACAGGCATTGCCCTTTTTAAATCTTTTTCAGAAGGGACTGCCGGATGGTCCGGGTGAGAATGGTAAATGCCTGCCAGGTTCAATTTGTTTTCATCCGCATACTTTTCTGCCTCCATGTAATCTTCGGGTGAAATGATGTAATTGCGGCCACGGTTTGATTCTTCCTCCACATTTTTCAAAGGCTTGTAGTCCGTGATGATCCTTTCCTCTTCCTCCTCAAGTTTGCTAAATAAAGCCCCGCAACATTCTTCCGGGTAGGTCTGGACTGCATGAGCACGAATAAGGTTATCTACTTCTTTATCGATCTTAATGCTCATAATGTTTTGATTTTTTTAGTTATTAAAAATGGTTTCAGTGACTTCTCCATACTTTTCAAGATTGTCCGGGAAAACCGTAACGACCAAGCCCTCATTCAGGTTTTCAGCCACTTTGTAAGCGCCGGCCAAATTGGCGGCTGAGGAGGGACTGATCAAAAGTCCTTCTTCCTCAGCGGCTTTTTTTACCCATTCAAAGGCTTCTTCGCTGGTAATGGTCAAATTTTCATCAGCCAGATCCGGTTCGTAAATGGTTGGGACTTTGGCAGTAGGAAGGTGTTTCCATCCTTCTAAACCGTGCATTGCGTTGTCGGGTTGTAAGCCGGTAAGGCTTATTGGCTGGTTTATTTCCTTAAGCTTTCTGCCCGTCCCGGTGAAAGTACCTGTTGTTCCCAAACCCGCCACAAAATGGGTGACTTTCCCTTCTGTTTGGGCTAAAATTTCTTTTCCGGTATTCCTGTAATGGGCCAACCAATTGGCATCATTACCATATTGATCTGCATAATAATACAGTTCCGGATTTTCCGATTTTAGTTCAATAGCCTTTTTTTGCGCTTCATCGGTTGAGCCAAAAGGGGAGGTGTAAACCAAATTCGTCCCCAATGCTTTTAGTAAGGTCTTTCTTTCCCTGGAGGCATTTTCCGGTAAACATAAGGTTAAGTTTAAACCAAGGAAACGGGCTATAGTAGCATACGCAATCCCGGTATTGCCGCTACTGGCATCCAATAAATGCTTCTCCTCGTTTAAATCGCCATTTTTTATTGCGGTTTTGATGATCTCAAAAGCGGGCCTGGCCTTTACGCTACCCCCAAGCTGCTGCCATTCTAACTTAGCCAGTATCTGAACTTTAGGCTTTGGGCTTATATGAACCAATGGAAATAATGGTGTTTGGCCAATAAAGCCTTTAAGTTTCTCTAACGCTTTACTGAGGGGATTTAAGGATTGGGTTTGGCTTTCTATTTTTGTCATGGTTTAGTTTTTTAAGGACCAAAAAAAAGCCTCACCTTCTTTCAGAGGGTGAGGCTTTTAGAATGATTTTTTATTTCCTTTCAAAAATCAAAACATAATAGCCTCACCCTGTTGTATCCGCTTGCAACAGCAACAGCCAATGGCGTCAATTATAAGGGTGAAAGCTATCATAGGTAAATTAAAGTTTGAAAAACCTGCACGTTTCTCTGGGTTATAAAATGTTTAAACTTCATTTTCCTAACACCGTTATGCCCTTTAAAGTTTTCAAAACGGCTGTACTTTTTAGGCGGTTACCTGGATTTATACCGGAATAGTATTTACAATACATCCGAACTTGGGGAATGAGAGAATTATTAATTTTGAAACTTTTAAAGTGCCTATTCATTAGCCAATTATTCCCAATATGAGTGTTTCGCTGAAGGAGATTAAATCTCCCATTGCACATGAGATGGATGCCTTCGAAAAGCGGTTTTACGAGTCCATGAAGACTCGTGTTCCCTTATTTAACCGCATAATGAATTACATCGTAAAAAATAAGGGTAAGCAAATTCGCCCCATGTTTGTGTTTCTCACAGCGGGAATTTGTGGAGGGATAAACGACAAAACCTACAGAGGGGCTTCTTTGGTGGAATTACTTCATACGGCTACTCTTATTCACGATGATGTCGTTGATGATGCTTTTGAAAGAAGAGGTTTATTCTCAATAAACTCGCTATGGAAAAACAAAATTGCTGTCCTGGTGGGCGATTATTTGCTTTCCCGGGGTTTGTTGCTTTCCTTAAATAATGAAGATTATCGGTTATTGCAAATTTCATCTGATGCGGTAAAAAGAATGAGTGAAGGGGAATTGCTGCAAATTGAGAAAAGCCGGACTCTGGACATCGGAGAAGAAACGTATTTTGATATCATTGGTATGAAAACGGCTTCTTTAATCGCTTCTTGTTGCTCTATTGGGGCTGCATCAGTAGAAGCTGGTGAAGATACTGTGGAGAAAATGCGAAGCTTTGGGGAAAAGATCGGAATGGCTTTCCAAATTAAAGATGACTTGTTTGATTACGGTGACGATAAAATTGGTAAACCTACCGGTACTGACATCAAGGAACGAAAACTGACTTTACCCCTAATTCATGCCCTTTCTCAGGTAAATGAAAAGGAACAAAGAAGGGTGAAGCGCATTATTGAGAAAAAAGGGAATAAACGCAAAGGATTAAAGGAAATTGTGAATTTTGTGGAAACCCATGGAGGTATACAATACGCCCGCGATAAGATGTTCAAGTTTCAGGAAGAAGCTTTTCACATTATTGATCAAATGGGGGCGGGCCAATACCATTCTTCCCTCAAAAGCTTAGTGCGTTACACTACGGAAAGAAAAAAATAGGGCAGGTAAAAGCTTTATTTGACGGGATAGCGAAAAATTTGACATTGGTTTATTCCTTCCTGATCTTTGTTTATGCACAATCGGATGATTTTATTTCATGTATTTTAAGCATAAAAGTCAATCCAAAAAGCGGGCAAGGAGAAACTTGATTATTTACTTGGTTTTAATTCTTCTGGTTTTGGCTTTGTATTTTGCCCTTTCTTATTATGAGAAAAAAGCCGAAAATAAGGACGGTAGTGCGTTTAATCCTATTAAAGAATTGCTCGTGTAAAAAAACGTTTAGCGGAATTATTAGCTAAAAATCAAAAAATTTATTGGGATTTTTCAAAAAAACCATTTTCTATTATGTAGTCGATAAATTCTCTGACGGCTCCTTCTCCACCTGGCCTTTTTAAAACAAGGACATTTATTATGTTCCTGATTTCCTTTGGCGCATTGCTTGGGCAAGCCGCTAAACCACAATTTTCCATGAGTTCAATGTCATTGGTATCATCCCCGATGAAAGCCAGGTTCTCTAATTCAATATTTTCTTGTTCACACAATTGTTTGGCCAATTCATATTTTTGGGTAACGTTTTCATAGCGGTGTTTAATGCCCAAATCGTTGGCCACTGTTTCGACAATGGGACTTTGCTCAGCATAGATTATGGCGCTTTTAATGCCGTTTTCGTGAAGATGCGTGAACCCCATGGTGTCATACACACTGAACTTTTTAAACCGTTCACCCCCTTCAGTGTAGTAAATCCCACCGTCTGTCATAACACCATCTATGTCAGAAATGAGTAATTTGATGGATAAGGTCATAATTTGGTCAATTCTTGTTTGAGAAACCAATTTAAATGTTTTTGAGGGAAACGCATTACTACTTTGAATCATCCCCTTGCACGCTTTCACGGGAACCTGTACAGGGTTTCCTTTGTAACTTTGCTCGAGAAAATAGGCCTAAGGTTATAAATCAATGACGGAAAAACCTGAAAAAATACAATACCAAGAGGATGAAACAGGGGAGGAAGTGCTTTACGAACACTACCGTTTCAGGGTGGGATGGGGGCAATATCCTCTTCGTATTGACAAATTCCTGATGAACAAAATTGCGAATGTCAGTAGAAAAAGAATTCAGGATGGTCTGAAGGCCAAGCGAGTATTGGTGAACGGGGAAGCCGTTAAGTCCAACTTTAAGGTCAAGGCCGGTCAAGAAATTTCTGTTGTTTTACCGAAACCACCAAAGGGAGACGAAACCAAACCCGAAGCCATTGATTTGGATATTGTCTATGAAGATGATTACGTGATGGTGGTTAATAAACCTCCGGGAATGGTGGTTCATCCAGGTCACAATAATTTTTCAGGCACTTTGGTCAATGCATTGATGTATTATTTTCACAACCTACCCACTGCTGTCAATGGCCACGATCGGCCCGGCATTGTGCACAGGATAGACAAGGAAACATCCGGGCTAATGGTTGTTTCAAAGCATAAAAAAGCCCTCAACAGCCTGTTTCATCAATTTGCGGAAAAAACAGTCCAGCGCCATTACATAGCCCTTGCATGGGGTGATTTTAAGGATGATTACGGGACCATTAACGGGAATTTAGCCAGGAGCTTAAAGGACCGGAAATTGATGCAGGTTTATGAAAGATCAGAAGTAGGGAAGCCTGCTATTACTCATTTTCAGGTTATTGAGCGGTTTGGTTTTGCGACATTGCTGCAATGCTGGTTGGAAACCGGCCGAACTCACCAAATAAGGGCTCACTTGAAATACATCGGCAATCCGGTTTTCAATGATAAAATGTACGGTGGTGACAAAATCATTTATGGGCCTAAATCATCTAAGTTCAGACAGTTTGTTGAAAATTGCTTTGAAACATGCCCTCGTCAAGCCCTTCATGCGCAATCGCTCGGCTTTCTGCATCCGAAAGGTTGGGTCCCGATGTACTTTGAACAATCTTTCTTCGATGATATGAGCCAATTGATCGATAAAATAAGGAATTATTCATACCATAAAGGTTTGGGTGCACAAGATGAATAAATACTTAACGAGTTTCCAAAATTCCAAAACCCTTTTCAGAGTGAGGATAAGATTTTTGTGGGCTTACGGTCTTATTCCTAACCTGAAGCCTTTTTAATTGCTAATTTTGTAGCGGCTAATTTTACCATTAATGATAAATCAATACGAAACATTTGGCTGATTCTGATGTCATATTACCCGTTGAAAAGTTGTATGGTTTTCTATTCCATTTTTTCAAAGCTTTGGGGTATTCAAGGGAAAACGCTGAAACTGCGGGAAACGTGTTGTTAAAAGCCGACCTCAAAGGCATTGATTCCCATGGTGTCGCAAGGTTAAAAGGGTATTTAAACCAAATTGATAAAGGGATCATTCAAGTAAATGGTAAACCGGAAACGGTTCACGAAACCCCCTCAACCGCTACTTTAGATGCTAATAAGAGTTTAGGTCTAATCTCAGCTCAGGAAGGAATGAAGATGGCCATAGATAAAGGGAAAAATGTGGGAAGTGGCTGGGTAGCTATTAAAAATTCCACCCATTTTGGCATCGCCTCTGCCCATACCGATTTAGCCATTGAGGAAGACATGATTGGTCTGGCTATGACCAATGCCAGCCCGTTGGTAGCCCCGGCCGGATCAACGGATGCCATGTTGGGGACCAATCCGGTTTGCTTTGCCATACCGGCTGGAACGGAAAGTCCCTTAATCGCTGATTTGGCTACCACAGTCGTATCAAATGGTAAATTGGAAATTGCGGGAAGAAACAATCAGAATATACCCAAAGGATGGGCACAGGATAAAAAAGGAAACAACTCAGAAGATCCGGATGTACTCAAGAAAGGCGGTACTTTACTGCCTTTGGGCAGTGATTATCACCGCAGCCGCCATAAAGGGTATGCCTTAAGTGCAGTGGTCGATATCATGAGTGGGGTTTTACCCGGGGCTAATTTTGGCCCCTGGGTGCCCCCTTTCGTACCTTTTTTAGACCAATCAAAAGAAAAAGTGGGAGAGGGGATAGGTCATTTTTTAGGTGCTTGGCGTGTTGATGCCTTCCAACCTTGTGAAGACTTTAAACAGGCTGTTGATCGATGGATCCGGACAATGCGAAAAGCTACACCGGATAATAAGGAACAAAATGTCAAGATTCCCGGAGATCCTGAGCGAGAAACCCGGGAAAAGAGGGAAAAAGAGGGCATTCCCTTAAACAACCAGGTTTATGAAGACCTCCTGGCTATTCAAGAAAGAATGGGATTGGCTTACTTGTAAAATTTTTACCTTAGTGCCCGGAAAAACCAGCTTTTTGTTTAATCCTGATGGCTAAAAAGCACCTTGTAATACCTGATAGTTTTCCGGAAAATGGGAAGCCAAATCAGGAATTTCTTCAAAAATCCCATATACTGCTGAACCACTTCCGGTCAATGAAGCGTAAAGGGCGCCTTGACGGTATAGGGTTTGTTTTATGGCTTTAATGGCAGGAAATGCCTCAAGGGCATATTGCTCAAAATCATTTTTGATGAAACCTTCCCATGCTTCCACAGGTTTTCGGATAACTTGAGAAAGGGAATGGCGGGGTTCCCGGGGCTGAATTTGCTGGTAGGCTTTTTGGGTACTAATAGAGAAAGGAGGGTGAACAACCACATAGGAATACCCCGATAAACTCAAATCCACTTGTTCAAGTTTTTCACCCCTGCCAGTGGCAATCTGCGGTTGATTAGCCACAAAAAATGGACAATCACTGCCTATCAAGCCACTAAAGGTTTCAAGGGCCTCGTTGTTCAAATCAAGGTTCTGTAAATGATTCAGAAGTTTAAGGGCAAAGGTGCCATCAGCAGACCCTCCACCTAAACCAGCTTCCTGTGGGATATTTTTAAGCAAGTAAAAATGAACAGGTTTGATTTCCCGGTATTGGGTAAGCACCTCATAGGCTTTCAATATGGTATTTTCTGAGAAATGCTGACTAAGCGAAGCCCCCTCACATTCAAATTTTAATTGATCACTGGGAATGGCTTCCAAAGCATCTTTTATGGGTAAGGGATAAAAAATGCTTTCAATTTCGTGGAAACCATCCGTTCGCTTACTTGTCACATTCAAACCAATATTGATCTTGGCATTGGGGAAAACAAGCATAGTGTTGGATTGTCGTGTTCTGTTTAGACGTTGGTGGGTTTGGGCATTAGTAAAGCAATGTGAAAGCTTTTTAGCCCATGAAAAAATTTAGTACGTCAAGGCATTTTCTTCCTTTTAATCAAATATGGCAGCAATACCTGGTCAAAACCTTCATTGATATCCGCTTCCACATACTCGATCTTATATTGCTGGCATCGTAGCTTAAGTTTTTTCCGGTATTCATTGATGTCCTTTAAGTACTGATCTTTAACCTCGTTGGGGAATAGTTTTACTTTTTCACCGGTTTCAAGGTCTACGAATTGATAAGGGCGGTTGGAATAGGCAAAATCCATTTCCTGTTTTTTATCCATCACATGGAATACGATAACTTCGTGTTTGTTATGCTTAAGGTGTTGTAAGGCTGAGAACAAACGTTCCTCTTCCGCATGGTTATCCAACATGTCACTGAAAAGAATGATCAAGGAGCGTTTGTGTATGGCTTCAGCAATCATGTGTAGCGTGTCTGAAGTGGATGTGGTTTTGTTGATCTGGTCTTCCCTGAGTAATTTTTCCAGCTCATTGTAAAGGAGCCTAAGGTGCTTTGGGTTTGATTTGGGTTCCAGAAATTGCTCGATTTTATCCGCGAAATTGGTTAAGCCTACCGCATCCCTTTGTTTTTTCAAGATCTGTATCAATGCTGCAGCGGCATAAATGGAAAATTGCAATTTGTTAAATGCCTTAGCTGGAAAAAGCATGGAAGAGGAGGTATCCAGAAGAATCTGGCACCTAAGGTTGGTTTCCTCTTCGTATTGTTTGGTATAAAGCCGGTCAGTCCTCGCGTAAAGTTTCCAATCTATATGGCGGGTTGGCTCACCCGGATTGTAATGTCGGTGTTCTGCAAATTCTACCGAAAAACCATGAAAAGGGCTTTTGTGTAGCCCGGTAATAAACCCTTCTACCACATGCTTAGCCAATAACTCGAGGTTATCAAATTGGCGAAGGGTTTCCAGATCAAGCTTGTCTGTTCTGGGGTTTGCCATAATGGATGCTGCATTTTGGTACAAAAATAAAAAGCCGTTCCTCCATTAGAACGGCTTTTTACCAGATTAAATTTTTCTTGGTTAATTTAGCTGGTCTGGCTTTCCATTTGGGCTTCCAGCTTATCGCTGAGGGCTTTTTTCGGAGCAGCACCAACTTGTTTATCCACCAACTCCCCGTTTTTGAAAACGAGTAATGTTGGGATATTTCTGATTCCGTATTGGGAAGCAGTCTGTGGATTGCTATCCACGTCAAGTTTGCCTATAACGGCTTTACCTTCATAATCATTGGCTAACTCATCGATCATAGGAGCCATTTGAAGGCAAGGGCCACACCATTCTGCCCAAAAATCTACCAATACCGGTTTGTCAGATTTTAAAACCTTTTCTTCGAAATTCTGGTCTGTCAATTCTACTGCCATGATTTTCGGTTTTTGATTTATTGAAAATGTTTCCATCCATTAAAACAAAAATTTTGCATAAAAATTCTTAAACCTCGCTTTTACATTTACTATTAGGGCCATTAAATGCTCAAAAAGTGATTGTGCCTCATTTTTGCTAATACAATAATGACGGTAGGCACCCAATACACATAATTTACTAAAAGGACCTTATGAACCTTTATTCCATTATTCCCTTAATTTTTTTTATTTTGGTCAAAACAAATTCAAAAGGTTCGCAATGAATTCAACCCCCATCAAAACCCTAATAGATATATTCCCTTATCAGCTTCAACATTTTCCGCAGGAAGACGCTTTGGCCTCCAAATTCGGCCCGGAGCCTGATTCCGTTGATGGCGACTGGAAGCTTTACAGCACTGTGCAATGCATTGAGTATATCAACCTGGTAAGCAAGGGTTTGCTCGAATTAGGCATTCAACCCGGCGATAAGATAGCCATCATTTCAGAAAATCGCCCTGAATGGATTTTTGTAGACAACGGCCTGTTACAAATGGGTGCGATTAATGTACCATTGTACCCTACTTTGAGTAAAGATGAATACAAACATATTTTACAAGAATCGGGCGTAAAACTGGTTTTTGCTGCCAATAAAGAATTGTATGAACGGATAGAGCCCTTAAAAGATGAATCAACCAGTTTGGAGAAAATTTATACTTTTGACTATGTAGAGGGTGTAGATAATTGGAAAGATTTACTGGAACGGAGTCGCAAAAGAAACCTTAATGAGTTAGTGGCATTGCGCAAAAAGGTGAAGCCTGAAGATTTGGCTACCATCATTTATACTTCGGGTACCACAGGGAATCCGAAGGGGGTTATGCTTTCGCATTGGAACGTTGTCAGTAATGTGATCTATTGTACCCCTCTTTTACCCATCGATTACGAAAACCGTGTTTTAAGTTTCCTTCCTCTGAATCACATTTTTGAACGAATGCTTTCTTACCTTTACATCTTTAACGGCGTTTCTATTTATTATGCGGAAAACCTGGATACGATAGCGGAAAATGCCAAAGAAATTCATCCCCATCTTTTTACTGCTGTTCCCAGGCTTATCGAAAAGGTGTATGAAAAAATCATTAATCAAGGCTATAACCTTACCGGCATCAAAAAGTTAATTTTCTTTTCCGCTGTTAAGCATGCGGAGAAATACAAGCTTAAAGGCAACAGTTGGTGGACCCGCAAAAAGCTTCAGTTTTTTGACAGGCTTGTTTTTACTAAATGGCGCGAGGCATTGGGTGGTGAAGTAAAAGCCATCGTTTCAGGTAGTGCCCCCCTATCCCCAAAATTGCAACGCATCTTTACTGCCGCGGGAATTACTATTCTGGAAGGTTATGGGCTGACTGAAACTTCCCCCGTGATTGCAGTTAACCGGTATGAAGTAGAAAACAGAAAGATCGGCACCGTAGGACCACCTATTGAAGGTTGCGAAGTTAAAATTGCCGAGGATGGGGAAATCTTATTGAAAGGGCCCAATGTGATGCAGGGTTATTACAAGAATGAAGCGAAAACTGACCAGGTTTTTGACGAGGATGGTTGGTTTCATACCGGTGATGTCGGAGAATTTGACGGAAAATTCCTGAAGGTATTAGACCGGAAGGATGACATGTTCAAAACCTCTGGTGGTAAGTTTGTAGCACCCGGAGCTATTGAGAACAAGCTCAAGGAATCGCTAATGATTGAAAATGCAATTGTGGTGGGTAAAAACCGAAAATTTATATCAGCGCTTATTGTGCCCGCATTTGATCAATTGGAAAGCTGGTGCAAGCAGCACAACATTCCGTTTGATTCCAAAAAGCAAGTCATAGAAGATGGTAAAGTAGTCCAAAAATACAATGAAATAATCCAAGGGCTTAATAAATCCATGGGCAAGGTGCAGCAGGTTAAAAAGCTCACCTTGCTTCCCAGGAATTTTTCTCAGGAAAAAGGGGAATTAACCCCTAC
>CAZJWK010000064.1:0-15808 GCA_964549595.1 uncultured Sphingobacteriales bacterium | reverse complement strand
AAGCGGATGACCGAAAATATGATGGACCACATCAAAAAAAAGGCCCATAAAGGCCACTACATAGCCACGGGGGATTTTAATATCAGTGCCAGTGCTGATCCGGCGTTTCAGAATTTAGTAAGCCCCGGTCCGAATAGCCCGGTAAATTTTATGGATCCGCTTCAAGAACCGGGTAAGTGGGAAAAGAATTACCAATTCAGGGAATACCACACCCAATCAACCCGGTCAAGCAATATTGGAGATTGCGGGGTACCTGGCGGTTTGGATGACCGATTTGATTTTATCCTGCTTTCCCAAAAAACCATTAAAAATCAAAATACCGTTTATTACCGCAAGAATTCCTACAATACAGCTGGTCAGGATGGAAACCGCTTTAACGATGCCATTAATTCACCCCCCAATCAAAAAATTTCCCAATCTTTAGCCCTTTCCCTTAAAAAAATGTCCGACCATTTGCCCGTGATGTTAAACATCATTGTGGATCAACCAACAAGTGCCTCAAAGAGGGATATTGGGTCGCAAAAGGCTGAAGGCCTCGACATTTTGCCAAATCCTTTTAAGGAACAACTTAAGCTGGATTTTCCCAAACAAGCTCATTACCACATTAAACTCCGCCACATAACAGGCAAAAAAGTTTACGAAAAATCAGTAAACGGCAGCAAAATCACCATCGCCCCAAATTCGCTGGAACCCGGTATCTACATTCTGAAGATACAATCAGAGCATAACAGAACCTTTTACAGGAGGTTAATAAAAAGATAACAACTGGTGCTTGAATAAGGGTCAAAAAAGTCAGAATTTTGCCCTCTAAACATACAAATTCCCTTGGTTAAAAAATTTTTGCATACGGGTTTTCTATTGTTTTTGGTCTTGACGGTTCAGGCCCAGAGGTCCTTTGAAGAAAAGGTCACTTCTGCTTCTAATATTAGTATGACGGTAAACAATTTAGGAATGGTTGGGAACGCCTTCAGTGGAAGTTACCAGGTTCAAGGCTTTCCATCCTGTGAATACCCTAAGAATTCAGGAATTGAACATCTTTTTGACGGAGGTTTATGGTTAGGAGCCATCGTGGAGGGGCAATCGCATGTAAGCACAGGGGCGGTGGACGACCCCTCCGGTTACTCTACCGGAAAGGCAGGCTTTGAATTTACTGCTGACCCGGGTTCCGGCCTGAAAACACGTTCCAGTTTAATCGATAACCCGAATTACTCGGCTAAAGCGGTCTCCCACGAAGATTTCGTATCCCGGTTCACCGATAAGAATCGCAGAGTGCCCGGCACACAAATACAAATTAAAGACCACGAGGATCCGTTAGGAGTCACGGTGGATTACGAAACTTATAATTGGAATTACAACTTTGCCAATTTCTTTGTGGTCCTTAATTACGAAATAACCAATACCGGAAATCAAACACTTGATAGCTTTCACAGCGGTTTTTGGATGGACGGCGTGGTGCGGAATGTTAATATTACGCCTCCCGGGGGTTCCCCGTTTTTTAACAAAGGCGGTAATGGTTATATCGATTCCCTTCAAATGGCTTATGAATTTGATGCCACTGGAGATACGGCTTATACCAAAAGCTATATCGGCCTGAAATTCCTTGGGGCCGAAAAAGGTGATCAATTTTTACACCCTGAATTAAATGAGGATTTCAAAGCCCATTTCCAAACCTGGCAATTCATGAATTCCTCAAATCCAGTATATTTTTCGCCCTCCAATGACCAGGCTAAATATCGGAAAATGTCCCGCGGATTAAATCACAACCCTAACCTTAATTGGTCAGATGTGCAAAAAGAAATAGAAAAACCCAGCAACCGCTCAACCTTTGTTTCAGTAGGATCATTGGGAACCCTTAAACCGGGGGAAACCGTAACCGTTGCCTTTGCCATTGTCTGCGCCAAAATGACCCAAACAGGTGATCCCGTAAGTGCCAATACGGTTGGTCAGAGAAAAAGGTTAAGAAAAAACGCTTCCTGGGCTCAACGGTCTTACAACGGGGAAGACCGAAACTTCAATGGCAAACTGGAAAAAGAAGAAGACCTGAACAGGAATGGCGAGATTGAGCGGTACATTTTGCCTGCACCACCGGATATACCCAAAACCCGTTTTGAAGCCAGGGATGGTAAAATCAAAGTCTATTGGGCTGATAATTCAGAATCTTCTGTAGATCCTATTTCCCAGGAAAAAGACTTTGAGGGATACCGAATTTACAAATCCCGTTTCGGATATGATCTAAGTTCAGATTTGAACGCACAGGAAACTCTGAATCCGGTAGCTGAGTTTGATAAAAAAGGCAATGACCATTTTTACAATACCGGCTTTGCTCCGATTAAATTGGAAAATCCCAAAACCTTCCCGGATGATTCAACCAAGTATAACTACCAATATACCATCGATAATATTCAAAGCGGTTGGCAACATGTCGTTACCGTAACCGCTTTTGACCGTGGGGATGAAGAAAACAACCTGCAATCCTTAGAATCCAGTAAGGTAGCCAACGCCAAGCATTTATTTCCGGGAAAGACACCCAATGAAGCAATGGACAAAAACAAACCCTTTGTTTACCCTAACCCTTATTATGCATCCGCCCAATGGCGCGGGCAAAGTACTTTTGAAGAAGACCGGAAAATCATTTTCTCCAATCTTCCGGCCCATTGCCAGGTAAGAATCTACAACCCGGCAGGTGATCTAATCGATGAATTTGAACATACCCAGGATTACAAGGGCCAGGACATTAAGTGGTATTCGAGTTTTTCAGATCCCGGTAAAACAAGATTTTCGGGAGGCGAACATGCATGGGACTTGTTATCCAAATCCAACCAGATTATTGCCAGGGGCATTTATATGTTTTCTGTGGAAGACCTCGAGACCGGGCAAAGTTATCAGGGAAAATTTGTGATCATTAAATAACATGCTTTGGACCATCAATCAACTTCTAATCTTTAAAATGACTATTTTATGAAACGGGCTTTTACAGTTTTGCTAATGATTTTAGGTGGCCTTTCTCTTTTAAAGGGCCAATCCTATGACACGGTATCCATTAAGGAAATCCAAAAGGTTGCTCAGGCTGATCTGGCAAATTGTATAGACAGTTCCTCCTATAACGGAGATACGGTTGTGGTAAAGGGTACTGTGGTTATGGACGGGAACCTGTCAAGGATTATGGGAGCGGAATCCCGTAATGTTTGGATCCAGAATGGGAAAGGGCCCTGGTCCGGTATTGACGTTTTTGGTTTCACTTCATCCACCTCCCCCGTGGACATCCAAAATTTAGTAGCCGGTGATTCGGTAATGATAACCGGTCAAATAACGGAGTTCGAGGGAGAGTCGGAAATCGTTCCGCTTACCGGTAGCGGGGTAGAAAGCGTACACCTCATTAACAGTGGTAATAAAGTGCAAAACACCGATGTGGATATTAGCCAACTCAATGACAAAAACCAAAATAACCTCCTTACCAAAGGCGAAAAATACGAAGGAGCCTTTGTTACCATTCGTAATGTTACCGTTGTTAGCGTCCAGAATTTTGGTAATGGCCGGGTAAGCTTTGACATTGAGAACAGCAATGGTAATCGCATGAATGTTTCTGATCAATTCCTGGCCCAACGGACGCCTCAAAACGACACGGCAGGCTCATTTGAAGCGCCTACAGTAGGCACCTCTATTGATTCTATTAAAGGGGTTATCACCCATGCCAAAAATGACTGCCCCGGTTTTGATTCGAGGGGGTACGAGCTAAACCCGTTTGATTCCAGCCATTACAATTACGGACCGGCACCACCAAGGATTGTCGATATCAATGTGAATCCCGTAGTACCCTCCAGCAGTCAAAAGGCCACCATAAAAGCCAATGTGACGGATAGAAACGGTATTGATAACGTATCCCTTTATTATGCCGCAGGCCTGAACAACAATAACTACAAACAGGTCAATATGAGCAATACATCCGGTGATACTTATGAAGGCCAAATCCCGGCTCAGAACAATAAAACCTGGGTGAAATTTTACATTGAAGCCACAGACCAAGACAACCCGAAGATGACAAACACCATCCCGAATGTTCCCAATAATGATAAACCCAGGGTTTACAAAGTCAAAAACAGTTCATTAACGGTTTACGACATTCAATACACACCGTTTTTGGGCTCACCCTATTTCAGTGACGAATCTCCTTACGTTAACAAAAGGGTAACCCTTAATGGGGTGGTAACCTCAGCTTCTGAAGGCCAATCCAATAACATTAATGCAGTTTTTATTCAGCAAAAAGGAAAATTAGGATGGGGCGGTATACAAGTTACCCAAAATTCCCAGCTTAAGAACCTCAACGTAGGCGACCAGGTTGAATTAACCGGAACAGTACGCGAAAATTTTGGAATGACTGTGATCAGCAATGTGGCCAACATTTCTAAGAAGGGTAAGACAGAGCCCGAGGCTGTCCCGGTCCATCCATCCACTTTTTCTTCCGGGGATCCCAATTCCAATAATGAACCGTACGAGGGTATGCTCATTAACCTTAGCTCGGATACCAGCAAACTGTACGTGGTTGACAGTAACCCCGATGCCCCATCCAATTTTGGAGAGTACCGCGTTGGTACTGATACTTTTGATCCTAATAGCGGCACAAGAATTTTGGCCGGCCGGAATACAGATCAGGTTTTTTCATCCAATCATGTATCTTACATCAATAGCCAGCAATGGGCAACCCAGGCTGAAGCGCTGAAGGTAAAACCAAAACCAGTATCCGTAGGGAATTCAATGGATAGCCTGAAAGGAATTCTCATCTACAGTTTTAGTAATTACAAAGCCTTACCACGAAGCAATGATGATTTCTTCAATTACAGCGACAGTGTAACGGATAGTGATGACACCTCAGGCTCCCGTAATGCCCAACTATCGGCAAACCAACCGATTCAGGTTTATCCCAATCCTACAGAAGGCCCAATACAGCTCAAAATCGAAGACCAATTCTCAAAAGGCCCGTTTAAAGTAGCAATCATCAACATGGACGGGGAAGTACTTCACAAACCATCAAAGGACAAATCATTAAATACCGGCGCAACAATGGACCTTAGTCATCTTAATCCAGGAGTATACATCATTAAAGCAGAAGCCGGTGATAAAAAATATTATCGCAAAATCTTAATCCGGTAAAGAAGCATTAAAGGCGATTAACCGGCTCTTTAGTTATTGTGGGCTATAAACTTTGAATAGGGATTTAACCTTGCAACAACCTGTTACTCAAATTAAAGCTATAAAAAAAAGGATGGGGTATTCAAGCGCGCTCCGCTTCCTCTTGGCCTTTCCTTTTTTTATCTTGGTTTCAGGTTGTGAAAAGGATGAGACCAAAAAAGCAAACAGCAAGCCTGACACGAAAATTAGCCTTCATACCATTGACCTGAAAGAGGAAAACCGGCTCCAGAGTACTGTTACCCTTAAATGGTCAGGAACAGACAAGGATGGTTTCATAAAGGGTTTTGAGATTTCATTTGACAAAAAAAGTTGGCACTTTACCCAATCCCAGGACAGCACATTTCAATTTCGCCTGGAAACCAATTCGAAATATGAGGACATAGAATTTTACGTACGAGCCATTGATAACCAAGGGCAAAAAGACCCAAGCCCGGCCCATTTAACCGTACCCATTAAGAATACCCCGCCAAAAGCTGAGTTCAACAAAAACCAAATGCCTTCTGACACCGCATTTACGGTTTTCCCCCTCTCCTGGAACGCTTCTGATGCAGACGGCCAATCAACCATTGACAGTGTTTTCGTTAAAATCAATGAAGGTGCTTGGTATCCTTTAAAAGCCAACACCCGTTTCACCGCCATAGTACCGGTTTCACCCAATAAGCCCAGTGGAAAATCCAGGGGAAAAGTTTACAAAAACTTTGAGCCTGAACTTTTGCCCAAACGAATCGAAGGTCTGCGGCTAAACCGGATAAACCAATATTTCATCAAGGTCAAGGATATTGCAGGAGCAACCAGTGAAACAGACACTGCTGAATTTTACCTCAAACCCAAAACCAGTAACCTTTTGGTATTGGGTGCCACATCGGCTTCTCCCAAACCTGGAAAAATTTACAGGCCCATGATCCGGGATGTTTATGGCAATTTTGATTACATCAATTACTTCCGTAACGACCAGGCCAACCTCCCCCAATTCTGGAATTCTGTTTTTAGCCTGCATATCCGACTTTATGACAAGCTTTTTCTTTATACGGATGATAGCAAAATTGAGGGTGAGCTTATTCTGGAAGCCGCTTCCAAAGGGCTTCAACAATTCCTCAATGAAAATGGCAAATTGTTGATTTCCACCAAATTCCCGGATAACGTGAGGAATAACTCCAATGTATTCGATTATTCCCCAATGGATCGTTTTCCGAATACCAAGGGTCAAGCGCGGATCCCTCCTGATAGTCTCCTGGAACCCTCATCAAAAGCCACACAAAATTATGATACCCTGCAATCCGGTGATTTTGTAGTAGGTGCCGACCCTTTTTACCCAAAATCCAGTGCCAGTACCATTTACCGGGCTCAGTTAAGCAAGCTGAATGGTTGGGAAGGTCCCCGGGTTGTGGTTGCTAAAACCACGACTGGTAGTAAAGTAAACCAAGTATTCAGCTCAGTGAACTTACACGTAATGAACAAGCGGAAGAAAAACCTAAAGGCATTTTTTGAACAGGTCTTAACCAATGCATTTAACTGGTAATCGACATATTTCAATCAACGCGGCTCAATGGATTAAAGGATTAATCCTTTTGCTTTTGGGTTTATTTTGCTTGGACGCAAAGGGGCAAAATCAAACGGGCGGAATAAAAGGCCGCGTTTTAGAAGCCCAAACGGGTAAACCCTTAGCAGGGGCTGACGTGATTGTGGTTGGCACGTACGAAGGTGCTGTTACCAATGAAAAAGGCAACTTTCGGGTCAAGGGTATAAAACCAGGCAATTATGCTGTGAAAATTAAATACCTGGGGTACCAGGATAAAAAATTTACCAGTATCAACATTCTGCCTGATAGTATGATAACCCTTAAAACAAAGCTCAGGAAAAGTTCAAAAAGCCTGGATGTCGTAGAGATAAAGGGTAAAAATGAATTGGTAAAGCTCGAAACCGGGAAATCAAGCACGAACCTCAATGAAGCAGAAATTAAGCAAACCAATGCCCAGGAAGTTAAGGATATAGTGGCCATGCAGGAAGGGGTTTCTAAGTCAATGGATGGACTGCATTTACGAGGTGGTAGGGTTTATGAAAATCAGTACATTGTAGATGGAATAGATGCCCAGGATCCTTTGGCCGGAACCGGTTTCGGCCTTGAGGTTTCGTCCCAGTCCCTGAAGAATCTGAATATAGTGACGAGTGGGCTTAGTGCAGAACACGGCAATACCACTTCGGGTTTGATTCAAGCCAATATCCGGGAAGGAGGTGATTCGCTTGAAGTAGCTGCTGACTGGCAACGGGATAACCTCGGGTTTAACCGGGAAAACAATCCGACAAGCTGGAATACCGATAAAGTTAATTTCAGCCTGGGCACACCCATACCCCTTACCGATAAGGATCTGACCCTGTTTACCAGTTTAAATGTCCGTCTGACAGACAATTACTTTGGCCCTACTGCTGATCAATTGCGTAGCTCATTATTGGATAATCCGACTTTATGGGCTCCCCGTCAATCAAACAGTTTCAATCATACCATTAAACTGGCTTATGAGCCGGTAGAAGGCACTAAAATTACTTTACTCAATCAGCATAGCCTCAAAATCAATCAGAACAGCAATAGCTTGCGTATTGTAGGATTTGACAAAGTCCTTTCACCGGGTTTTCAATACCCCTTCAGCCTAAATCTGGACAATGCTACGACTTATACCCATCGTTCCAATTTAACAGCCCTGAATTATGACCAAAAACTGGGTAAGCAATGGTTCATGAACATCACAGCGGGCCGGTTATTCACGAACCTAAGGGCTGATGCCAATGGCAGACCTTTCCGGGATAAAACAGTAGATCAAATCAATGACCCCAGGTCCATTGTCTCCGATCCTGTTACGGTATTTAATCCGGGTGATACCGTTAAGTATGTCAATCCCGGCCCAGGCTTGTATAACAACGGGGGTATTTCCGGTTTATGGCACGATCATTACGTTTCCGAATACACGGGAAAAGCCAAGTTCAAGTATATACCCAAAAATAGTGCTCATTACTTTACTTTTGGATGGGAGCATAAAGAAAAAGAATACCAATGGATTGATGTCCAAAAGCCCTGGATCGGTGCACCCATAAAAATCAATGATAGCCTGACCACCCCGTCAACCCGATTAGGCCAATCCAGTGACGTGTGGAAAACCGATGCCGGTTCAGGGGCCCTGTTCTTTGAAGATAAAATTCGTTACAAAGGCATTGTGGCTAATTTAGGTTTCAGGTTTAATTACTGGGCTCCCGGTAACCTTGTGGACAATGCCATTAACAACCCTGAAGCGCCCATCCTCGATACGATCCGTACTTCTTACAAAAATAAAAGTACAAAGATCCTCGGAAGGCGCTATAAAAGTCGCTTTCTACCGCGCTTAAGGGTATCATTCCCGGTTACCGAAAACAATGTCCTTTATTTCAATTATAACCACTCTATGAAGCTTCCGCATCCCCGATTCGTTTATTCGGGGCTAAATCCGGCTTTTCAGGACCGCTCTTTTTTAGCAAACCTTGGCAATCCGGATTTGGATCCGGAAACATCAGTCTCTTACGAACTTGGGGTTAAATCCCGCATTAACAGGGATTTAGCCTTAACAATGACAGCCTTTTACAATGATAAATACGATTACATTGTCAACCGCAGTATTACCATTCGTGACCAAACAGGGCGCTTTGTCAACCGCAGTTTTTACGTGAATCAGGATTACGCCCGTATTAGGGGTATTGAAGCAGGAATTCAGAAGCGCATTGGGGACTGGTTTCGAGGCCGTTTGAGCAGTTCTTATCAAATTGCCACCGGAAAATCCAATTCCGCAAGGGAATCCAAATTACAAATTGAAAATACCGGAGAAGTTAGGCCCTCAGAAGAAAAATTCCTGGCTTGGGACCGGCCTTTTGAATTGAAAACCTCCATTACTTTAACTCCGGATAGTACGATGTCCATTGGAAGTTTTAGCCTGGAAAATTTCCGTTTGTTCATTTTTGCCCTTTATAAATCCGGATACCGGTACACCCCACACGAAAAAAGGGGAGTCGATGATATAGGCAGGCCCATTTATGAACCCGTTAGAGGCGAACAATTTACCGAGATCAGCAATAATTGGTTTAAAAGTGACCTGAAACTTTCCAGGGCTTTTGAAATCGGTAAGGCCGTTAAACTTTCAGTTAGCGTGGAAGTCAGAAACTTGTTTAACAATAAAAACGCCCAGGTAGTCAATCCAGTGACTGGTGCGGGTTATCAATACGGTGATGCTTTACCTTATAGCACCAGAAACCCGGTCTATGACCATCCGCAAAATCGTGGACTACCCCCTTCTGATCCGTCCAGGTGGCGACCCCAGAGGCAAATTTTATATGGCATACAACTCAAATATTAAAAACGATAAGCAGTAAAATAAAAATTGTTTCAAAGCTTAACCACAATTTCATGAAAAAAGGGCTGCTAAGCATAATCCTGGCCTTTCTTACCACAGGCGTTGAAGCCCAGATCCTCAAGAATCTTGGAGGACAGCGAGCGGGTATATCGGCTCTGCCTTTCCTAAAGATGCAAGTAAGCCCAAAGGCGGATGGAATGGCAGGCTCCCAGGTCAGTGCAAAAGCCGACCCTTATGCTGTAAATTGGAACCCCGCCGGATTGACAGAAATTCAGCAAACCACTTTTGCCGGGTCGGATAAATTACTGCCAAGTGGTATCCACAACACTTTCTTTACCACAGTAATACCCACCGAGGATGATGGCGTCTGGAGTGGTTCCATAACCATGTTGAGTACTGGTGAAATGAAAAAAAGAACAGCCTATCAACCGGATGGTAACGGTCAGACCTTCTACGCCTACAACATGGCTATAGGGTTAGGCTTTGCGCGAAAACTTTCAGACAGATTCAGTCTGGGAGGCCGGGCTCAATACGTCCGGGAGCAACTGGCCGAATTCAATGCCAATACAGCAGTGCTGGATCTCGCTTTTTTATACCGGATGGATGTACAGGGTATCCGTTTTGCAGTGGCCCTCAAAAATTTTGGACCGAATTCAACCATTAAAGGGACTTTTGACAAAACCCCACCTCCCTATAACGGTAACCAAAATTCCGTAACCGACTTCCCCACTCCAACCCAGTTTCAAATAGGTTTTTCCATGGAGGTGTTTGAATCCGGTAACCAGGCTTTAAGAGGCCATTTGCAGCTAAACCATCCCAATGATAATTCCGAGAACCTCAGAATTGGGTTCAATTACCAATTACATGAGGTGTTGTTCTTACAAACCGGCTACAAACTGCCCAACACGGGGCAGGCCTTTCCTACATTTGGCCTTGGATTAAAATCCCGCATCGGAAGGCATCCTTTTCTAATCGATTATTCAATTATTAACAGGGACCATTTGGGTTTGACTCACAATTTCGGGGTTCGTTTTACCCTTAACCGCAAAACACGGTAACCATGTGTAAAAGGTTAAAACATAATATGCCCGCTCAAATGCTAACATCTTTTCTGATTTTGAGTCTTGCTATGATGTTAGCAGGTTGTGAGGGGGACTTTTTCGGCAAAAAAACAAGCCAGGACTTTCTTGATACCCCTGTTCGAAAAAAACAATTTGCTGCTTATGTCCCGATCCGGCCGGCCATAACGGATCCTCAAAAACCGGTGGATGTCATGATCGGCTTTGATGAACTTATTTACGTGGCTGATGCCGCAACCGACCAAATTATCAATTATGACCTTTCCGGTAAGCGGCTGGGCAGCATTGAAATACCAGGCTTGAAAGCCATTAAGCAAGACAGGCGGTTGGAGCTTTTGGCCATCGGCCGGACCGACACTTTTATCAACGGAAAGGAGTATCAACTTAGCACCATTTACCGGCTTAACCTGATCGATGGGGAAACGCTTAGCCTTAACCATGCCAGGATTGACAACAAAATTGTCCATCCTTTTTATTTCAAAAGCGGTATTTCCGGATCCGATACAAGCGTAGAATTCCAGGACATTGGCATTCTGGCAGACCATAACTTTTATGTGACCCGCACCGGTCCGAGCAATTCATCTTCTCAATTCGGTGGTCCGGATAATTCAGTGCTGTTGTTCAATAAAAATGGCGAATTCAAAACCCCTATTCCCGTTAAAACGCAGGGCGGTGTTTTTTCGGACTATTTTAAGCACCCAAAGGGGATCAGCACATTTGTGAAACCTCCACAAACCCCATCACCCAGCCAAAGTGGAGATTTTGTCTTTACTTCCCTCCAGCCCGACCGTACGTTAAAGGTTCAATACATTGAACGTGTGGCTACGGCTAACGGCGTTTCTTATGAGTTTAAGAATTTAACAACTGATGATACAAGCAAAGCCAATGGTTTCCTTTACGAACCCAACAAATTCAACACTCCTTCTGACGTGACCATTGCCGGTGATAATACCCAATATATTTTTGTCGTGGATAAAAAGCATGATTCCCTTTACCAATTCACCAAAACGGGATTGGAGGGGGTGAAGCCCCCACCCGGTGCTGATCGCAAAAAATTCATCCAGGTTTCTTTCGGAGGCAGTGGTACCGGTCCCAGAAGTTTCCTGAATCCTTCCGGGGTGGCTTATTACCAGGAAATCGTCTATGTGGCAGACGCCGGAAATGGACGGATTTTACGATTTAAACTAACAACGGATTTCAAATAAAGCCTACCATGCGAATCTGGCAATTTTTCCTAAGTATCATTTTTTCTTTGCTCCTCTTAACGCAAGCAACCGCTCAAAATTCCCCTTTGGTTTCCGGTCCAATGTTAGGTTACGTAGAACACCGGGAAGTCATGATCTGGTTGGAAACCAAGCCCTCTATTGAAGACATAGCCCTTAAATACTGGCCAAAAAACAAGAATCAACCGGATACACAAATAAGGGCCTATCGGAAACCCATAAAAAAACATTTTAATCCGGTCAAGATTAGGATATCAGGCCTTACCATGAATACAGCCTATGATTACCGGATTATACTGGATGGAAACGTAGCCCCGGAAAAAACCTATACATTCAAGACCAAAAAACTTTGGCAGTGGCGATCCAAGCCTCCCGATATCAGTTTCCTGTTTGGCTCTTGCGCCTACATTAATGAAAAAAAGTATGACCGACCCGGAGAACCCTACGGCAAGAGCTACCAAATTTTTCAATCCATGGCAGCAAAAGAATCTGATTTTATGATTTGGGGCGGAGATAACACTTATCTCCGAGAGGTTGATTGGCATTCCCGTTATGGTATTCGTTACCGTTACCATCATACCCGCAAAACCCCTGCAATGAAGGAGCTTTTATCAAGCCGTGCTCATTTTGCTATTTGGGATGACCATGATTATGGGCCCAACAATTCAAACCGTTCGTATTACCTTAAAAAAGAGTCCTTATCAACGTTTAAGGAATATTGGCCTAATAAAACTTTCGGGGAACCCGATAATCCGGGTACTTACACCCATTTTCAATGGTCAGATGCCGATTTTTTCCTGATGGACGACCGCTATCACCGGGCACCCAATAAAGTGGAAAGTAATAATCCTGACGGTAGTCCGAATAAGAATAAACCCTACTTTGGCCAGGAACAATTACAGTGGTTAAAGGATCAATTACTATCCTCTTATGCTACCTTCAAGGTCATCGTTGGTGGTGGACAATTCCTCAATCCTTTGAATGGTTATGAATCTTTCAGGGATTATCCGGCAGAGTACCAGGAACTAATAGGTTTTATTCGAGAAAAAGAAATTCCGGGCGTTTTATTCCTTTCCGGGGACAGGCACTTTACAGAATTGATTAAGCTGGAAAAGGCAGGCAGTTATCCCTTATACGATTTCACCTGTTCACCCATAACCTCGGGCGCTCCTGATGATTTAGGCAGGGAGTCCGACAATCCATACCGGGTTGAAAATACTTTGGTTAAAGACCAGAATTTTGCACGCATTGCCATTAAGGGTGAGGAAGATGAAAGAGTGTTCCAGATTTCTGTTTACGATAGCCAGGGTGAGAAGCTGTGGAAAAAGGAAATTCCTCAAAAAAATTTGGGTTATGGCCCTAATGATTGATTGAAACAGGTTTAAAGGAAAATTAAAATAAACTTAAAGCAATCGCTTCTAACCATTTTTACGGACACTTTGTATTTTTGCAGAAAATTAAAACATGGACTTATGAGACAAAAAAGTAGGCTTACACAAAATTTCGGAATGGTATTTTTATTGGTTTTAGGCTTTCTTTTCTTAAACCAAAATTTGGTCAAGGGTCAGGCTAGTTTACCTTACGAACAGGACTTTGAAAATGTGAATGACCTGGATGACTGGACCAGCTACAATGTCATGAGTAACAAAAATTGGACTTTAGAATCCGGTTCGGGTGATCAATTTGCTGAAATGAACGGCTTTCAGTCAGACACCACCAACAAGGACTGGCTAATCTCACCAAGGTTTGATTTGAGCCAGGTTAATCGGGATATATTTTTTAGCTTTTACAACAAATACGATTTTAGTGGGGATACGTTTGAGGTGAAAGTTTCTACTGATTATGACGGGAGTTCAAACCCCAATAATTTCACATGGACGGAAATTACAAGCAATTTTCAATTTTCTCAAGGTCAGGAAGTCTTTTCTGGTGTCTATAACGTGAACAGTTACAACAGCGACACCTTTCATATTGCTTTCCATTACAAAGCACCCAAAGGGGATGGTGGTCGTCAAAGGATTGATGATATCAGTCTGAAAAGTACGGATCCCATTAAGATCAATGAACTGTTAGCGAACAATCAAAACGGGAAAACCGATAATCAAGGGGAAAATGATGATTGGGTTGAATTGTATAATCCCAACGGGATTGAATTAAACCTTCAGAACTACTCCCTTTCAGATGACGCCACCAACCAACAAAAATGGCAATTACCGGATACTACCATCGGTGCCAAAGACTATCTCCTGATATGGACTGATGGGCAAGCCGGTCAAGGTGATCTTCATGCCAATTTTGACCTTGATGAAACAGGGGAATCCCTCTATTTATCAAATGCAAATAACAAAGCCATTGATTCAACCAAATTCGGCCAACAGCCTGCTGATTCTTCCCATGCCAGGATTCCCGGTGGAGAAGGGCCTTTTAAAACGGCAATCCCTTCTCCTGGGGCGGAAAACATCCCCTATTACAAAATCGGCCAGGTTACAACCGTTGATCAACAAACAGGATCCCTGGATTCATCAGGGGTCAAATGCATTTTAACAGGAGTGGTTCATGGATTTGATCACCGGGGTGGCAGTGGCTATAATTTTGCTATGCAGGATTCCAGCGGTGGAATCAATGTGTTCAGTTTTGATGATGTGTCAGGCTATAGCTCTGAAGAAGGAGATAAAATATGGGTTAGAGGCTCTATTACCCAATTTAATGGCCTGGCTGAAATTGAGCCGGACTCCATTAAAGTTTTATCGAAAAATAACCCGCTATTTGAACCAATGGTGGCCAATACGCTTAGTGAGCAAACGGAGGGTATATACACCAGAATCAATGACTTTACCATTGTCGATACTGGTCAGTGGGATCCGAATTCAGGCTCATTCAATGTAGAAGTGACAAATGGTATGGACACAACCGAACTCCGGATCAGTGACCTCACTTCAATACATGGCCCGGTAATTCCTTTTGGTTATTTTGATGTAGTGGGCGTAGGTTGGCAATTTGATCGTTCACCACCATTTTTGGACGGCTACCAGTTATTCCCTGAAACAAAGGGTGATTTCATTTACGATACCAATACAGTTTTCAACGAAATTCTGGTCAATAACGACACAACCATTCAGGATCCCCTGGGAGAAAATGAACCCTACATAGAATTTCACAATAGCGCAAATGAAGCTGTTAACCTTAGTCATTACTGGTTAACGGATAACAAAAACAATGTGAAGAAATGGCCCTTCCCGGACACGAACGTGGCTTCCGGAAGTAAGTTATTGATATGGGCAGATGGGGATGAATTGGAAGCAGGAATCCATACGAACTTTACATTGGATTCAATGGGCGGCATGCTATACCTTGCCGATCCACTTGGTCGGATTTTCGACTCCGTCAATTACAAAGCACCGGGTGCGGATACATCCTGGGCCAGAATACCCGGCGGTACCGGTTCCTTCGAAGAGGCCAAGGCTACACCCGGCACTCAGAACAAGGGATTCCCCACTGGCATTGCCAACAATTCCGACATTAACCTCAATATTTTCCCGAACCCAACCGAAGGGCAATTCAGGATTACCGGAGTGGATGCCAATACCAAAGTCCAAATCTTCAACCAAGCCGGTCAGCAAGTAAAAAGCTTCAACCTGAACAAGGGTAGCAAAACTGTTAGGCTCGAAAATCAAACACCCGGCTTATACCTCATCAAGGTGACTAACCCTGAGCGGGAAGCGATTTATACCGAAAAGCTCCTTTTAATAGAATAGATTAGAGTACTTCAATAAATAACCCTTCTCTTAAAAAAGGCCATTCTGTAAATAGAATGGCCTTTTTTATTTTTTAGATAAGATTCAGACCTTCTGACCTTTTATTATAATAAAATTTAGGTTCTACCCCATTTTTTGAGGAAATTTAGTGCTGTGGTTTTACATGGGGCCTTCGAGATTTTTTCGTTGCCAAC
>CAZJWK010000063.1:0-15890 GCA_964549595.1 uncultured Sphingobacteriales bacterium | reverse complement strand
AGTACACGTCTGGGGGACGTGTGGCCGCTGGTTCGAATCCAGCCACCCCGACTAAGTCAATTGCCTCAGCCACGAAGTGGTTGGGGCTTTATTTTTTGCGTGAATGCGTCCATTCAAAAGTAAAAAACAAAGCCACAGAGTAAGCGAAGGTTTACGGGCTTAAATAAACCTTCTTATAATCCTCCCCAAAGTGCTTTTCCCCCATTTCATCAAATAAATCCCGTATGTGGTCATCCATTGTCAGGTACATAATTTGCCAGCCTGCTTCAGCCATATAGGCCAATTGTTCCACAATCTGTGGTCGTCTAATCCAATCAGAATTTTGGAAAGCATCATCCAGTATAAGAAACATCGTATCTTCCCGGAGCAAATAGGAGGCAATACCGGCACGAAGGGCCAAAAGGACTTGTTCCCGCGTGCCGGTACTTAAATCGGTCAAATAAAAATCTTCCCAATCGCTTTTGATCAATAGCCGGCCTTCGTGATCCATTCCCAATTTCCTGTAATAATTTGTTAGTTGTTGCAAAGGCTTTTCCAGGGCTTCGGACCCAATAATGGCCTCTATTTTCTGATCATCCTCGGCTTTTAGTTCATCGACCAGTTCAGTAACCCATACATCAGCCACTAACCATGCTTCCAGGTCCTTAAGTTCAGCCCGGACCGTTTCGCGTTTTTCCAATAGTTTCTCATAGGCAGTATTGAAATCCACACCCACCAGATTCTCCCCGACCAAAAATCCGATTTGGGATTTGATATGAGCGAGCTGGTTTTCTTCCTCGCTTAAGGACTGTTGTACTGTTTCCCATTCCTGCTGAAGGGCTTCCAGTCTGGCTTTGCTATAGGTTTCCTCAGTGGGTTCCGCCAGATAATCCGACTCATCTACGCCCAAGCTGGTTAATTGGTCCCTTAATTGTGCTTCCTTTTCTTGGAGTTCCTTTGCATGGGCATCGATTGCACTTAATTCATCACGCCATGCTTCAGGGTCAATGGCTTTGCCGGTCAATGTGCGAAGCCTTTGCTGAATGCTTTCCTGTAATTGCGTTTGGTTTTCCTCAAGCTCGCTTACCTTGTCTTTTTGCATTTCCAACCGGGAAGGCTCATCGCGGTATTGGGTCAATAGCGAATCAAGATCGGCTTTTGAATGGAGGGTTTTATTGGTTTTTTGCCGGAATTCTGCCTTTAGGGTTTCCAATGTTTGCGAAGCAGGTTTGCTTTGCATGAATTGATAATTCCGCCAAATGTAAACGGTTATGCAAACCGCCATCAAAGCCAATAAAAAAATTGTCAGGCTATCATCTCCCCATAAAAGGGCCGTCAAACCCCCTAAAAAACCCACACCAGCAACAATTAACCAACCCAAGTGAGGTGGATCTGTCACTTGTTCCTCTGAGGCCTGGTACTGCTCCGTTGCACTTTGCAGCCAGGTGTAAAACTCGTAAGCTTTCCGGGTCCGTTGCAGGGCTTCCCTGCTTTGTTCCAGTTCCTTTTTCCGTTGTTCGTATTGTTCGATGTCCCGATAAAGGTTGGTAATGGCCTCCTGATCGTAATCGCTTAATTGCCGCCGTATTTTCTTTAGAGCCTCTGAGGTTGTATAGGCAAGGTATTGCTTAGCCCTTTTTTGTTGGTTAAGCAACTCACGTATTTGAGATTCCCGGTTTTTCAGGTCCTGTAATTTACCGGTGCTAAAATGCTGGTCTAACCACTCAATTTGGTCATTTATTTGGTCCAGCTTTGTCTTTCTTTCCTTATAGATTTTGCCATTGCCTTTTCTCTCAATTTCAATAATTCCGTCCTGGACAGTGGCTTTTTGTTCGGTTTTTGGTATTTGACTCAGGATGTTGTCCAGCATCTGTTTTTCCGATAGCAGCGTCCTCAAGGTGTCTTTGTCCATCCCCCCATCTTTAGCCGCTATTTTGGGATCGGATCCTTTGACCACTAAAAGTTTGGCCAGCGCAATGGGTAGACCCTTGGTTTTGTTCAGGTAATCGTCAAGCTTGGTTTTGGTAGAAACGGAAAACTCCTGAGGCGCTTCGGATAATCCCTTCAACACAACTTTCCCCTTTCCAAGCCCCTGGTTTTGCCAATGGTTTTTAAACAAACAACGAATAATGAATTCTGTTAGAAGGGTCTTTCCCCCCTCGTTTGGGCTGTAAATTAAATTAAACCGGCTAAGGCTTTCATCAAATTGGTCTAATGGTCCAAGGCTGGTAGCCGTTATCTGGTCAATAAAGATACCCATAAGTATTCATAAAATCGTGGCTGATTGAAAAAGGATAAAAACTCCTCAAAATCCGATAATCCTGTTCAAGGTTTTCTCTAACACTTCCGCTTCTGAAAGACTCAAGGCCTCCAGCTCATCTGATCTAGTCTCAATGTGGCGTTTGGTTTTCTCGATAAGCTCCTGCTTAAGGGGGTCCGGATTGATGTGGACGTGGGTCAAATCCGGACCATCGTCAACCCATTGAATTTGGTCAAAATGGTTTTCTATAAGTGTCTTTAACTTGGCTTTATCATTGGTATAGCCTTTTACTGTTAGCCGAAGTCGGACCTTCGGATAGTCCTCAGGCGCCAATTGCCAATTGTTTTCCAAGGATTCAAGTTGTTTCCGGATGTATGTATCCTCATCAGCCAGTGGAAGACTGACCAATGTTTCACTAAAATAAAGGAAATCCGTATCAATGGGCTTGGCCTCAATGGTCAAGGTTTCCTCATCAAGTAATGAAAAATAGCGTCTTCCGGTCTCGGTAATATCCAATCCACACGGGGAGCCCGGATAATGGATTTTACCGGAATCCGTCCTTTGGTGAATATGCCCCAGGATTACAAGGCCGGGTTGGTACCGTTCCAGGTCAGAGGCGGATAAGGGCATGTAAATACCCGGTTCATAGTGATTCGGAGTTTTGGTTGTACCCAGGTAATCCCCATGACCCACTAAAACCCAGCGATTAGGAGTTGGCCATTCAGCTATTTCCGCTTGGTACCCGGCTAAGGCTTCTCCCATGGATTGGTCCGATTGATAGGGCAGGCAAAGGACTGATAATTTATTATCACTAATTTGTAAAAGGTGAGGCGTAGTGATGACGGTCAGGTTTTCCGCAGTAAAAGCCTCCGGCTTTAAACCCGGATCATGGTTCCCGGGAATGAGGTAAACCCGGATTTCCGGATAAGCCCGGCAAAGTTCATCAAATTCGTAATGGTTGGTTGAATCCTTATCATACAAGTCACCAGCAATGATAAGAGTTAGGATACCTTCCGACTGCAATTGATCAAAAATATTGACAAGGGCATGGTAACGGGCTGGTGCCTCTTCACGGGCCTCCTTAAGGTGCAAATCAGCGGTAAAAGCAATCGTCATAAATTGACAATTTAAAAATGGTCCTGCATTCTCGGTTTAAATTTAAAAGCAATTTATCAATATATTCCTAATCGATTTTAAAATTGCCACTGATCGGGACTTTCAACCTTTATTAACGCTGAAAATGACAAAACTCATTTGGTTTTGTGCCCAAATTAGCTTATTTTGGAAATGATTTCCAACTATTATCAAGCAATGGGCAATCAATACAAAAATACCGTTTCAGATATTTTCTCCCGTGCAGGCATTACCATCAATGGTTCCCAACCCTTTGATCCGCAGATTCACGATGAACAATTTTATAAACTTGTTGTGGGAAATGGATCATTGGGCTTAGGAGAATCTTATATGGAAGGTTTATGGGATTGCGACCAGTTGGATGAATTTTTCAACCGGCTCCTCAATTCGGGGTTAGAAAAAGCTGCGCCGGTAAACCTCAAGCGCATTCTTACCTACTTTAAAGCAAAATTGTTAAACCCCCAATCCCCGAGTAGGTCCCAAAAAAATTCGAATTACCATTATAACCTAAGCAATGAATTTTTTAAAGCGATGCTGGATAAGCGAATGGTTTATACTTGTGGTTACTGGAAACATGCCGGCAACCTTGATGAAGCACAAGAAGCCAAATTAGAGCTCGCCTGTCAAAAACTTCACTTAGAGCCTGGTATGAAAGTATTGGATATTGGTTGCGGATGGGGAAGTTTTGCCAAGTATGCTGCGGAAAACTATGACGTGCATGTCACCGGCATTAATGTTTCAGGACCTCAACTGGCACTGGCGAGGCAAAATACCAAAGGACTGGATGTAACATTTTTAAAACAGGATTACCGGAAACTTAATCAAAACCACGGTCCTTTTGACCGCGTTATTTCCCTCGGTATGTTTGAACATGTAGGCTATAAGAATTTTCGTCCTTACTTCGAAGCCGTAAATCGCGTCTTGAGAAGAGATGGAATTCACCTTTTGCATACCATAGGCTCTAATGAATCCTCAAACATCACTGACGCATGGCTTTCAAAGTATATTTTTCCCCATTCCTTAATACCCAGTATCAAACAAATCGGTAATTCCATAGAAGGGCTGTTTGTCATGGAAGACCTTCACAACTTCGGGGTTTACTATGACCACACTTTAATGGCATGGTACCAAAATTTCAAAACCCATTGGGAAAACTTTAAGGATCAGTTTGATAACACTTTCTACCGTATGTGGGAATATTACCTGCTTTGTTGTGCAGGTTCCTTCCGGGCAAGGAAAAATCAGTTGTGGCAGATCATTTTAAGCCCTAACGGCGTGAAAGGAGGTTACGATCCCGTCCGGTTTTAGAAGGGATACCTTTCTTTGCTCATTTAATCCCTTAGTCATTAATACCACAAAATACCTTTTTTACGGTATTGCTCAGCCGTAGGTACACACGCACCTTTGCGGTACTATTTAGAATTGGTTTAAATAAAAATTATTTGTCGAAAGAAGGCGCAGGCAAATGCCGAAAGCTTAAATGGACCGGTCAAATGCCTGCACCAATCAAAAACGTAAAATTATGAAAAAAATCACAATCTTAACGTTAACAGCATGCATCGTATTGGGTTTTGGGGCCTGTGACAATGATGAGGATGACAATGGGGAGCCGGATAACAATAATGAATTGGAAGTCCCGAATACCTACAAATGGGAAGATGCCAATTATCCCGGTCAAACAGCCCGAATTAAGCTACTGGATAAACTCTCTTCAGAAATTGCGAAAGCAAATCAAGGGAATACGGTAAATGAGCAGGATTTAATCGATATTTATGAAAATAATGGGGAAATCAATGCCAATAAAAACTTGGCCGGTAAAACCTACCCCAATGACAAACAAAAGTTTTATGATTGGTTCGAAGAAATTGATAGCCTTACCAATAACCCCAACACCGGAGACACCATCATAGATGGACGGTTTTTCACTGAATCAGGGATTGAAATCCTACAGATGGTGGAAAAAGGGCTAATGGGGGCTTCATTTTACTGGCAAGGTACTTCCGAATACCTTCAGGATCTTGCCTCTGATCCCAACCAAGATCCCCAAAATGGAAATAAGCCCACAACGAGAGAGCACCATTTCGATGAGGCCTTTGGTTACATGGGATTGCCCAAAAACTTCCTTAGCAATAGCAATGATGAGGTAGCCGGAGACTATGTAAATTCCACTTGGTTCTGGGGTCATTATTTAAGAAGCCGTAATCCGGAGCTAAGCAACAAAAAGAAGTTATTCAATGCCTTTTTGAAGGGAAGGGCTGCCATCACCCAACAAAAGCCCGACAAAAGGGAAGAAGCAGTAAGCAACATCAAAGAAGAATGGGAATTACTCGTGGCTGCCAATGTTGCCCATTACATCAACGCTACCATTAGTGATATCAATAAAGGAAATACAGGGGACAAATGGCACCATTGGTCCGAAGCCAAAGCTTTTCACATGAGCCTTAAGTACAATGTTGATAAAACCATTAGCAATAATGACTGGAACTACATTGGCAATAAACTGGGGGATAGTCCAAAAAATGTTTCCAAAAGCGACCTGGAGGATGCCAATAGTAGATTGGATCAAGCCTACGATTTCCCGACTAACATCACCAATTTCTAATAAAGTTTATCCCGGATACAGAAGGGCTAACCTCCACCAAGAAACTCACTCTGAGGATGATCTAAAGAGTTGAGTTTCTTGTCATTAAATGGCAAAAAGCATTTTAACAAAAAAGAAGGGTCAATTATGAAAGGCTTACTTTATTTGACATTGATAACCGTATTGAGTGCTTCGATTTTTTTCGGCTGTAAAGAAGATGAGCCCGAAAATGACGATAACAATAGCTTTGATCGAAAAGCCATGCTCCGGAATTTAGGGAACAATGTGATAATCCCTGATTACAAAAACTTTAAACAAAAAGCCAATACCCTTTCCCAATCGGCCAAAAAATTTGCTTCCAATGCCAATAAGCAAACATTAAAGCCTTTAAGGGAAGATTTTAAAGAAGCCTACTTAGCATGGCAGAAAGTGACACCTTATGGATTTGGCCCGGCCAAATCATTGGCTTTGAGGACTAATGTGAATACTTTTCCGGCTGATACGCAGGAGATCCCTAAACGCGTTAAAAACAACAATCAGGAATGGGGACCGTATGATAATGATACCAAAGGCTTTCCGGCTTTGGATTACTTACTCTACAGGGACTCTGAAGAGGCCGTGATTGATTCATTTAAAGAGAGTCCTCATGCCGGTAACCGGAAATCTTATCTGAAAGCCATTACCAAGGACATAGCCCAAATGGCAGGCAATGTCTATAGAAAATGGATCAGTTCCGGTGGAGATTATCTAAAAACCTTCAGCAATGCCAACGGTAACGATAAAGGAAGCTCTCTGGCCCTGTTGGTCAACCAAATGAACTTTGACTATGAAATCATAAAAAATGACAAACTGGGGATTCCATTGGGTAAAAAATCTTTGGGCGACCCGCTTCCCAATAAAGTAGAAGCCTATTACAGCGGAATATCTCTTAAGTTGATGATCACTAATCTGAATGCCATTGAAAACCTCTTTCTGGGGCGTTATGACGGTAAAAATGGTAAAGGTTTGGATGACCATTTGGATGCTGTCGATGCAAAACGAAATGGAAAAAACCTTTCAAATGCTATTGTTGATCAGTTTGCCAAAGCCAGAACTGAATTAAAACAATTAGACGACCCCCTTTCCAAAGCCATCAAAAACAATAAAACGCAAGCAGATAAGGCTTATGAAGAAGTACAAAAACAAGTAGTTTTAATAAAGACTGATATGCCCTCAGCTTTAGGGGTAAGAATTACTTATCAGGATAATGATGGAGATTGAAACAGTCTATGAACAAAATAAAGGATAACATTAACCGGCTTGGCCAAAGCCTTATCCAAAAACCGGTTTCAATAGCTCCTTTGGCAATTTTCAGGGTGTTTTTCGGGGCTGTGATGCTGGTTAGTGTTATCCGGTTCCTCGTAAATGGATGGGTAGAATCCCTTTACCTCAATCCTGATTTTCATTTTTCATACTATGGATTCAGCTGGGTACAGCCTTTTGACGCATTGGGAATGTACGGCCTTTTCGCCATCATGGCCTTAAGCACAATACTGATTATGTTAGGTTTATGGTATAGGCCGGCCACTATTATTTTTTTCTTTGCTTTTACCTACGTAGAACTCATTGACAAAACTTATTACCTGAATCATTACTATTTCATTAGCCTGGTCTCTTTCTTGCTTATTTTTTTGCCGGCGCATCGGTATTTCTCCCTGGATGTGATCAGAAAACCCCAGATCAGGTTAATGCAGGTCCCTGTTTGGATGGTTAACATCCTGCGCTTGCAATTAGGTATTGTATACGTTCATGCCGGAATTGCCAAAATTAATTATGATTGGCTTTTCAGAGCCATGCCCATGCGAACCTGGTTAGCTGCGCATCAGCATTGGCCTTTGGTAGGTAATTTATTGGCAAAACCTGCCACGGCTTTTTTAGCCAGTTGGTTTGGTGCCCTTTATGACCTGGGCATTGCCTTCTTATTTTTAATTCGGAAATACCGGTGGTTTGCTTACGCATTGGTGATCATTTTCCACGGCCTGACTGCTTTATTATTTCAGATCGGGATGTTTCCCTATATAATGATCGGGGCTACCTTAATTTTCTTCTCCCCCACTTTTCACGATAAGCTCATTGATAAAATTTCAAATACATGGAACCAAATTTTTAGCCGAAAAACCCTGAAAGCAGATGAGCAAGGGTCTATACCCGTATTCGCCAACCCCTTTTGGAAAAAGACCGTTGGGGGGCTAATGGTATTATTTATTGCCTTCCAGCTAATTTGGCCATGGCGCTTTACATTATATCCCGGCAATTTATTATGGACCCACGAAGGTTATCGCTTTTCCTGGCGGGTTATGTTAACCCAAAAGGCAGGTACCACTTTTTTCAATGTTAAAAACCCCAAAAATGGTCAATCAAAAGAAGTTGAATTGAAAAAACACCTTACGCCATTTCAGGAAAAAATTATGGCAACCCAGCCTGATATGATCCTTCAATTTGCCCATTATCTTGAAAACCATTATAAGGCAAAGGGCATCGAAAATCCTGTCATAACCGCTGAAAGCTACGTGGATTTAAACAGAAGAGGAAGTCAAAGGTTTATTGATCCCACTGTTAATTTAGCCAATTGTGAGCCCGGATATCATCATAAGGATTGGATCTTACCCAGAAAATCCAAACAGGATAAGGCTTTAACCCAAAAAGGGAGGCGGTAAAATGAGAAGGCTGATAGTGCTCATATTACTATTTTTCTCTGCTGTTCCATTTCAAACTAAGGCCCAGCATGGGGCTATTAAGGGTAAAGTAACCTGGTCAAAAACTGAAAAACCTGTTAAGGAGGCTGAAGTAGGATTAATCATGACTTCCTCGATCCAGAAAACGGATGAGAATGGTTTCTACCGGATTGATAGTATAAGCCCGGGTCGTTACAAAGTAAAGGTGTTTTTATTGGGCTATGAAAGCCAAACAAAAAAGGTGAAAGTGGATTCGGGGGTTAAAAAGATAAACTTTAAGGTGGATACCTTTTCACGGAAGTTAAAGGTGGTCAAATTTCAATCCAAGGAAAATAACAGTTTTGGGCTCCGGCGGATGCGTTCGGTTGAGGGTACCGGCATTTATTCCGGGAAGAAGTCAGAAGTGGTCTTGTTGGATAAAATCACGGCCAATCTGGCCACTGATAAAAGCCGTCAAATTTATAGTAAGATAGCAGGTGTTCATGTATGGGAAAGCGATGGGGCCGGTATTCAACTTGACATAGGGAGCCGTGGCCTAAACCCAAAAAGGACCAGCAATTTTAATACACGCCAAAATGGCTATGACATCAGTGCTGATGCCATTGGCTACCCGGAAACTTATTACTCTCCCCCCCCAGAAGCCTTAAAACAAATCGAAGTGATTCGAGGGTCTGCATCGCTTCAATATGGTCCTCAATTTGGCGGGATGATTAACTTTATGTTCAAAGACCCGCCATCAGATAAATTATTCCAAATTAATACGCGGCAAACCATAGGTTCCTATGGGCTTTTCAACAGCTATAATAGCATAAGCGGTAGCTCACAGGATGAAGATTTTAAATACTTTACTTTTTACAAATTTAAGCGAGGTAACGGCTGGCGCCCGAATTCAAATTTCCGCTCACACAATGGTTTCGGGTTATTCGAGTACCACCTGAATAAAGACCTGTCCCTAACCCTTGAGCTAACAAAAATGAATTCCTTGGCCCAACAACCGGGAGGCTTGACTGATCAAATGTTTGAAGAAGACCCTTCTAAATCCATCCGTGATCGTAATTGGTTCCGGGTTGACTGGAACATGGCCTCTTTAAAACTGGATTATAAGATCAATAGCCGGCTGAAACTAAATAGCCGATCATTTGGCCTGCTGGGCAGCCGTTATGCACTGGGCTTTCTTGGGCGGATCAACCGATCCGATCATGGAGAAGAACGAAAACTAATGAAGGACCATTACAAAAATTTCGGTAATGAAACCCGATTAATTTATAACTATCGGATTAATAACCTTGAAAACGCCTTTTTAATAGGGGGGCGTTATTACCGGGGTTTAACAGACCGAAAACAGGGTTTCGGGACTGATGATAAGGATCCGGATTTTCAGTTTGTCAAACCGAATGCCCTTGAACATTCCGATTATCAATTCCCAAGCAATAACATTGCGGCCTTTGCAGAAAACAAATTGTCCATAACAAAAGCGTTCAGTATTACACCGGGAGTTCGTTTCGAGCATATAAAAACCACTGCTAATGGTTCATTTAAAAAAATTGTGAAAGACCGGGCCGGCAACATCCTTTTGGAAAAGAAAATCCATGAGGAAAGAAACCGTACTCGAAATTTTTTCTTATTCGGGCTTGGGCTTAGCTATAAGCCTGAAAAATACCTGGAATTTTATGGTAACCTCTCAGAAAATTACAGGGCTATTAGTTTTAATGACATGCGTATCACTAATCCCAACCTGCGGGTTGATAAGCAATTAAAAGACGAAAGTGGTTTCACCGGGGATTTAGGAGTAAGAGGACGCATTGCTAATACATTAAATTACGACATCAGTGTTTTTGGATTATCTTATCAAAACAAAATCGGTTCAGTTTTAAAGGTTGATACTACACTTTACCGCCCTTACCGTTACCGAACCAACGTTGCGGATGCCTTACATTACGGAATTGAAGGTTATATTGAAGCAGGTCTATTAAAACTGTTTGGCAAAAGCGGAGAAAACAAAAAACTTTCGCTTTTTACCAATTTTTCATTGTTAAATGCCACCTATGTCAATAGTCAAGAACCCGGTATTGAAGGCAATAAAGTAGAATATGCGCCCCCTTTTCAAATAAAGACAGGCTTGAATTTTAAAAAAGGACCTTTCAGGGCTTCTTACCAATTCTCGTACACAGAAGACCATTATTCGGACGCCACCAACGCTGAAAAAACCCCTTCAGCCATCCAGGGCATTATTCCCAGCTATTATGTGATGGATTTTTCATTGGCTTACCAATACCGTTTCCTAACTTTTGAAGGAGGCATTAACAATATCACTGATCACCAATACTTCACACGAAGGGCTACTGGTTATCCGGGTCCTGGCATCATTCCGGCAAAAGGTAGGAGCTTTTACCTGACAGTGGGTGCTAAATTTTAATAGTGCCTACATTTGGCTGATTGTTCTTTATCTTTCTTAACAAAACTTAATTTTACTCCTAAAAATAACCATGAAAGCCATTTTCCTGAATAAAAAAGGAGACGCCAAAGAAGCTTTTGCCATACGAGAAACAAAAAAGCCGGAACCAGAATCCCATGAGGTCTTAATCAGGGTTGAAGCATTTGGTCTTAATTTCGCGGACGTATTAGCAAGGCAAGGAATGTATAAAGATGCCCCTCCAATGCCTGCTATTTTGGGATATGAGGTTGTAGGCTATATCGATAAGCTAGGTGCGGAAGTTACCAATTTTGAAGTCAATCAAAGGGTGGTAGCGTTTACTCGATTTGGCGGATATGCCCAATACGTATCGGCTGATAAACGAGTTGCGGCTATTGTTCCAACCGATTGGGATAAAACCAAGGCCCTTGCTTTGGCCACACAATACTGCACAGCTTATTACGCTGCTATTGAAAGTGTCAATCTCCACCCCGAAGACAAGGTCCTTATTCATTCTGCCGCCGGGGGTGTGGGAACTTCCCTGGTTCAACTTGCCAACCTTAAAGGTTGTACCATCTTCGGAACGGCGGGAAAAGACGAAAAACTAACAGTAATGCGGGAAAACCATGTGCACCATCCCATCAACTACCGGAAGCAGGATTTCCGGAAAGTCATCGAGGAAGAATTAGGAGATGACCGCCTGGATTTGGTTTTTGAATCATTAGGAGGTAAATATTTTAAACAAAGCATGAAATTATTAGGTGCCGGCGGACGAATTGTGGGTTTTGGTGCTTCCTCCCGTTCTGGTGGTAGCAAAAATATTTTTAGCACCCTTAAACTGGTTTCCGGCTTTGGGATTTTTTCTCCTGTGCAAATATTGATGAAGTCCCAAGCCATTATTGGTGTTTACATGTTGGCCATAGCGGATTATAAACCGGAAAAATTGCAACGGTGTTTGCTAAATGTAGTCGATTTAACCCGCCAGGGATATCTTGACCCCTATTCAGGCGGTACTTTCAAGGCCAGCCAAATCGGAGAGGCTCATGAGTTCCTTCAAAGCGGACAATCTATAGGCAAAATTGGTGTAGAATGGGAATGAATCTAAGAACCCCTTTAAATAAAAACATTGGATTATGCAGATAAAAGTCACTTTCTATGGGGAAATCGCTCAATTAATTGGTGAAGATACTATCCATGTACAAGAAATTGAAACCGTCCACGAGCTCTATAAGTACCTGGAACATCAATATCCGAAACTAACCACTCAATCTTTCAAAATTATGGTCAATGATGAGTTGATCAATCATGAAAGAAAGCTTGAAGAAAATGATGAAGTGCTTCTTGTGGCACCCCATGTGGCATAACTCTATGAACACCTTTCTTTAAAAGCTACAATAATACAGTTCGGGCCTAAATTCGTTTTAAGCGTAAATACGGTTTCTACATTCCTTCAGTATGAAATCCGGGATGAGTTTTAATGAAATGTAAATACCTAAAGGGACCAAAACCAAATCGTCCAAATGACCAATTACGGGAATAAAATCAGGAATTAAATCAATGGGGCTAATGGCATAGGCAACAGTTATTCCTGCTACGGCATAAGCATACCAAGGGACTTTTTTTGACTTAATCGCACATTTAATAACCTTTAACTCCTTTTTGAGTTGCTTAGCCTTCTCCCTCCAATTGAGGTTCACCAGAAGCATTTGAACTTTTATTTTTCGGCTTTGAAGGGGATTTTTGACTATAAAACCAAAGGAAAATGGTTAAAGCAATGGTGAGTACCTGCGTACCCAATATCTCATAAGAGGGATAAATGCCTAAAACTCCCACCCTGAAATCTATGGGAAACTGCGTAATGGATACATAACCCGCCTCTTGTAGCTCATGAATGCCATTTCCCGCCATTATGACGGCCAAAATGCTGATGACTATAGCCGAATATTTAAAAAGTTTTGGGATAGGAATTTTCTTGGAATACTTGAGGATCAAAACCGCAATGATAAACACTATTACAGCGGCAATTAGGGCTCCCACCCAAATGCCGGCTTTATCAGCCGGATCAACCTTTAAGTTCAGTGTGGTCAGGAAAAGTACGCTTTCAAAAGCTTCACGAAATACCACCACAAAAGAAATGGCGGTTAAGCCTAATAAATTCTTTTCGTTAAGGACCTTTCCGATTTTATTTTCCACAAAAGCCTTCCATTGTTGAGCTTCTGTTTTGCTATGAAACCAAAAGCCGATATATAAGAGGATAAACACGGCAATAAGTGCGAAAATGCCTTCTAATAATTCCCTGTTAGTACCACCCATGGCAATCAGCCAATCGGTAAAAAACCAACTTATAATTCCGATTAAAATGGCCAAAATCCAGCCCCCGTGGACCCATCTGGCAGCATAACCAGCACCTGCAGCCCTAAGCACACTTAAAATAGTAATAATTATCAAAAAAGCTTCTAATCCTTCTCTTAATAAAATTGATCCTGAAGCCACCGATGCTGACCAAAAGGAGAAATTTTCCTCACCCATTAAAGCCTTTGCTTCCTTCACAGTTTTTTTGGCACCTTCCACTTTGGCTTTTACTTGAGAAACCGGCTTTTCAGCATCAATAGCAGCTCTGACATTTTCCATATCCTTTTCCAGCATATCAACCATGGTTGGAGAACTAGCCTTTATTTCCCTCTCAATGGGTTCTACACCTTGTAGATAAGCCTGAAGGGCTTTATCTTTTGAAGCTTCTAAATTTTCATTTTTGTACAAATGAAGGCTTTCATCCAAAAAATCAAGGGCTATTTGAGTGGGTGCTTTTTCCTTTTTATCTTGATTCGGATTGTGAAACCTTAAAGCGGCAACTTTTTTCAGCTTGGCTGCTTTATCACCTTCCAATTGTTGAATTAGGGCTTTGTCAGAATTTTTAGCCAACGTTTTTAAGGAAAAGTCTTTTTTTACTTTTCCAACCAATGCTTGCAAAGCATTTTTGTCATATTCACCTTTATGAGGCAAAGTCTTTAAATAAAAAGCAATTTCCCAGATTTCTTTATCAGATAGCTCATTGAAAGCACGCATTGAAGTGCCGTCAATACCCAGGCGTATGACATTAAATGCTTGAAAAGGAGATACTCCATTTATTGAGTCTTCAACAAAATTAGTAGGTTTCGGCTCTAAAGCAGCTGCTGAAGGACCATCTCCATCACCTTTTTTCCCATGGCATTGGGCACATTTTTGTTGGTATAATGCCTTACCTTCGGCAAGGGAAGGCCAATCACCTGGAGCCAATTCAAAAGCATTTAATGAGAGCACATGTTTCTTAATGGCATTTGTAAAATGTTGAATTTTCTTTTGCGATGCTTTATTCTCAATGGAAAGACGCAATGAATCAAATTGATTACCAATTTTCTGCTCGTCTGAGGAAGATATTTTACTTCCGATGTCAGCTTTTTTTAAATCACTGAAAAGGGATTTACTTCTTTCAGTAAACTCCTTCATTTCCCGGTATTCAAACTCATTGATCACTTTTTGTTCATCAACAGCCCTGGAATAATCCTTGCCAATGTAATTTAAAAGTTTAGTAAGGGTTCTGGCTTTCTTTTCCATGGACTGATCACCTGCTTTCGCCAAAAAAGAAAGGGTGAGTGCTAAGCAGATGAATAAAAATAAAGCAGTGATTTTTTTCATAACCATAAAAGGGCTTACCTAAATTGTTTAGAATGAATTTAAATAAAAACAAAAGTAGGGGCTCTCTTGCGCTTGGAAAATACCAAAAAAACGGTATTTTGGAAACAGAGTCTTTAAGGGGCTAAATTAAACCCTTAAAGGAATAGCAGCGGATAAAAAACATTAACTGTAAAGAAGGGAAAAGAAAATGATTAAAGGAAGGAAATCAAAGTAGCCAAAGAAGAAAGTTTCACTGAGCAGGGGCTTCAACATTTCTTAATTGATCAAGATCCCTGATAAGTATTTGTTTCCGGTTAAAATTTATAAAATTTTTAGCCCTTAAATCATTCAGAACACTGGTTACAGTCTGCCTGGAAGTAGCCGTTAAGTTGGCAATATCCTGGTGAGTAAGGTTATTTTTTATCATTGTTTCAAAACCCACGCTTTCCCCATTTTCATGTGCCATATCCAAAAGAAACTCTACAATCCTGGCCCTGGCATCTTTAAAGAAAAGTGACTCAAGCCTTCTTTCAATTTTTTTCAAACGAAACCCTATGAGTTTATTCACGCGAAGACTAAAATGCCCATGTTTTTCCATTAATTGTTGAAAATCCGTTTTCCCAATCTTGCAGACTTTTACCTGATCAAGGGCCTGAGCAAAGTTACTCCTTTTACCCTCTTCTATTAAAGAAAATTCCCCGAAAACCTCACCCGGCTGTAGGATGGTCATGATAATTTCTTTTCCTTCTTCTGAATAATTGGCTATTTTTACTTTACCTTCCTTTAAAAAATACAGCGTATCCGAAGGATCATCAGGGAAATAAATAAATTCATCTTTAAAAAAATCGCACATAATGGTTTTCTCACTGACTTCCTTAATTAAAGGCTTTGGTAGTGATTTGAGTAAATTAAAATTTTCCAGATACCAAAATTTATTTTCCTGGCCCATAAGAGCGATTTTTTCAAGGTTGAAAACTATTTAGGATACTAACTTTCAAAAATTAGCCTTAAGAAAGTTTGAGCAAATTAATCCTTTCTCTTTCATAAAACCTATAAATAAATGCTTTTAGTTCAATTTCGATTCTTTTTAAATTCCTACCATAAAAAAAGGCTTAGCGATTGATGCTAAGCCTTTTTTGGTGGGCTTGTATACCT
>CAZJWK010000062.1:0-15909 GCA_964549595.1 uncultured Sphingobacteriales bacterium | reverse complement strand
AACGGCCATGGGATTATTCTGAAACCCAATTAAAGGTCGACTTTTTTGGAAATAAACCCAGGCTATTATAATCTTTATTAAAGGAGGGGTCTTAAATGGAAATTAACGCCTTCTTTTCCTTCTTACCTTTACTTTACCCTGAAATTCTTGTATAGATGATTGAATAGAATCTGAAAATGCTTTTTGACCCGCTTTCTTGGTAGCCTCCCTCAATTGATAAAGCCCGGACATCCCTCCGCGGATTTTACGGCTTGCCTCCTGCTGATATTTCTGGCTTAGGCTGGTAAAATATTCAAGATTCCCACTTAAAGTTTCATAAAGGATTCTGGCGTATTGTTTCCCTTTCTCAGGAGCATTACAATCATAATACTTGTTTACCAGGGCTGTCGTACTGGCATCGAAGTAGACCTGCTGATTCGGCAGATAGTGAAAACAAGTATCCAGAACCTTTTCAGCCTTTTCTGTTTTGCCTTCATTGATTAAAGCTTGCGACAGTCTACTGAAATGATTGCGGTAGAGGCGGAAATTACGCCTTGTCACATACCCAAGGTATAAGGATGAATCCGGTAAACCTCCCCACGTAAAATCTTTGACCATGGTGTTGTACATTTCCTTTGTATCAATCATCCCTTTACCCCGGTAATTAGTATTTTTCTTGATGGGCGCCAATTTATAAGATAAACCTTCCTGGATTAAGTGATTATTCATGTGAAAATAACTACCATTCGGTACTTGTGGAGAAAAATAAATGGGACGGGTAAAATTGGTGCTGGCAATTAAGTCAAGAATCATTAGATCCGATAAAAGCAACCTATTGCTCCGCAATTTAAATTTCACCTCATCTAATAGGAGATCAGATTGGCGCTTATCAACAACGCTCGATTCCAGGACTTTTTGCTTATCGACATCTATTTTAAGCTTTTTTGTGGGCAGATAATTCGTCCTTCCACCACCCCTTAACCTTACTTTTGTATTGGGCTTATCACTGGCTATGAATTCCAAAACCCGTTCAATGTCATAATGTTGATTTTGGTTCAGTCCGGCCCTGTCGGCAAAGCGTATGATCTTTCTCTTGCCTTTTTTAAGTTTATCGGGCTTAATGTGGTTGAATTGTAACCCTTCAGACAGGTAATTATCTTTTCTGAGTTGTTCTACATACCACCTGGCATTCATAAGGTTAAGGTTAATCACCCGAACATCGGTACGAATGTCCTCCACTTCCTGTGCATACCATAAGGGATAAGTCTCATTGTCACCATAGGCAAAGAAGACGGCATTAGAATCCATTGATCTTAATTGATTCTTGGCCAAAGCAATGGAAGTATATCGGTCAGAACGGTCATGGTCATTCCATTCTTGCTTACCCAGCACTGCCGTAACCAATAATAAACCGACTACTGTCGAAACCAAGCCTGCCACAGAAGGATTCATCCACTTTTTGAGATAATTTACCAATGCCAGAACCCCTATACCAATCCAAATGGCAAAAGCATAAAAGGAACCTACCAGGGTATAATCTCGCTCCCTTGGCTCCCTGGGTGGTTGGTTTAGATACAGAATCAATACAAAACCGGTCATTAAGAAAAATACCAAGACTGTAAAAGCATCCCATTGTTTTTTATTAAAATGGAAGAATAAACCTAACAAGCCCATAAGGAAAGGTAAAAAGTAAAGCGGATTCCTTGCCTTATTAGATTTAAGGAATGAAGGCAGGTTTGTCTGCTTTGCGACATTACTGAAAGTTTGGTCAAGCCCGCTAAGCCCGCTAAGCCAATTACCCCGCCAAAATTGGCCGTGACCTTGAATATCGTTCTGCCGACCAATAAAATTCCACGCAAAGTAACGCCAGTACATGTGCCCTATCTGGTATTTGAAGAAAAATTCCAGGTTATCAGCAAAGGTGGGATCCTCATTTTTATCAATATTTACCCAATTACGATAAGCACTTTTACGATCTTTCCTTAAGCTGATCATTCGGGGAAAAATGGTTTTATCCTCTTCGGCATATTGAGGATCAGGTTTACGCCCCACATTAAGGTACTTGTTTTCTCCTTTTCGGTATTCAATTTCACCCCCTTCGGATGGCACCCTGTCTGCATTAAAATAATGGCCGTAAAGCAAAGGACGGTCCCCATACTGCTCCCGATTGAGGTAGGAAATAAGGTTAAAAACGGTCTCCGGGTTATTCATGTCAATAGAAGGATCAGCCTGAGAGCGGATGACCACCATTGAATACGAAGAAAATCCCAGTAGCACAAATGTTAACCCAATTAAAGCCGTATGCAAAATGGCTTTTTGTTTTTGGTAAGTATAGTAAAGCGCCCAGATTAGAACTCCTAACACCAAAAAGATGGTGAAAAAGATTCCTGACCAGAAAGGAAATCCAAAACTATTGACAAAAAGCAATTCAAATTCTGAAGCCAACCATGGCAAAGTTTTAATAACGCCCGTGTTAATGATAACAAGGGCCGCAAGGCCTATTAAGCCTGTAACGACAATGCCCTTCCAGGTGATGTTGTCAAACTTCCGAAAATAATAGATGAAAGCGATTACCGGCAAAATAAGTAAACTAAGGAGGTGAACTCCAAGGCTTAAGCCGGCTAAATAGGCAATTAAAATCAAATATTTGATATTGCCGGGTTCATCAGCCCGGCTTTCCCATTTAAGCCCTAACCATAAAGCAACAGCCATAAAAAGGGCTGAAAGCGCATAAACCTCACCTTCTACTGCTGAGAACCAAAAGGTATCTGTAAACGTGAATGCACTTGCCCCCACAATGCCACTACCCATTATGGAAATAACCTGACTTTGGGTAGGATTTTCCCCCTTATTGACCAAAATTTTGCGGGACAGCATGGTAATACTCCAAAAAAGGAACAGGACCGCAAAAGCACTTGATGTGGCTGATTGGCCATTTATTAAGATCGGCACCCATTCCTGTGTGGGAGCCAACATGGAGAACAACCGATTCAGCATTAAAAAGAATGGGGCACCTGGCGGGTGAACGACCTGAAGCTTATAAGCAGCGGCTATGAATTCACCACAATCCCAAATCGGTGTGGTGGGTTCCAGGGTTGAATAAAAAACAATTACTGCGAAAGCAAATAATAACCATCCTATGGAATTGTTGATTAAAGCGTATTTGTTTTGGTTCATGGGGCGTTTGTTTGGCACTTCAAATCAAAAAAATTCCTTCAAAATTAGGCAAACATTGGTTTAAGAAAGCAATTACAATGTACTATTTTAGGCCATTCACCTAAAATGCACCAAAAGCATATTTTGAAAAAAAATGAAAGGGAAAATTAAAACTCCTCATCAACTCCTTTTAACATTTAAGGTTTTACCATGAATTATGAGAGTAAACAAAACCTAAGCTTTCCACGAAAGTATTTAGGAAATGGTGTTAGCCCAAAATCATGATCTAATGCGCGCTATCAGAGCTTTATTCCAAACCAAATTAAAAAAATCTATTTAAAGGTAGTTCAGCTTATAATGCACCAAACCCAATGGAAGTTATGCCTTGGCCAATCGGATGATGCCTAATTTATTAAAGATTAGTACAATGGGGTAAATGGGATCTATCTCAAACCAGCGTTTACCAAAATTCGGATTACGCTGAAATTTATGGTGATTGTTGTGAAAACCTTCCCCAAGCATGAAAACATCTACAGGCATTAAATTATGGGAAGTATCTTCAGTCTTATAATTCACATATCCATATTTATGGGCAAACCAATTGATTATGGCACCATGTAAGGGACCCATTATAAAATGAATAGGCAATAAAAGGAATAAAATCCAGTGAGGGGCAAAAAACCAGTAAATGGCACAATAAACCAAAACCCAAGCCATCCTGATAAACCATTTATCGGCAATGTTATCAAGGGTGAACCAAGACGGCAACCCTTTTTTGTATTTGTCTTCTACAGAAATTTTCCCGGAAAAAATTTTATTGTAAATATTTTTCGTACGCCACATCATGGAGAAAAGATTATTGTCATATTTCGGAGAATGAGGATCGAGTTCAGTATCAGCATGAGCATGGTGCATACGGTGTAAGATTCCGTAGGCGTAAGGGCTTAAATAGGAAGAACCTTGAGCTATAAAGGAAAAAAAATAAAAGAACCGTTCCCAGAAACGATTCATGGTAAACATGCTGTGGGCTGCGTAACGATGATGGAAAAAAGTTTGAAAAAACAAGGATAAATACCAATGAGCAATGAAAAAAACTAAAATGAGCATAATAAGAATTTAATAAAATTAAGTAGTGAAAAAAAGTCTATTATTTTAACAGAAAAAAAGCTTTTGCGTTTAAAAGCAAATTTCTTGCCTATTTTAAATTATAAGAACAAAATGTTAACGTCCATAATTGGGTTTTAGCCATTTTGGCTTATTTTAAATCCTTTTCAAATGAATAGTCAGGTTCAGGAGAGTAGTGGTGAAAATTTTTGATCAGTTCCGTAAAAAATTCAACCAATGTCTCCGAATAATGCCTTCGCCAATGATGGGATATTTCTACCTGGATGGTATTCATATAGGGGCCGAATCCTAAAAAACTGGTGGAACCATAAACATCTCCGTCCCTTAAAATTGACCGAAAAGTAAAACCCGGAAAAATATCGTCCACCCCAAAATTCCGGGAAATTTGCTTAAGTTGTTGTATAAACCAACTTTTCACTTCCGGGAGGCAATAATTTCCGTAACCGGTACCAATCTCAAAATCCCTGTCCCAATAGTCTTGCATTCCATGAAAGGATAGATGCAAAAACGGGGTTTTTAACCAACCTTTTTCGTTAAGCAAATTTTTACGGGCCAAAATTCGGTGTAAAACCTCCCGGTATTCATCCACTGCCGGGTAATTGTCTGAGTTCCTTGGTCTGTTTAAATCCATTTGATCCCTTGAGATAACACTTTCCAAACTTGAAGCGCCAATATTCCGGGAAATGCCATTTACCAGGTTCCCCGTGAAAAATTCACCTTTCGGATGGATGGGATGAACTGCTTCTACATGAGCAACATTTTCATCTTCTCCATAATTAAATTGCAAAAACTTTCCCCTTTCCATTTCAGGTAATTTTATAATGCTTAAAGATTAATCCTTTTAATTTTAAAACCCAAAACCTAAGACTTTTTTAAGCCTCCGCGGCTTGATATTGATCTCTTAACACCCTCCTCATAATCTTATTGGAAGCAGTCCGGGGTAATTTATCAGTCAAAACCACATCCGCAATTTTAAATAAAGGATTTAATTGTTTTTTAATTTCCTGCTGGAACTCGTTCCTTAAGGTTTCCTTATCTTTATCAGCCCCTTCCTGCTGAACCGCGTAAATAACCAAATTATTGGGCCCACCGCTTTTGGGTTCCACAGCAATGGCAGCGGTTTCCTTAATGCCTTCCACAAGGTCCAATAATCGTTCAATTTCTACCGAACTGGTTTTAATACCTCCTATATTCATGGTATCATCGGCCCTGCCATGGGCTCGGTAATACCCATTAGGCAATCGTTTTACTTCATCCCCATGCCTTCTTAAAATCGGGTTGAACCCAAGGTTTTTAGTTTGGTCACCCAACCTGGTTCCCAGACTTCCCTCAAGATCAGGATTCGCTTTTGGAACGCCTTCATAGTATACCTTGTGATGGTCTTTATTCAAAAGCGTATTGGATAACCCCATGGAAGGAGGAACCACAAAAAGCTCACCACTGTCTGAAGGATTCCCCTCATCATCCAAAATGACCACATCCAAACCTAAAGCCGGGGTTGAGAAAGTGGCGGGTGAGGCAGGTTGTACAACCGTCCCGGTAAAATATCCTCCGCCAATTTCCGTTCCGCCACAATATTCAATGACCGGCTTATAACCTGCTTTTGCCATCAACCAAAGATAATCCTGCGGGTTGGAACTTTCCCCTGTTGAGCTAAAGACCTTGATATTACTCCAATCAAGCCCTTCCATACAACCGGTTTCCAACCATCGCTTTACCATGCTGGGGACTAAGCCAAGCATATTGATTTTAGCATTCTCCACAAATTTTCCAAATTTCCTGTCTGTGGGAGCACCGTAATACAAAGCAATGGTTCCCTTGTTCACCAGGGCGGCAAAAATTAACCATGGCCCCATCATCCAGCCAATATTGGTAGGCCAGGCGGCCACGTCATTTTCCTTTATGTCCTGGTGCAGGTGACCATCAGCGGCACATTTGATAGGCGTGGAATGCGTCCAGGGAATCGCTTTGGGTTCACCGGTAGTCCCTGAGGAAAAAAGGATATTGCAGAAATCATCAGGGGAACAAGGTACGGATTCAAAATCTGAGGACGCTCCTAAAAAATCATTCCAGGAAAGATCTTCCTCTCTGAGTGGTGTTTGTATTTCATCAAGGCCCGGAATCACAATGGCTTTAGGCAATCCATCCAGGGGCTTTAATTTTTCATAAAGGGGCAACGCTTTACCACCCCTTGGTACCACATCCTGGGTAAAAACATAATCCGTTTCGGCAATGGTAAGCCGCTTCTCCACCTCATTAGGTGCCAAGCTGTCCGCTATGGATACAACGGCACCGCCTGCCTTGACTATGCCTAAATAAATAGCAACTGATTCCGCAGTCATGGGCATATTGACAGCGGCCCGGTCTCCTTTATTAAACCCCAGGTTTTGCAAACCATTGGCTACTTGATTTGCTTTCTCATGAAGGGTTTTGTAAGTCCAGTGCCCAAGTGTTCTATCTTCCTTTCCGTAAACAATGGCCTTTTGATCATCAGAAGCTTGAAAACAAGAATCCGCAATATTGAGCTTAGCCCCTGGTAACCATTGAGGGATCTCTAAGTTGCTTTTAAATTGGACTATTTTTTCAAAGGATTCCTTAAAAACGAGGTTTAGCTTAGTAATCATGGCATCCCAAAAGGCCTGGCGGTTGGTTACGGACCAGTTATGGAGTTCCTCGTAGGATTCTACACCGACTTGTTTTTGAAGGTGTGTTATATTGGCGTTTTCAATTGTTTTAGGATCAGGCCTCCACGCAAAAGGGGCATCACTGAATTGGTCATCTTGTTGAAAAAGTTTTTGAAAGAGCATTTGGTGAAGAGAAGCGGGCATATCCGGATCAAGTGCTTCACGGGTTAAACGGGACCAGCATTGATCAGGACCATTTTGGGGTAGTTCATCCTGCACAATGTCATAAATTTTTTGAGCATCTTTCGCTTCCAAACCATGGCCCTTAATTTCCTGCATAGTAATTTGGACTAAATCTGACATGGTAAGTGTTAAATTTTTCCTGTTAGGGTTATTTACAACAAGCGAATTTATTAAATTACCATTCGGGAAAAAGTTTTTAATAAAAAGTGTTTGTAAAGATTTGATTTTCCACCAAAAAAACTTTTGAGTTATCACGATTCTAACCTTATCCTTTCGGAAAAATACGATCCTTTTACCGGGGCTGAAAAATTAAAGGCATACGCAAATTCTTCAATCCTTTATCCCATTTCTGAGCGCTAAAAAACCTAAATGAGTTAAAAATCGGTTTTTCTTTACCCGTTTAAAAATTAGATTTTTGAAAACGCAAATCCCAACTGAACCATTATTCACCCTATAAAAATTTACTTATGCGAATAAAAATTTTTGCGACCGGCGGAACCTTTGATAAAGCATACAATGAATTAACCGGGGAACTGGTTTTCGAGGAAACGCATGTTCCGAGCATGTTGGAGTTAGGCCGTTCAAGGTTGGAAACAGACATAGAAACTTTGATGATGGTGGATAGTCTTAATATGACGGCTGAGCAACGGTATTTTATTTGCCGTAAATGCTTCGAAACACCGGAAGAAAAAATCCTAATCACCCACGGTACGGACACTATGCCGGAAACAGCCAGGCAATTAGCCGGGGAAGTAAAAAGCAAAACCATTGTCCTTACCGGGGCTATGATCCCCTACAAATTCGGCAGCTCGGATGGCATGTTCAACCTTGGTAGTGCTTTGGCTTTTGTCCAATCCCTTCCTCACGGAATTTACATTGCCATGAATGGCAAGTATTTTCATTGGGATAATGTTCAAAAGAACCAAAAGTTGGGTCTTTTCGAAGAAATTCAGTAATTCGTGCGCCAAAATAGAAGCCTTTTTGATTTTTTGATTCCATTTTAGCCCATCAAAAAGTAAATTCGGTCATGAAAAAGGTTACTGATTTCAACTTTAAGTCCCAAAAAACACTGGTAAGGGTAGATTTTAACGTCAAGCTGGACGATAATTATCAAATTATTGAAGATACACGGATTAAAGCCGCATTACCCACCATTAACAAAATCCTTGACGATGGGGGAAAACCCATTCTAATTTCCCATATGGGAAGGCCTAAAGGCAATTATGATGAAAGGTACTCCTTCAAGCATATTGTGAATTACCTCTCAGAACTTTTCAAACGAAAAGTCCATTTTTTTGGCAATTGTATCGGGGATGAAGTTTTAAGAATTGCGAATGAAGAATTGAAAGACGGGGAGATCCTATTATTGGAAAACCTTAGGTTCCACTCCGGAGAAAAAGCAGGCCATGAAAATTTTGGCAAGCAATTGGCCCAATTGGCTGATGTTTATGTCAATGATGCTTTTGGTACGGCCCATCGTGCTCATGCCTCCACCTACACCGTTGCCCATTATTTTCCAAAGGATAAAAAAATGCCAGGTTTGCTAATGGGAAAAGAGTTAGACCACGCGAATTATTTGGTAAATAAACCAGACTCCCCTTATACTGCTGTTTTAGGAGGCTCCAAGGTATCCGATAAAATACAACTAATCCGCTCTTTAATGCAAAAAGCTGATAATATCTTGATTGGAGGCGGAATGACTTTTACTTTCCTCCATTCCCAGGGTTATGATGTGGGTCAATCTATTGTAGAAGGGGATAAGCTGGCATTAGCCAATTCAATATTGGAAGAGGCTCGCCAAAACCATGTTAACATTTATTTACCGAAAGATGCCATTGTAACCGATGCCGTTAAGGATAATTCTGAAAAAACCGCAAAAAATATTGCAGACATCCCGGCAGATTTGCTGGGTGCAGATATAGGTCCTGAAACCATTGAAACATTTTCGGAAAAAATCAAGGAATCCAGAACAATTTTTTGGAATGGGCCACTGGGCGTTTTTGAGGTTGCTGACTTAGACCAGGGCACTTACCGAATAGCTTTGGCAGTTTGCGATGTTACCCAAAAAGGCGCTTATTCCCTAATAGGTGGAGGAGATACTGCAACCGCATTCGACCACTTTAATCTCGCTAATCAAGCTTCTTTTATTTCTACCGGCGGTGGAGCTTTACTTACCTATATTGCGGGTGAAAAATTACCTGCTTTGGAGGCACTAAAAGATTAATGGGGTTAAACCGCTATGAGGTTTTTATCTCCAGTAATAAAAACTTGATTAACGCTTTTATAAAGCAGAAAAACTTTATATCAAGGATTCCTTGATGGGACTGTTGCCACCCAGAATCCCCCAAAGAAAAGGCACATAGCCAGGAATATGATAAGCCAACCCACAAAGGGTATCCATCCAATAAGTTTTAAAATTACCAATGCTAAAAGGGCTACTAAAAATTGCAAACCCATTCCCCATTGTAAGCCATAAACTTTATCCAGCAAATTAGAAATGGTAACGGCTAAAAAGGCATTGGCCAGCATAATAGAAAACCCATAGAGTGTGCCGATGAAGAAACCTAACGGTAAGCCAATCAAAGTTACCATTAACACAATAACCAAAACAGGAACGCCAATCAAATAAAGGACTCCATACCCGAGACTTTTACCGAACTGGTCCCGAATGGTAGTGGCGGTTTTTTCAAAATAGGAATTAAAAAGCCAAATTATTAAGATCAGGATTAATCCCATTGAAAGGATATAGAAAAACCAGAAAAGGGTTATTCCCATCCCCAGGTAAGCCCATTCAAAATCACTCTCCTGAAAGGCAAGATCAGCCTTAAATTGGGCTGTCCCGTTTTTCTGATAAGCACTGAAATCTATTTTTTCACCCTTTGTCCAGTAATAAATATCCTCCTGAAATTCAGCATTGTTTCCTAATTCCAGTTCACCAGCTGTTATAATCGATGGCCCCTTAACCAACCCATTAATAATTATTTTGCCTCCTTTCACGAGAAAAGTATCCAGAACAGTACCCAGAAATTCGGTCTTACCGGCATAGCTTCTTACCATTCCTTTGACTTTACCTCCCAGGGTAAGGTCACCTCCGGAAACGGTTAAATCATTCTGAATAACAACGCCTTTTCGAATGGCTACGGTACCGCCAATGATAGTCATATCACTTCCCACCTTGCCTGATAATGAAATATCTCCACCAACAGCCCTGATATCCTCCATAACCGGGCCTTCTATTTCAATAACGCCCCCGGTAATCATCAGGTCACCGTAAACGGTGTCTTTTAACCGGACATCTCCGCCGGCCATAATTAAATCCCCATGAATAGGTGCATCTATCGTAACATCACCCCCTACCAGGTAAAAATCATCATAAACCGGTTTATTGAGCACGCCGTTTTCTTTCACATCGAACTGTGCGGCTGAAGTTTTTTTGGTCAATATTCCAGCCATTATAATAAACAAAAAAGTTAATCGAAGGAGGAATGATGGGCTAAGGTAATTCATATAGCGTTACATTTTTATTTGGTTTCAATAAATAATCATCGCCGAATTTTGGCCAATAACCTTAAAATTTCAATGTAGAGCCAAACCAAAGTAACCATTAACCCAAACGCGGCAAACCACTCCATGTATTTGGGCGCATTGGCCTTGGAACCTCTGTAAATAAAATCAAAATCCAGAACCAGGTTCAATGCAGCAATAATAACAACCACTACGCTGAAACCAATGCCAAAAATCCCATTGCTATGAATAAGGGGCATTTGTATGCCAAAAATTCCCATGACAAAAGACAACAAATAGACTATGGCTATACCTCCGGTAGCAGCCATAACGCCGGTTCGGAATTTCTTCGTCACCTTGATCAAACGGGTTTGGTAGGCCACAAGTAAGGTGAACAGGGTACCAAACGTCAATCCTATTGCCTGAAATACAATTCCCTGAAACTGACCTTCAAAAAAAGCGGATACGGCTCCCAGGAATAAGCCTTCCAACAAAGCATAAATAGGTGCGGTGTAAGGCGAGAGGTTTTTCTTAAAGATGGTAACCAGTGCTACAATAAACCCTCCAATAGCACCTCCCCATAAATATGGCATGATTGAAGTCGTACCATACAAGCGCCATGTGTAGGTAGCGGTTATTAAAACAAGGATTAACAAAAAACCCGATTTCCAAACCGCACCACTAACGGTCATTATTTTGTTATCCTCCAGTGCCTGTTTGGAATTTTTAGCGGCTTCCCGTGTGAATGCTTCTGAACTTAAGGCTGGGTTACCACTACGCCCGAGGGTTCGCATGAAGGATTTTTCTTCTTATAATTACCAAATTTAAAAAGTTTACATGTTCTAAATTTCTTTTATTTTCAAGAAACTTATAGTTATTTTGAACAAATCAACTAATAGCTGCAACCATGTATTATGCGATTATTGTATTGTTGGTAGCCATAGCTGCCTTACTTTTATTCTCGGGGCTTTCGAAAAAACGAAAAGGCCTGACTGGAACAGGCATAGGCCTTTTTATACTGACCGTTTTATTTTTCAATTTTTTAACATTTTGGAGCGATTTCTTATGGTTTGCTAACCTCGATTATAGCCAACGGTTTTGGACGATTTTGTTGTCAAAATTAGGATTTGGATTGATTGGGCTTTTAATCGGTGCCTCCATCATTTTGCTGTTAAGCTTAACTTTACCTTTTCGTTTTAAAATACCCAGAATATGGCCCATATTAATTGGTGGCCTAATTGGTGGTATGTGGGGTGCCAGTAATTGGGAATTACTGCTTAAATTTTTTCATGCGGTACCGGCAGAAATTAATGATCCCATTATTGGAAAGAACGTTAGCTTTTACATGTTCACGCTTCCCTTACTTAATGAGTTGTACTACCTCCTTTTTATGTTGCTGTTTGTTGGCCTGATTACGGCTTTTTCAGCGATATTTCTAAAAATACAAAACTCACAGAACATTGACTTTCAAATTCCCATAACTGATCTTAAGACGAAAAATAAACTTTACAATGCCCTTTACCTGATGGTTGGTTTGTTTCTAATATTATTGGCCTTTGGCAAATGGCTGAACCGGTATAACCTCTTGCTTTCAGAAAGAGGGGCTGTCACCGGAGCGGGTTGGACGGATGTCTATATTCAATTACCTGCTTATTACCTGGTGGCCATTGTGACCGCATTGGTTGGAATAGCCATTATTATACCCCCTCTGCGAAAAATATTGCAAAATACCTTAGCCGGTAAAACCTCACAACCTGAGCTTTATTTTCTTCGGCCGGCGGGCATTGGTTTGGGGGTTTTATGGCTATTGGGGTTGGCCCTGGTCCCCAGTTTTTTTCAGTGGACCAGAGTGGAGCCCAACGAGATCACTTTTGAAAAGCCCTTTATTAAAAATAACATTGAATTCACGAGGTTTGGTTACGACATTAAAGATATGAAGCAAAAGCAATTTCCCATTCAGGATACTTTTTCTCAAAAAACTGTTGATGAAAACCAAAGTATTTTTGATAATATTCGGCTTTGGGATTGGCGTGCTTTAGATGAGGTTTATAACCAATTTCAGGAAATAAGGCTTTATTATGAATTTAATGACATTGACATTGACCGGTATAAAATAGGGGGTCAAAAGCGGCAAGTAATGGTATCAGCCCGGGAAATGCAAACCAACAATCTTCCTGAAAAAAGCCAAACTTTTGTGAACAAGCGGTTTAAATACACTCATGGTTATGGCATTACGATGACAGACGTTAGCGAATTTACCGAAGAAAGCCTCCCGAATATGCTGGTAAAGGACATCCCCCCGAAATGGAAATACCCTAACCTAAAGGTTGATCAACCGGAACTATATTATGGGGAAAACAACCCACAACACGTCATTGTAAATTCCAAAGAAAAAGAATTCGATTACCCTAAAGGGGAAGAAAATGCTTACACAAAGTATAAAGGAAAAGGGGGTGTTAAATTAGAAAATTTCTGGCGAAGGTTTCTTTATGGATGGAAATTTGACGGTACCAATCTTTTACTTTCAGGTTATCCCACCAATGAAAGCCGAATCATGTTTAAGCGTCAGATACGGGAAAGGGTTAAAAAGTTGGCTCCCTTTATTACCTGGGACCACGATCCTTATGTGGTTTTATCAGAAGGTAAGATTTATTGGATTATAGATGGCTACTCCACCTCTGACCAGTTACCTTACAGTAAATTTTTCACTGCCAGAGAGCAAATTGAATACAACCAGGGTGACCAAACAAGGGTGTTAAATAACACGATTGCCCCTCAATTCAAGGGAAGCAATTACATACGTAATTCGGTCAAAGCGGTGGTTAATGCCTATAATGGGCAAGTCGACTTATACCAATTCGATGAAGAAGATCCGGTAATAGAAGTTTACAGAAACATTTTTCCTGACCTCTTTAAAGATAAATCGGCTATGCCTGACCCCATTAAAAAGCACGTACGTTACCCGGTGGATTATTTTCTGGCCCAGGGAAATATTCATGCGAAATATCACATGACCAACCCTGAGGTATTCTATAACCAGGAAGACCTTTGGACCAGGGCCACCGAAAAATACTATGGTAAGCTTAAACCGGTTGATCCTTATTACGTCATGTGGCAATTACCGGGTTCTGACAAATCCCAATTCACTTTAATGATGCCTTATACCCCAAAAAACCGGCAGGTAGCCATAGGGTGGATTGCCGGCCTTAGCGATGGTAAAAACTACGGGGATATTTTGTCTTATCAATTCCCCAAAGAAAAACGGATTCTCGGTCCTCAACAAGTTGAATCCAAAATCGACCAAGATTCCTACTTGTCCAAGCAATTAAGCCTTTGGGACCAGAGAGGGTCCAATGTGATAAGAGGCAATGTACTGGCCATTCCTGTAGGGCAAAACTTATTTTATGTGGAGCCCATTTACCTCCAATCGGAAACAGCGGCTTATCCGGAACTAAGAATGGTAGTGATTATGCACAATGACCAAATCAGCTATGCCCCGACTTTTGACAAAGCCTTGGAAGGCCTTATACAAAATAAACCCGTTAAGGCTTCAGCCACGGATACCGCCCAAGAACGCCCCAAAAAAGCTGATAAGACCAAAGTGTTAAATAAGCAGGAGTTGATTAAAAAAGCCAAAAAAGCATTTGACAACTACTTAAAATATACCGGTGAAAAGGCATTCAATCAAGCCTCAAAAGCTTTAGACCGGTTAGAAGAAAATTTAAATAAATTGTCAGAAAAGGATGCTCAGCCATCAAACGACACATTGAAACAAAATATGAACTAAAAAAAGCAAAACGCATTTTAATGGTATAGAAAGGGTTAAGTATGGAAAAAACCAGAACCTTATCCTCTCAATTAGTAACACAAAAGCTCAAACCGGACACTTCAGTTCCCCATAGCTGGGAAGAAGCCATCCAATATGCTTTGGATTTTTTCCCGGAACTTCAAAACGTTAGAATCAGAATAAAAGCCCGAAAAAATCTTTTGCATTGTCAGTGCAGGCCCGGTTTGCTTAGTTTTCTCCAAAAACCGGATAAAAGGACTTATCAGATTTTAATTAGTACCACAACCGTTCGCGAACTCACCCCTCTCCTTTTTGAAAACCTTTCCTTTAACGCCCGCGTGGGTATGATAGCCCACGCTTTGGCTCACATCATTCAATTTCAACAATTGTCCCGCTGGGATCTGGTTAAAAACTTCTTATCTTACCCACTTCCTTCTTTTCGGAAAAAGTGGGAAAAAGAAGCGGACAAAAAAGTAGTCGAGCACGGGCTTGGTTGGGAATTTTTTGATTGGGCCAACCTCCTGCAAAAGTTGGAAACCAATAACATGGCCATTCGATACCTCAACCATTTCCACCTTGATCCGGATGATGTGCTTTTTTATATCCAGAACTTAAACCAGCAATACAACGATCCCCTGATAAGAAGCGCTTTTTTCAATAAAAATTGATTTAAGTTGCCTTATTCACTAGAACATAATGAGGTATTATTGCCAATTAATGACGAGTTTTTCCCTCTGGAGCGTCTTTAAGGGCTTATTTTCTCCTTTGTTCGTGGCCATGAAGAAAAAATAAACCGGATTTTGGATTTCTTTTACAGGCAGCATTTTGTCGGAATTTTTAAGGCTAAATTTCTTTACGGTAACAGTCGCTGTCACTAAATCACCTTTTCTTTGGATGCTTCCTTTATCCACCCGGTGCCAATCTTTATCCGGATAGTCTGACCAATAATGAAAATACTCAGGGGTCAAAAACACATCTTTATCCTTATTAAAATTCTCCTCAACCATGACCTTAGCGGGTATTTCCTGTAAATCCTTAGGTTTTTCATCCTTACCCAATTCGTAATAAGAGGGCTCCCTGGAAATATTCGCATAAACACCGTCATGGTCATATAAAAACAGTTTAATTTTAAAGGGGGCTTTTTCAAGTTTGGCAATGCTATCTTTCACCGAAAACTTATCGTCACCCTGAATGATTTGAATATTAAATTTCTCATTTTCCTTTTTTTTGCAATCTTTGGCCATTAAAGCCATACATACAAGGATACCAAAAAGCAAAAACAACCTATTCCAAATACCCATAAATTTCCGTTTTATTAAACCTTTGGGAATACTGATTAGTTACAAATTTTTAAAATCAAGCCCAAAATTACTGTTTTAATTCGAATTTAAAATCTTTCCTTAACCTTTATTTTTTTACCAAATCCTTTAAATTTTAGGTTCTATCATGAATTTTATGGAAATGTTTTTGAGAAGTTTTGATCTAATAATA
>CAZJWK010000061.1:0-16521 GCA_964549595.1 uncultured Sphingobacteriales bacterium | reverse complement strand
AAAGGCAACAATTCATTGATTAGTCCTTGAACCATTTCCAATCAAATAGATATTTATTAATTTCGTAGGGAAATGCATTATTATGAAAACCCTACCGCTTTATTTAATAGTCGCCCTAATTTTAATCAGTGTTGTTTCTGCTCAGGCCCAAAATTGGCAATGGGTAGATGCTGGAAAAGCCACTGCTAATGCTTCATTTAACGATGTGGCCAAAGGACCAAACGGCAATGTTTATGTAACAGGAAGCTTAAGAGATAGTCTCCAACTTGGTGACACCTCTTATATAGATTTTTCTCCCCTTTTCGGAAGTGATCCTTTTTTTGCAAAGTACAACAGCCAAGGAAAATTAACCTGGGGAAAGCATTTTGAAACAGAGGAATCAGGGGCTCAATTTGGTTCAATATTAAAGACCACCAGCTCCGGAAAAATCATCCTTGCCGGTAAAGGTAATGGTCCTATCCATTTTAGTAACCAAACAGACACTTTTAATAAAGTAATTTTAACCAAGTTTAATAATGACGGGCGAGTCATTTGGAGTAAAAAAGCCAAGGGGAATCCTGTTCTATTGGAAATCAATGACATGGCCCTTGACCAAAAGGATAACATTTATTTAACAGGTGGCTTTACCAATTCCGTAACCTTTGGCAACCAAACCGTCAGTTCAAATGGAGGTGCTGACATTTTCCTGATGAGAATGAAGCCTGATGGTCAGGTTACCTGGTTAAAAAACTATGGGGGTTCAAATACGGACAAAGGAAAGGCGGTTACATTGGACAAAAACGGCAATATTTACCTGGGTGCTACTTTTGGAGATTCGATCACCCTTGGCAATGAAAAGCTAAAAGGTAGGCAAGAAGACGCTATGGCCATTAAAATGAATGCCCAGGGTACTCCTCAATGGGCCGTATCCGGAGGAGCCCCCACCAATGATGAGGTGACAGCCATTGCTGTGGATACTTCCGGAAATGTTTTCCTTCAGGGTAATTTTACAGCTAAGATGGCTTATTTTGCTTCGGACACTTTCTCAACCAATAGCTCAACGGTTTCAACCAGCTTTCTTGCCAAATATACCCAAAACAGTTACCAATGGGCGGAATTGGCCAAGGGTACCCGAAGTAATAACGTAGGTAAATCTTTATTTCCCGATAATCAAGGAGGATGCTTAGTTGCAGGTGCTTGCAACTGGCGGGTCAAGTTTGGCGATACTGCTTTAAAACCTTCTAAGGGGACCACGGCTTCCACTTATTTGGCCTATTACAATGATACAGGCCACGTTAGCAATGCTGCTTTAATTGATTTACTTGACCCCAATAACCTTAAATTTGATGGGAGTTCTGAATTTTTTATTGCCGGGCAATATCAAGATACCTTAAGGGTTGGCGGGGAAACCTTTCCAAAAACAAACGGTAAAAGTCCTATAGCCGGCTCTTTTCAGCTTCCATTCCAGAATTTTTCCGGCACGGATTCGAGACCGGAAGTCAAAGCTCCCGATAATTGGAAAATTTATCCGAATCCTACCAAAGCCAAAATTTACTTGCATAAAAAAGGTGAAGTAAAAAACAAGCAGGTTCAAGTGGTAAATCAAACAGGCAGACCGGTTATCAGAAATGTCACCATAAACCATAACAACACAGCGCTGGACCTAAGCCATTTATCAGATGGGGTATACTTTATCAGATTAATAGGAGAGGACCAAACCCTAACAAAACCTTTGATCAAGTATTAATTCCAAGGTCTAAAATTAATCAAAAAGCCCCGGATCAAGGATCCGGGGCTTTTTTATTTGGGTCGTGCTTCTGAGGATTCAAGCATAATGAATTAAGTTTGGTAACTTTGAAGCGTTAACTTTTTCCATCAAAATTCCTTATATGGAAGCTATTAGAAACATCCTCGTTGCCCTTGATTTTACAGAAGCGGATCAAAATTTGATGCGGTATACCCAATTCTTAAAGCAAATAATAGAGCCTGACAGCATTCATTTTGTACATGCTTTAAAGCCAGAGTGGATTCCGGAGGAAATGGAAAAGACTTACAGCCAACATATTCAGAAGCCTGTTAAAGAACAACTACAAGAAGACATTCAAAAACAGGTTTCCGAATTTATTGATGGAGATAACATCCGGATTGAGTCAGTCATCAAAAAAGGTCAACCCTTTGAGACCATTCTTAAATACAGTCATGAAGAAGATTCAGACCTCATTGTGGTAGGGGAGAAGCACGAATCCCAAGGATCAGGCATCCTTGCCAGTCAGCTAACCCGAAAAGCCACTTGCTCTATACTTTATGTGCCGGATTCCAGGAAAGAGCCAAGAATTGACAATGTGCTCATTCCACTGGATTTTTCAAAGTATTCGGATATGGCCCTGGAATTTGCCCAGGAATTGAACAAAAAGGCCTCAATCAAGAAAATTTATCATCAGAACATTTACCATACCGTTCCTTCTTACAATATGATGAAAACCTATGGCCAGATGAGGTCCAATATGAAGCAAAACGCCAGGGAAGCCTATGAAAATTATATGGAACGTTTAAAGCTGGATTTGGATAAGGATAAAATCCATACGATTTTCACGGCTGATGACAAAAATAAGCCGGCCTATCACATCCTTGAGGAAGCAGAAAAAAATTTATGTGACTTGATCATCATGGGGTCAAAAGGGCAATCGAATGCGGCTGCTATGTTTTTGGGCAGCACCACTGAAAAATTGCTTAAGCATGATAAGCAAGTGCCTGTACTTATACTGAAGAATAAAGGAGAAAACCGATCTCTGATGGAATCCTTATTCTATGCGGACTAACCTTAGGATATCAGTTTCAATCTGTACTTACAATCGAGCTGAATTTCTCTATGCGGCCCTTGAAAGTTTAGCAAGCCAATCCCTTCCTTATTCCCAATATGAAGTCATCCTTGTTGATAATAACAGCACGGACGAAACACCCGGCCTGGCAGAAAGGTTTGCTTCAGAATACCCAGGCGTTAACTTCCATCACCTTCTGGAAACCAATCAGGGACTTTCATTTGCCCGTAATCGAGCCATTGAAGAATCTAACTCTCCTGTCATAGCATTCATCGATGACGATGCCATTGCTTCCGGGGATTACCTGAAAAGCCTTGTGGATTTTTTTGACGATTACCCGGAAGTAATGGCTGCCGGAGGTAAAATCCTTCCCTACTTTTATCCCCACGGTGAAAGGCCTGAATGGATGAGCCATTACTTATTGGGCCTGATTTCTTGTATAGACCTTGGCGATGAAATAAAACCCTTTCCCAAGTATCCAATCGGCTGTAACATGATTTTTAGGCAAGAAGTATTCGAAAAGATTGGAAAATTTGATACCCGTTTAGGCAGAACAAGCCGTAATCTTATCGGCAGTGAAGAAAAAGAGCTTTTTTCGAGGATTAAGAAAACAGGGATGTCTGTTTATTACGTGCCAGAGGCTTGGGTTTATCACACAATCCCCGAAGAAAGAATTGCCATGCCCTTTATTCGAAAGATGTCTATTGGGGTTGGGCAAAGTGAACGTTTATTATTTAACAGTGGTAATCTGGCGGGACGCATTCAAATCCTGATCCGTCAATCCGTAAAAACAGCCGGAACATTGGTCATTGCGTTGGGTTACTTTTTAAAAGGAGAAATGGCTAAAGCCAAAATGCTAATCCAATACCGGATTTGGTTTTGGAGCGGATTTTTCAACCCGGTAACCAATGGGTAATCAAAGATCAATTAGTCCCAATCATAAGGTTTTAAACCTTATTCATATTCCACTTTCACTTTGGGGGTGGTGGGCCTTGACTGGCAAGTGAGCACATAGCCCTCATCTTTTTCTGCATCGCTCAACCCTTCATCCTCGTACATCTGAACATTGCCTGAATGCAGGTAGGCCATGCAGGTAGTACAAATACCCATCTGACAAGCATAAGGAGGGTCATAACCCTCTTCAATGGCAGCATCCAAAATGGTTTCATGCTTGCTGACAGGAATGCTGATTTCTTCCCCTTCCAGTACAATGGTTACCTCAGCTTCTTCAAAATCCTCTTCTTCAGTTTCCTCTTCTCCGGAGGTTTCGGCTTTCATAGCCTCTTCAATATCGTGCAAGGGGGTCGTGAAATATTCGATATGGATCTTATCCTGAGCAACGCCCCTTTGATCAAGGGCTTTTTCGGATTCGTTGATCATGCCTTGCGGACCGCAAATGAAGTACTCTACATTGTCTTCTGAACTAATGGCATATTTATCCAATAGTTTCAAAATTTTCTGACAATCCATTCGACCCGTTTCACCTTCCCATCCTTCAGGCGGATTTTCAAGGGCATGGATGACTTTTAAGCGTTCCGGGTATTGCTCCTTCAGGCCTTTAAGTTCTTCATCAAAAATTATGGATTCCTTATCCTGATTCCCATAAAAAAGAAACACCATGCTCATGGGCTCCTCGAAAAGGGCCGTCTTAAGAATAGACATTAAGGGCGTAATACCACTGCCTCCACCAAGCATAATAAACGTACGCTGATTATTGGCATCAAATTCAGTGGTAAACTTTCCCATTGGAGGGAATACTTCAATTTCGTCCCCGTCTTTAAGGTGGTCATTTAGGTGATTGGATAACACGCCCCCTTCGACCCTTTTACTGGTGACTTTGGGGGCCTCATTCCAGGAAGGGCTGGAACACAAGGAATAAGGCCTTCTGACTTGTTCACCGTAAACATTGACCCGAAGGGTCAAAAATTGTCCGGCCTTGTATTGAAATTTGGGTTTCAAATCATCAGGAACGTCAAAGGTGATGGAAATGGCATCAGGGGTTTCCTGTTGAACCGCTTTGACTTTTAAGTTATAAAACTGGACCATTTTGAAAAATTCTGATGCTTTAGAAAAAATAACTACCCTGCAAGTGAGTGAGTGGCTATTTTGGCTTCTTCCTTTTTAACGGGGCAAAGGTAATGACTAACCCTTTTTTAAGGATAAAACCAACCGAAGAAAAGCTTTGTTTTAAGTGATTTTGGAGATTGATAAAAGATGGTTGGCTAAAGAAACCAACTTACCAACCATCTATCATTTGATCTTAATTAATAATGACAAGAGCTGAGCGAGCCCAACCTGTAATATTAATTACAGAATTCATTATACGCTGCCTTCAGATTCTTAGCAATGGCTTCTGCCGGCTTACCTTCTATGTGATGACGTTCTACAAAATGAACAAGTTTTCCATCCTTGAATAACGCCACTGAAGGTGAGGAAGGGGGATAGGGAACCATATATTCCCTTGCCCGGTCGGTAGCCTCTTTGTCTACCCCGGCGAATACAGTAACCAACTGATCAGGCTTTTGATCATTGTCTAAGGACTGGAGAACACCGGGACGGGCACTACCGGCAGCACATCCACAAACAGAGTTTACAACCACCAACATATTGCCTTGTTGGTTATTAAGTTTATTATCAACTTCCTCAGCAGATTTCAATTCTTCAAAACCCGCTTCAGTAAGTTCTCCACGCATTGGTGCTACTAATTCTTCTGGATACATAAAATTGCTCTTTTTATTATTAGTTAGAAAAATTTACATTAATCCCAATTCCAATTTGGCTTCTTCCGACATCTTACTCATGTCCCAGGGTGGCTCAAAAGTCAATTCCAAATCAACGTTATTGACCCCTTTGATACCGGCTAATTTGGTTTCCACCTCAGAGGGCAAAGTTCCAGCAACCGGACAAGCCGGCGAAGTCAGGGTCATTTTAACGTACAGGTTATTAACCGGGTAAACGGTTACCTCATAAATCAAGCCCAGCTCATAAATATCTACCGGAATTTCAGGGTCATAGACAGATTTCAGAACCTGAACGGCCATTTCTTTGAGTTGCTCATCATTAATAGGACCATCCTGACCCTTATTACCCCTATCTTGTTGATCCTGACCTGCCTCGGTTGTTTCTCTCTTTTCCCCTTCTTCAACAGGATCGCCATCACCCGAAGCCTTTTCAGCTTCTGTCTCGTTATATTGTTGTTTTTCTTCGTCTGTCATAGTGACTCCTTTTACTTTGCTTGCTTTTGCTGAAACGCTTTCCCGTAAAGCTTCATTTGCTTAACCATGGCATTCAAACCATTAGACCGTGTGGATGACAAATGCTCTCTCATACCGATTTGATCAATGAAATACAAATCAGCATTGGCAATTTCATCAGCTTTCTGGCCGGATAACACTTTAACCAACATGGAAATCAATCCTTGAACAATCATGGCATCGCTTTCCGCCTCAAAATAAACCCGTCCTTCATTTTCATAGGCATGAAGGTAAACATTTGACTGGCAACCCTTGATTTTCAGGTCGTCAGTCTTGTATTGATCATCGAGGGGTTCGAGTTCACGGCCCAATTCAATTATATGTTTGTAACGCTCGGTCCAATCTTCCAGAAAATTAAATTCCTCAACAATCTCCTCCTGGAGTTCATTAATAGATGGTTTGGTTTCGGTTTCACTCATCCCGCAAAAATTTCTTTGACTTTATGAATTCCTTTCACAAGCCGGTCTATTTCTTCTTTTGTATTATAAAACGCAAAAGAAGCCCTGGAAGTTGCAGGGATATTGAAGCGTTGCATAATGGGTTGGGTACAGTGATGGCCTGTTCTGATGGCAATGCCTTCCTGGTCGAGTAAAATACCCACATCCTGAGGATGGATATCATCAAAGATAAAGGAAATGACACTAGCCTTATCTTCCGCTTCGCCAATAATTTGCAACCCTTCAATGCTTTTTAGGGCATCAGAGGCATAATCAAGTAATTCCTTTTCATAAGCCTGAATGTTAGCCTGTCCTACATTGGTCACATAATCCAATGCCGCCCCTAAACCAATGGTATCAGCCACATTGGGTGTACCCGCTTCAAACTTAAGTGGAATATCGTTGTAGGTAGTTTTTTCAAAGGTTACGGTTTCGATCATATCCCCTCCGCCTTGATAAGGGGGCATACTTTCCAATAAATGGCTTTTGCCGTATAGGATACCAATACCCGTAGGGCCGAAAATTTTATGCCCTGAAAAGGTGTAAAAATCGCAATCAAGTTCCTGTACATCCACAGCCATGTGCATTGGTGCTTGTGCCCCATCTACCACGACTGTTACTCCTCTTTCATGAGCGAGGCTTACAATTTCCTTAAGGGGATTAACAGTTCCTAATGTATTGGAAACGTGGCTTATAGCAAGGATCTTGGTTTTATCCGTAAGTTTGGCTTTCAAATCTTCAAGGTCCAATTCACCCTGATCGGTGATGTTAACAACCTTCAGGTGAGCATCTTGAGATTCACAGAGCATTTGCCAGGGCACAATGTTGGAATGGTGTTCCATTCCTGTGATAAGCACCTCATCGCCTGGATTAACATTTTGCTTGCCAAAGGTATTAGCGACCAAATTAATCCCTTCCGTTGTACCCCGCAAAAAAACTATTTCTTCCTGCTGCGAAGCATTCAGGAAATCTTTGGCTTTATCACGAACGTTTTCATATTCCTGGCTGGCTTGCTCACTTAAGCTATGAATACCACGGTGAACATTCGAGTTCGTTTCGGTGTAATATCGAGTTATCGTGTCAATAACCTGTTGAGGTTTCTGAGAAGTGGCCGCATTATCCAGGTAAACAAGCTGCTTCTTGTTAACGTATTGCGTTAAAATAGGGAAATCTTCCCTGAGTTTATCGACATCAAAAACCTTTGTATGGGTAATAGTGGAATCGGTTTTCATTACTTAAAGTTTATGTTCAATTGTTGAGCCACCAAATCATTCAGGTAATCACGAAGGGAGTCAAGGTCAATGTGATCGATGACTTCCGCTGCAAAGGCATAAACCAATAAGGATTGGGCCAATTCATTGCTTAAACCGCGAGACCGCATATAGAAGAGCTGGTTTTCATCCAATTGGCCGGAGGTGGCTCCGTGACTACACTTGACGTCATCAGCCCAAATTTCAAGCTGAGGCTTAGCATTCACAGTGGCTTTATCGCTTAGCAACACATTCCTGTTGGATTGATAAGCATTTACTTGTTGTGCTTTTGGTCTGACGAACACTTTACCATTGAATACCCCGACAGACCTGTCATCCATGATGCCCTTGTATAGCTCATTGCTTGCACAACGAGGGAATTTGTGGTCCACGATGGTATGGTTATCAGCAAACTGCTTATCTCCAAGCAGGTAAAGGCCGTATAAGTTGGTTTCACAATTTTCGCCTTCTACCCGGTAATTGGTGTTATTACGTGTAAAACCATTTCCCAAGGTAACAGTATAATTGCTAATCGTGCTATCCTGCTCTTGATCCATATCAATTTGGCTGACCTGATAGGCATTGGCTTCGTCATTCTGTAGCTTGTAATGCTTCAAATGGGCATTGGCAGCCACTTTTCCCTCAATGGCATAATTAAGAAAGCTGTAGTTATCGCCTAAGGTCTGGAAATTTTCGATGACCTTCAGCTCACTACTTTGCTCTAAAATCCAAAGATTGCGAGGCTGAATAAAAAGGCTATCCTCATCAACCACGCTAAAATACAGAATCTGGATGGGATATTCCGGACTTTTATTCCTTGGCACATGGATTACTACGCCATCATCCAGATAAGCCGTGCTTAGGGCTGATATTCCATCCTGGCTATAATCCAGGTGTTGGCCAAGATGGGCTTTCATTAATTCCGGCGCTTCCATCTGTGCTTGCCTCAAACTCCTGACCCAAACCTTCTCCTCGTCATCGATTATATGGGAATGCGCTTTGGAAAACCGCCCATTAATAACCACTATCAGGTTGGTATCGATTCCTTCAACACGGGCTTGATCAATTTGCTCTTGGGAAACGGATTTTTCACCGGACTGATGGGCTAATTTATATTCGGGTTTAAGGACGTTTTTCAGGCTGGTGTATTTCCAATCTTCAATTTTGGAGTGAGGAAACCCCAGCTGTTCAAAATACTTTATGGCATCCTCACGAACAGGTTTAAGGGTATCTTTGGTCCCATTGAGCTGATGCTCAAAATGGGTAAATTCCTGAACCCATTGTTCTTTCAAGTCTTCCCTTACAACAGGCTTTCTTTTCATGATTTTATTTTGTTTTAATGAAATCCTTTATTTCGGATTTTTTACTTGGCTCTTTAATTCTGAATAATAAGATTTTAAGCTTCTTGCTCGTCCAGCTCACGCTTAAGCGTGTCATAACCTTTTTCCTCAAGTTCGATGGCAAGGTTTTTATCTCCGGACTTCACAATTTTACCATCCGAAAGGATATGCACATAATCCGGGATTATGTGATTCAATAACCTTTGATAATGGGTAATGATGACAAATGCGTTGTTATCGGAACGAAGTTGATTGACCCCATTGGCAACGGTTTTAAGGGCATCAATATCCAACCCCGAGTCTGTCTCGTCCATTACGGCAAGTTTGGGTTCTATCAATGCCATTTGAAGAATCTCGTTACGCTTCTTTTCCCCACCGGAAAAACCTTCATTAACAGCCCGCTTCATCATCTTTTCATCAATATTAACCATTTTGGCCTTTTCCCGCATGAATTTCAGAAAATCAGTGGATTTCAATTCTTCTTTCCCCTGTGCCTTCCGGATCTCATTGACAGATTGCTTCATAAAATTCGTCATAGAAACACCGGGAATTTCCACCGGATACTGGAAGGCCAGAAAAAGGCCTGCCCGGGCTCTTTCTTCAGGCTCCATTTCCATTAAGTCTTTCCCTTCAAAGAGAATTTGGCCTTCACTCACATCGTAGTCTTCCCGACCTGTTAAGACCGAAGCCAACGTGCTCTTCCCGGAACCATTAGGTCCCATTATGGCGTGGATTTCACCTGGATTAACCGACAGGTTAACCCCGTTTAAAATTTCATTTCCTTCTATGGATGCGTGTAAATTCTTGACTTCGAGCATATTTGTTTTTGGTTTTTTGGTTTAATAGCTGCTAAGACCACTTAATCGAAAAAATTTTCCATTTAGTGCCTTAGCAGTAAAGGTATTACAATTTATTCTTGATTTCTGCCACTTAATTACCCAACGCTTCCTTCCAGACTAACGGCCAGCAGATTTCTGGCTTCCACTGCAAACTCCATTGGTAACTTATCCAGGACTTCCTTCGCATAGCCGCTCACAATCATAGCTGTGGCGGTCTCTTCGTCAATTCCCCTTTGTTTGAAGTAGAACATAATATCCTCGCCAATTTTTGACGTGGTGGCCTCGTGTTCCACCGTGGCGGATTTGTTGTCAACCTCAAGGTATGGGAATGTATGCGCACCACAATGATCGGTTAACAGTAATGAATCGCATTCAGAAAAATTCTTCGCGTTATCAGCATTCTTACCAAACTTGACCAAACCCCGGTAGCTGTTCTCACTGGATCCGGCTGAGATCCCTTTTGAAATAACACGGCTCTTCGTGTTTTTGCCAAAGTGTTGCATTTTGGTACCCGTATCTGCTTGCTGGGCACCCGCTGTCAATGCAACGGAGTAAAACTCGCCGGATGAATTATCTCCTTTGAGCACACAACTCGGGTACTTCCAGGTAATGGCTGATCCGGTTTCAACTTGCGTCCAAGAGACTTTAGCATTTTCTTCCGCTGCTAAAGCCCGCTTGGTGACAAAATTGTAAACGCCTCCTTTGCCAAAGGCATCACCTGGATACCAGTTTTGAATGGTTGAATATTTGACCTCCGCATCCTTGTGGGCATAAATTTCTACAACAGCTGCATGAAGCTGATTTTTATCCCGGCTTGGTGCCGTACAACCTTCAAGATAACTTACATAACTACCTTCTTCCGCAATAATAAGGGTTCGTTCAAATTGACCGGTATCCATCGCGTTAATCCGGAAATAGGTGGACAATTCCATCGGGCAGGTAACACCCTTCGGTACGTAAACAAAAGACCCGTCACTGAAAACTGCTGAATTCATTGAAGCGAAAAAGTTATCAGAGTAAGGAACAACACTGCCCAAATATTTTTGAACCAGTTCCGGATAATGCTGAACGGCTTCACTAATGGAACAGAAAATTACACCGGCTTCAGCAAGCGTTTCCTTAAAAGTGGTGAACACGGATTCACTATCCATGACAGCATCCACAGCCACACCCGCAAGTGCCTTTTGCTCCTCAAGCGGGATCCCTAATTTTTCATAGGTTTTGAGCAATTCCGGATCTACCTCATCCAAGGTTTCCGGTTTTTTCTCGTCACCCTTTGTGGGTGAAGCGTAGTAGTAAATGTCCTGAAAGTCGATGGGCGGAAAGGAAACGTTTTGCCATTTGGGCATTTCATCTTTAAGCCAATAATGGTAAGCCTTTAACCGCCAGTCTAACATCCATTGGGGTTCATTTTTCTTTTCGGAAATGAACCGGATGATGTCCTCATTAAGGCCTTTGGGAGCAAATTCCTCCTCAATGTCTGTGGTCCAACCATGTTCGTATTCCCGATCGGTATATTTTTCCAGAAGTTCATTCTCTGTAGTGCCCATAATATTTCGCAATTTTTATTTAGATTAATTCTAATTAATTAGTGCAATTTTACGGAATCAACGACAAAAAGAAAAAAATGTTTGCGATTCGATTACAAAATTCGGAAAACTTTTTCAATCCCTAAAAAAAGGTATTTTTTGATGAAGATTTTAGACAAAAGATCCAAGAACCAAAAAAGTAATTCATAATTTCCATTCTCCCTTTCCCCAAAAATTGAAAACAAAGAGTATTTTAAGGTTAAGTATAGGGAGCATAGTTGCTGGCCCAAAAATGAAACAAGGATGATCACAGCCCTATTGCCAAACACGACCAGCCGGAAAATATTACCCACTTCCATTCATTCCGGTAATTCCAACGGCCTAAATGCTGAATGGGGAAGTGGGTATACCTTAACCCTTTTTATATCCATGAAATGCTTCACGATTATTCTCAGCATGATTTTTTTGTGAATGGAAAAAACCTTCCTGACTCAATGGATTAAGCAATAGGATTAAGGGTAGATTCTGGTTGGCGTGGTCAAGGAAAATATTCGGGGCCATGTAGTCTCTGTTGATAATGCTATATTCAGAACGCTTGATTGCACGCAAATAAATCGCCCCCTATCGTCATTAAAGCCTATAAATCTGGTCCATTCATTAATAATGGGAACGCTTTATAAAAATCCCTCTTGGTCACTGTTTTCAATGGGTTATCGGTAAATTGCCAGGGCTCAATTGTTTAATCAGAAAATACCTTTTTCGCGCCCTTTTCTGAATAGCCTTGCACCTGTTCTCCACTTTCATAAGCCGGGTACCCAGAAATTAAACCGATACCATGCCATTAATGAAAATGGACCCCATTTACCGATAATATTGTTCGGATTATATCAATTTAGGAAAACCTCAAGAAGGTGATTACAGGGACTAACTAATGGGGAGGATTTCTTTAATCGTTGTTTAATAGAAGGGCAAGGCCTTACCCATCGGCTAAATAATAAGTAAAACTTTCAGATTACTTTTCTTTCCGCTTTTTAATAACGAATATTTTTGCTCAGGGCTGTGTTTCCGATTCATTTGATTGTTTGGAGCTTTCCAATGAATAATCTGGGTTTATAGGGTGGGGCAAGGTCACTTTCCTGAATGGTCATCAGTTAGCACTAAGGAAAAGAAGGCATCCTTTTCTTTTTCTGAAAAGGTCACACCGGCATATTTGGTAGCCGGCTTAATGAGTTCATGAACCTTTTTCCCATTTGGTCCTTGTGTTGTTTCCAATTCACCCTGCAGTACATTGATGACTTTTCGGGCTTTCTTGGCAAAGTTCCATACCCCGATTTCTTCAGCTTTTGCTTGTAACTTTTCGTCACTGATGTTTAAATTGAATGCAACGCCCATTCATTAATAAATAAAATTCAGAACTCCTGACTTCTTCCTAAACGAATAGGAACCCCTTTCCGTATTCAAAGCCTCTCAATCTCCCCCTTTCATCTTTAATAGAAACGCTTTCTAAAAGTTATTGAGTTTCCCCAAAAATTTAGTCAAAATTTAAGGATACCTGGAAAGGGTCTTTTGGTGGTAGTTTTGGCTGGTCAGATTACTCAGGTAGGCCAAGATTGTCAGGGCAAGAAGCATTCAATGGAGTAAAGAAAGGTTTGGCACACCTTGGTTCTTAATTTTATAGGAGAAATTCCCTGAAAATCTCAAAAAAAAGCGGGCTTGCATTTGTTGATCTACATAACCCCTGCTATTGCTGATTAAACAATTAACCGAGGATTATTTTTATGGAAATTTCAGTATGAATTACTTTTGATGCAATCCCAAAAGCGGTGTTTGGCGTAAACCTTTTACGCTAATGTTCAGATTTATTAGCGTAATTTTATCGTGCACCCTCTAAGATAGAAAATCCTTCCGGGTTCGTTACTCAAGTTTATTCCTTATGGCCGTAAAATCCCCGTACAGATCACCGGCAACATGGCTTTCTTTGGCCCCTGTTACACGTTGGAAGCAATTAACCGTGTTATTGCATCGTAAAACACCCATGAATGCAAAAGTCATCGCTTCTTTGTATTGGATCAGGGTATTAGCAGGTTTTCGTAGTTTAATGCCTGAATGTTCCTGGATCTTTTCCATTAACCAATCATTATAGGCCCCTCCGCCCGTCACCAGCATGCTTTCATTTCTAAGTGAGGAGGGTGCTTTAAGTTTAATGGATTTTCCGATTTGATAAGCCAAATGCTCCGTGAATGTGGCTAACTGATCTTCTACCTTGGGACCGGCATTTTCGAGTATGGGCAGGTAAGTTTCATATACCGTTTCCTTGCTCAGGGACTTCGGTCCTTTTTTCGTGTAAAAGGGAAGTTCATTAAGGGTTTTAAGCACACCATTATCGATGGCGCCCTGGCGGGCTATTTGTCCTTGTTCATCATAGGACTTTCCTTTTTTGTTAGCCAATTTGTTCAGGATCAGATTACAGGGCGCCACATCAAAAGCTTCGATGTTGTTTTCGGAATAGGTTTTAAAGGTGATATTGGCAATACCCCCTAAATTAAGGCAAACGGGATAATCTCTGAAAAGCCACCAATCACCCACAGGCGCTAAAGGAGCTCCTTGTCCTCCTAAAAGTACATCACTTTGTCGAAAATTGGTCACCACCGGCGTGTCCGTTACGGACCATATTCCTGAACAATCTCCTATTTGCTTGCTTATCCGTTTGGCCGGATTATGGAAGGCGGTATGGCCGTGAGAAGCAATCAAATCTGCCCTCAAGCCGTTGTTTTTTTTAAATTCCGAAACCAACTCCCCCAGTAAAACTCCAAACTCAATATCAATGCGTTGAAATTCATAACTGGTCATTTCCGAAAGGTTTGCCAATTGGTCTTCCCAGTAAGGCGTGTAAGGAATGGTATGGGTGGCGTTGATCCTGTAGGTCCATTGATTTTCCTCAGTGGAAAAGGTGCAATGCGCTAAATCAATCCCATCCAGGGAAGTCCCGGACATGATACCGATTACTTCAATAAAGTTCATACTAAATGCGTTTAGGTTCGTTGTGCAGCGTTTTGTATGCTTCTGGTAAGTGGTTTATTAAGTCTTTTACTAACAGGGCTTCCATGCCTTTTTCACAAGCTGCCATGTCTCCTGCCAATCCATGAAGGTAAACACCCAGCATTGCCGCCTGGCTTGCTTCAAATCCTTGACCCAAGAGGCTGGTAAGAATACCGGTTAGGGCATCCCCGCATCCGGCCGTAGCCATTCCGGGATTACCGGTTGCGTTAAATAACACTTGACCTCCTGGTAGAGCAACAGCTGAATGGCCTCCTTTTAATACTACGATCGTGTTGGTTTCTTTACTAAGGGCTTTCAGCTTTTCTAACCGTTCCACGGAGTTTTCGCTCTCTCCTTTTAAGCGCCTGAATTCTCCGGGATGAGGAGTTAAGATGGTATTTGCGGGTAAGTTTTTGAAAAGCTCAGGGTTTTGGGCCAAAATATTCAAAGCATCTGCATCCAGCACAAGCTTTTTATTCCAGTTTTGTAATAAATCCTTGAAAGCCTCAATGGTCTGTTGGTCTAAGCCAATTCCCGGACCGATACCAACGGTATCAAAGGTTTGTAGACTATTCGGCAATACCGAAATGATGTCATGGTTCAAATCCGTTTTTACCATTGCTTCGGGAAAAGCTGCCTGAACCGGTAAATACCCACAAGCCGGCGTATAAACAGTCAGCAAGCCACTTCCTGCCCTCAGGCAACTTTCAGCGCTAATGATGGATGCCCCGATCTTACCATAAGACCCGGCTATAAGAAGCGCATGACCGAAATGGCCTTTGTGCTGAAATTTCTTTCTTTTTTTGAGTAAATTTTTAGTCTCATTTTGAGTAATAAAAATGTGAGGCGAATCCTGGTTGTTGATGAAGTCTTGATCAAGGCCGATGTCCAGGACCTTGAATTCCCCCACATAATCCTGGTTTTCAGGGAAAAAGAAAGCAAGTTTGGGTATTTGGAAAGTAAAAGTGTAATCTGCCTGGATCTTGGCCTCGTCCTCGTTGAGGTCATCACAATAAACTCCCGAAGGCATGTCAACAGCTACCACTCTGCAATCGGCCTGATTAACGGAACTTATAATATTCCGGGCAAAACCCTCGATCGGCCGGGTTAAGCCACTGCCCCACATGGCATCAATGACTACCTCCTTGTTACTGAATTCCGGAAGATTACTGTTTTCGTAAATATCTGTAATGTAGGCTTGCTGGTATTGCTCCAGCCGGTTTCTGTTGGTTTGAAAATCTTCAGAAGCTTTATCGGTGAATTGAACGATGTACGTGGCAACCTGGTAACCCTTGTCCAAGAGCATGCGGGAAATGGCTAAGCCGTCTCCGCCATTATTGCCTTTTCCGGCAAGTACTTTTACCGGTGTATCCGGGTGAAAACGTTCCCCAAAAGCATTGGTAAAAGCCCTTGAAGCCCGCTCCATTAAATCGATGGATTTTACTGGCTCATTCTCAATGGTATGGGCATCGGCCGCTTTTATTTGGTCCTTGTTGAGGATTTTCATGGGGTTTCGATTTTTTCAGGATAACGAAGATAAGCAAAACACGGCATTGAGGAAAGGGATCCTTCCGGGATTTTTTGCGCTTTAGACAAGCAGGGTATTGTTGACATTTTAGAAAATAAGAAATAGATGCCTGAATCAGAAGGCATTTATCTTCCTCAAATACAAAAAGGATTAGAAGTAGGTGCATGGTGTATGATGACCAACCCTATTCATATGATTATAAGAACAAGGGGATTAAACCAATTAGAGGATATAATTAGAGACCTTAAAGCTTTTACAGCCAGGCATATTACAAAGATGATTGAAAAGAGCACTCAAGAAAGTAGGAAAAATTGGATACTGGAGATGATGAAAAATGCTGGGAGAAACAAGTCAAATAATAAAGATTTTCAATTCTGGGAGCAACATAACCATCCAATTGAGTTAAGTACCAATAAATTAATTGATCAGCGATTAACTTATATCCATGAAAACCGGTAAAGGCTGGATTTGTTGATGAAGCAGAAAATTGGGTTTACAGTAGTGCAA
>CAZJWK010000060.1:0-16585 GCA_964549595.1 uncultured Sphingobacteriales bacterium | reverse complement strand
ATACCATTTTTTGAAAGGATTTGGCGCTACTTCTTCTTAGGCCATTAGAATGAGGCCAATGATGATTAAAAAAAGCCCAATTATTTTTTGAAAGGTGTTTTCAGGCAGTTTATTATGAATAAGGACACCTATGAATGTGCCGATCATAAAGGCCGGGAGCAAGGTTATTCCGTTCATTAATGTGTCAAAAGAGAAATAACCTTTCCAGGTGTACGCCCCTAAGCGAAAAAGGTCAAAACTCAGAAAGGTAATGACGCATGTGGCCCTGAAAGCCTTTTTTCCCAGTCTAATGTGATTCAGGTAAGCAATAATAGGTGGACCACCAATCCCTAACATTCCGCTTAGGATTCCGCCCATTAATCCGGCTCCTGAATTCAGGGCTGTACTTCCTGTGGTTACGCCTTGACCATTATTTCTTAATAAACTGTATAAAGCGTAAAGGATGACGATCACACCGAGTATGGTTTCCAGGGTGTTTTCATCAATGGCTTGCAACCCCATTGTTCCCAGGAAAATTCCCAAAACGGCCGGAAAAAGAAAGCGATTAAAAGCCTTCCAATCAATTTCAGAATAAAAATAATAAAGCAAATAACCATCCGCTACGAGCACTACCATAAGCGTTAAAGGTAAAACCACTTCCAATTCAAGAATAAACAGGGATAGGGGAATCATGACCATGTTCTCACCAAAACCTGTTACTCCTTTTATGATGAAAGCCAAGATTATGATCAAACTAAGGACTAAAAGGTTTTCCGGACTGAGCATTGGTAAATTTCAAAAATTGAATGAAATGAGTAATAAAACAAAAAATCCAATATATGGTCAATGAAGATTAAAGCTCGCAATTGGGCAATTAATCTGCGAAAACTTCTCATTATGGCAAAAGAGATTACTCTTCAACGTTTTGAAGCAGGTAGTTCACGCGCGAAGGTTCAATTCTTACGTTATAAATAAATTCCGGTTTTTTCATTAACCGGACTTTAAGGGTATTTGGTCTTTCTTCCTGTGTTATGAAGTTGGTAGAAACTTTTGCTTGAAAATCCTTCCGGCTGATAGAAGGATAATTACTTAAAGCAGTCTGGAAAATTACCCTTACTTGCTTGGGAATAAGCTCTATTCTTGAGTTAAAATAGGGGTTATCCAATTTTACAGGGAGCTTTACCTGCCCTTCTGTTAATTGCTCTACGGGTACAATCAATTTGATGGCTTTTTTGTTGTACTCTACGAAAGGATATGAAGGATCTGCCAGCGGGATTGTCCTAACAATCTTTTGTTTTAAGTTTTCCAATTGAAAAGGTCGGGTGCTGACAGAGTCGATTTTTTTGAGATAGGATTTTGGTCCTTCCAGATGGACTTTTTCCGGCAGGATTTTGATGGAATCAGCCAAACCATGGTGATCCATGTAATTTATTGTTCCGTTTAGGCTAACCTTAACGGTTTTTTCTGTTTTTTTGTCAAAATCTATATTCAGCGTATCCGGATAAAAATCCATGACTTCGATGTCTTCAGGGACTTTACCTTCCGGGAAAAAAGCGTTTTGTTCCAGCGTGATTTGCTCATTGGCACTGGTATTGATTAAATCGATCATGAGCGGATAAACTTCCGAACTGGTCTTAATGCTTAAAATATCCCAACCAGAACCTTTAATTTCCAGTCTTACTTTGTCTGGTAGGGAGTCTTTCAGAATTCGGTTCTCGGGGAAGTTTTCGTATTGTATAGGGAAGTTAACTTCTGTTTTATAGGTTTGTTCAAGGGATTTAAGAAACCAAAATGTCAAGGCTATCAGGGTACAAACGATGAAAACGAATGTGTTGGATTGGGGTTTGATTTTCAGGGCTAAAGCCGGACGCATGGTTTTAGCTTAAACTGGTTTGGGAAACCAATGTAAAGCAAATATTTAGAAAACAATTAAAGAAATTTAAAAAAAGCACTTCCTTTTAAGTAGAACTGGAAGTGCTTTGCGGCTTAAATCATGGCTAATTCAGGGAAGTAAGAAGGCCATTAGCCTTCCTGACTCCCTTCTTTTTGAGCGTTTTGGGAGGATTCCATGGATATGGCTGATTTTTCGACCATTAATTTTTGATTATTGCCTACATCCAGGACAAAACTTTGGTCTTTTACCTCAAGGACTTTTCCGTAAATGCCCCCAATGGTAACCACTTTGTCTCCTTTTTGTATATTGTCCCGGAATTCTTTTTGTTCCCTGGCCTTCTTCTGCTGGGGCCGAATCATAAAGAAATATATGACAATGACAATCAAAATAAGCGGCAGGAATTGCACTAAGGGATTTCCACCCCCTTCCCCTCCCTGGGGTGAAGTCATAAGAAAAACGATTGTTTCCATAGTAGTATTAACTTTTATTTGCTTTTTAAGATTTTACCTTTAATAAATAGTTTTTTCGGTTTCCCGGTTGTATTGGCCATCAGGGTTACTGATTTGTTAAATTTCCCGGATTTTCCTTCACTGTCAAATACAACATCAATTTTTCCCCCTTCCCCTGGTTTGATAGGATCCTGGGGATAATTGGGTACGGTACATCCACAACTCGGGTTGGCATTGGAAATGATCAATGGTGCATTTCCCGAATTGGTAAAGGAAAAGGTGTAAGTGACTTTTTCCCCTTGTTTTACTTCTCCGAAATCATGGGTTGTTTTCTGAAAATCAAATTCAGGAAATTGTTCTTTTTCACTTTCCTTGCCTTCAGGATTATCAATGACTTTACTGTTTACGTCCTTTTCGGCCTTGGCTTTTTGGCCTTTGGTGTCCTCGTTTTCCTTTTTAGTTTCCGATTGACAACCCATTAAATAACAACAAGCCAGTGACGCAATGATAAGTGTTTTTAACTGCATAATTATTATTTTTCAGGTTTCATAAAGTCCACGATCAGTTTTGACTACTTTCCCTTGTTTTTCCAATTCCTTTCTTAGACTATCCAGTACGCCATTTATAAATTTCTTGCTTTTGGGGGCACTATAGTTTTTCGCAATTTCAATGTATTCATTTAAAGTGACTTTGGTCGGAATTGTGGAAAAATGAAGAAATTCACAGGCCCCCATTTTTAAAACAATAAAATCCACGGAGGAAAGCTGGGAAGGCTCATATTTTCCTGTTTTCGTATGGACTAATTCCTCAAGATCCTGGGAATTATCAATGGTTTTATTAAACAGGTTTTTGGCAAAATCCAGGTTTTCTCCTTCATTAGCGGAAAATGGCACCAAAAAGTTTTCCGATTCCGGATCCTTTGCAATGGTGTTGATGGACTTGGTAACCATTTGCTTGGCCACTTTTTGGTCATCATGCCAATTGAAAAAATGTTCTTCAAAATGTTGCTTGAGTATTCCAAACTGTTCAGGGTAATTCTTAAGGATAAATTTCAGCATTTCTGCATCCTCAAAAATTTCCGGTGTACCGGAATTAATGTATTCCCGGTAAGTATCCGTGTTTTTTAGGTCATAAAAAGTTTTGCGCAAAAGGTCATTGTCTCCTTTCCAGGCTATTTGCTTCCATTCCAGCTTGGCCTCCAGCGCCTTGTTTTTAAGCAACGCCTGCATGACAGGATTTTCATAAAGCCTTAGTTGATGATTAATATTCTGGGCAGCTGGAATGTGAGTGGCTTTGGTTTCCTTGTCATACTGAGAAACAAATACACCCAATTCCCTCAAGAAAACCAATAGATACAAATAAAGGTCATAAAGCCTGTAAATACTGTCGGTAAGGTTTCTTTCCACATTTTCCCTGGTGAGTTCTCCACTGGAGTTCCAATAGGCATAAAGCGCCTGAAGAACCTTAATCCTGACGTGCCGTCTGCTTAACATAAAAACTACAAAACCTTTAAACCATTCAACTTACCAACAGGCCTTTGTATTAACCTCATTGTCAAAGAACAGCAAACTTTACTAATAATTTCTTTCGGGCGTCCGCTTAACAAAAATTAAATAACCCTGACGATTATTTACCGGTTCATTTGAATTTTTCCGATCAAATTGATCCGGTCTTCAGCCATACGATTAGCCGCCAGGTTGGTCGAAATATTCTCTTCCTTTGCTTTTCTAATCAATTCCTGGCTTACCTTGTAAATATTTTCTGTTAGTTGCATGGCCCTACGCTCGTTGTAGCCGTTCAATTCTGTGTAAACATTGATTAAACCCCCGGCATTGATCAAATAGTCCGGTGCGAATAATACCCCGTTTTCCTTAAGCATTTCGGCGTGGGTGTCTTCGTCAGCCAATTGATTGTTGGCAGCCCCGGCCACAATTTCAGCATTCAATTTTGGGATGGTATCACTATTCAGGGTGGCTCCTAAAGCACAAGGCGCATATATATCAATATCCGTATCAAAAATGTTTTCGGTATCCACTACCTGTGCGCCATATTCATTGACGGCTTTTTTGAGGTTATCCTGATTAATATCGGCTACTAAAATGGTGGCATTTTCTTTTGCCAGATAATCCAGTAAATGAACCCCTACTTTACCTACTCCTTCAACGAGAATCCTCTTTTGGGTTAAGTCCTCCTTTCCGTAAAGCTCTTTGGATGCGGCCTTCATTCCCAGATAAACCCCATAAGCCGTAACCGGGGAAGGATCCCCACCTCCACCATGTTCTAACGGCAACCCTACGACATTGTTGGTTTCCATCTTGATGTACTCCATGTCTTTGGTGGTGGTTCCGACATCTTCTGCGGTTATATATTTACCATTCTGGTTCTCAATGTATTGGCCGAATTTTCTAAAAAAAGCCTCTGACTTTTGTGTATTGGGATCACCAACAATTACGGATTTACCACCGCCCAGGTTTAAACCCGAAATGGAGGCTTTATAGGTCATACCCCTGGATAGGCGAAGCACGTCTACCAGAGCATCTTGGTCCGATGCATAATTATACATCCGGCAACCTCCTAATCCGGGACCCAAAGTGCTGTCATGAATGGCAATAATGGCCTTTAACCCTGTTTGGGGGTCATTACAAAATACCACTTGTTCATGCTGGTTTTCAATGATTTCACTAAAAACCAGATCGTTTTCCGATTCGGTTTGCATTTCATTCAAAACTTCCATGAGTAAGTTCTTTGCATTAAGTTGACATTTACAAAAGTAGCATTTTTTTGGGTAACAACAATTGGATTTAAGATTGACAAATTGGTATTTTATGCCAGTGCTTGCATGATTTGGAGCCATTGAATGGGATCTCAGAGGTTTACGGTATTATTTTTTAAAGCATCCTTTTCAAATTTCTTTTTATCGATTCAAAATTTTCGGTTTGTTTGGAATTAAGAAGTTTTTTTAATGGTTAAAAGGGTGTTTAAACTTTTACCTGGATCTTTGCATTGGTAAAAAACGGTATTTTGTATTTTTCTAATCCTGTTCCAGAGCAATAAGCCCAATTTTTAAAATTTATGAAAGCCTTAAAGGCCCTTAATAAATATTTTCTACGCTATAAATGGTACTTGATCGGTGGATGTTTTTTTGTGGTGCTTTCCAATGTGTTCGGGGTTTTTCCTGCACAAGTGGTTAGGCATTCCTTTGACCTGATAAAGGAAAACTTTTTTCTTTATAAGCTTACGGAAGGGTTTGCCCTTCGCTCCAACCTTTATGACCATTTTGCGCAGATCCTGATGATCTTTGGTGGAGTGGTAGTGGCATTAGCACTTATTAAGGGATTTTTTATGGTTATGATGAGGGAAACCATCATTGTAATGTCCCGGCACATTGAGTATGACCTTAAAAATGACATTTACGATCATTTTCAGAAATTGTCCCTTTCTTATTTCAGAAGGAATAATACCGGGGATTTGATGGCAAGGATCACTGAAGATGTCAGTAAGGTCAGGCTTTATTTAGGCCCCGCAGTCATGTACACCATCAACCTTTCGTCTCTGATCATTTTGGTTGTAAGCATTATGTTAACGGTAAACGTCAAGCTTACCTTATTTGTGCTATTGCCTTTACCGGTTTTAGCAGCCTCCATTTACTACGTCAATTCCATAATTCAGCGTAAAAGCCTTGAAATACAGGGGCAATTATCCCGGCTCACGACTTTTGTTCAGGAAATGTTTTCAGGCATTCGGGTAATTAAGGCATTCACTTCGGAAAAACCGGTGAGCAATCATTTTAATGAAGAATGTGAGGATTACCGGCAGAAATCCATGGGATTAGTAAGGGTGAATTCCCTGTTTTTCCCGATTATCATCTTGTTAATTGGTTTCAGTACCCTCTTGACCGTCTATATAGGCGGTATAGAAGTGATGGCAGGCAATATTACTGCCGGAAATATTGCCGAATTTTTCATTTATGTAAATCTACTGACCTGGCCTGTTGCCTCTATTGGCTGGGTGACTTCCATAGTGCAAAGGGCGGCAGCATCCCAGGCCAGAATTAATCATTTATTCAACCAAAAACCTGAAATTGATTCCCGGGAAAATAAACAAATTAAACTCTGGGGCAATGTCGCTTTTAGGGATACGGGTTTTGTTTATCCGGATACCGGAATAAAAGCATTGGAAAACTTTAACCTGGACGTGGAACCAGGACAAAAAATTGGTATAATCGGAAAAACAGGGTCGGGTAAAACCACGATCAGTAACCTATTGCTAAGGTTATATGACCCCACTGAAGGCCATATTGAATACGAGGGTGTGGATTTAACCCGGTTGGACCCTGCCCATTTCAGGAAACAGATAGGTTATGTACCCCAGGATGATTTCCTTTTCTCGGATACCATTTCTAATAATTTGCTTTTCGGCTACCATGAAGATTTTTCCTGGCAAAATCCTAAGGACAAGGAAAAGATTTACGCCGTACTGAAAGAAGTTACTGAAATTACCGAAGTGAAAAAAGATATCCTGCAATTTCCTAAAGGTTTTGAAACCAAACTCGGGGAAAGAGGTATAACCCTTTCCGGGGGTCAGAAACAGAGAGTGTCCATTGCAAGGGCCTTGATCGGCAACCCTAGGATTTTAATCCTTGATGATTGCTTTTCGGCCATTGATACGCATACAGAAGCCAAAATCCTTCAACGTCTGGGGGAGTATATGAAGGGAAGAACCGTTTTCATTATCAGTCATCGGGTCTCTACCGTGAAAAATGCCGATAACATCGTTGTGCTTGATAAGGGAACGGTTACCGAAAAAGGCGATCACGACCAATTAATGGATAAAGAAGGGTATTATTTTGACCTTTACCAGAAACAAATGCTGGAGAAGGCCATTTATGAAAACACTTTTGGGAATTAAGCATGGGTTAAGCAGAAAAGCAATAACTTTGATGCCGGAAAAAAACCTAAGCCGCTTAACCCGCTAAATAAAACGATAAATGAGTGATATAAAAGAAGGGGAGGATTTCTATTTCAATGAAGAGGGATTAATGGTCCTCACGGAGGCTTATCACTTAAAAAGGGGATATTGTTGCGGTTCAGGCTGTAAGCATTGCCCCTACGGACATGTCAATGTGCCGAATAAAAAAGATACCAAAGGCACCAATGCTTCCCCGAAAGCCTCTGATTAGTCCGGTGGCTTATTCTTTCACTATTTTTTCCAGTGATTCCAGGATTTTTACCAAAGCGTAGGTGTCGCTTTTACAGTAAGCCAGTAATTGTTCTTTTTGTTCTGCTATTTTTACTGGCTCGGTTTCCGTCAACAAATGCTCGTAAATGACCGATGCAATGCCTCCGTGCTCTATTTCTTCGGCTTCTTCACCTGTTAAGCCCGTTAAGGCTTTGTAAATCGCTTTTAAATCAAAATTCCCATTCATCTCCGGATGGTAGTAATCCATGCGCTTGAAGGGGTTTCTAAGATCCACCATCCGGTTCAAACGGTTATCAATTTGTTTACCCTTTTCCGGGTAAAGCGCCTTGAACTTATTAAGGATGTTCTTTTCGAGGTTATTTTCAAAAACCACTATCGAGCCTACTCCTTGGGTATCGGTCAAAAGTTGTTTTAAAAATGTGGGACGCGGATCGGATCCGGGTTCTGCAATGAATTCAAAATGGCTGGTGGTGGAGTTTTGCTCCTTTTTACAATGCATGGAATATTGGAAGGGAATTTTTTCGTAGGGTTTGGTATTTTCAAATAGAGGTACGGCAGGCATTATGGCCTCAAAATCCAAAAAGCAAACGGGATAGTGAATGTTTTCCAGGAATTCCCGTAAATTCTGAGTGTGGTAATAAGGTTCTTGGTGTTTATGGGTTTCAATCTGAATGCGGACATCTTTATGGTAATGTTCGCTATTCGGGATACTTGCTATTGTTTGGTAACCTTCATTGAAAAGTTTGAACTTGGTTTGCTTGTCCAGGGAGCCTAATTCAAAAACGGAATTTGAGGGTACATTGGTCCAGCAATAGCCTATAAAATCGCACGGATAGGGGGTTGTGCAATGTTCACCAATGGAAATGCCGGGAACCGTATCTTTGGCAATTACGGACTTGGCCTTGTGTATGTTTTTTTCAACGAACGGCTGATTTTCCAGGGCTTTGTTCAGTACTGATTCCTTGGTAAAGAATTCCCGCAAATTTAAAGCATCTTTCCTGCGATATTGTTTGTTGATGTAAATGATGAAAAAGTCTGAGGGTTCTATGCCGGCCAATTTCAACACATAATATTGCAATGAAGCGTCCCGTATCTGGTTTTGATTAACCTTAGTGGAACTTTTCACTTCATAGGCATACCACTTACCATTCTGCTGATGTAAGATGTCCACCATTACCAATACCTGATTTGCCCGGAAGGTAGGCTCAAAAAGGGTGGGGGTGCCTTTTTTTATGAGGTTCTCCGTTTTCCGGATGGCCTGGGTAGTATTGAATTTATTGGCCGGCCGGGCGTCAATGCCATCAGGGAATAATGTCCAGGCCAGCTCACCCACTTTATGCCCGCGGTTAAATAAGGCTTGCTGATTCTCGCTGATGGGGTCGCGTAGATCCTTGTAATAAGTGTATAAGTAAAGCGATTTTTCACATTGCAATCCCCGTATGAAGGTGGATTTGCTCAATAAATGCTTTTGCATAATAAGAAGCGATAACGCACAATCAACTTTTGTGACTTATTTATTCTTTATGGGGACCGACCCATATACCTGGTAACCCCCTACTTCCTCAATATTGATATTCAAGGAATGCTGGTTGGGCTTAACGGGTATGCCCTCGCGGGTGGAATTTCCGGCAACCCTCACTATGTTCACATCCATGATCTTTTCGGAAAAGTCCCGTTTGATCTTAACGTCAATGGTACCATCCTCATTGACAGGAACCTTGGCATAATGGCTTTCCGAAGAAGGATTTTGCCCAGCCATGGCTTTTTTGACAGGGTTAAGGTTTTGAATGACCAAGGCCATTAAACAAACCGCAATGACCGTTAAAATGATTTTGGTATAAGCATCAGGTTTCATCATAGCACAATGGTTTTGTTGCTAAGCAAATTAACCGATTTTTAGCCTTAGTAACAAATGGATAAGCCATTCACGGTAAAAGCTCCTTTTGCCCATAGTTATATTGGGTTTTTAAATTAGCTTAAATCAATAAGCTCAGGCCTTTCCCTCGTATTTAAGTTGGAATAGATGATCCACGGAAATCGTCCGATCTGACACAAACCCTTCTGCCAAATTCAAATGGGCATTCGCCCCCATTTCCCGCCAACGGCCCTTTAGGGTTTCAAAGAATTGCGGACTGGTGAGAATGGTTTCGGGTTCATTCGAATCCGGGTTGTAAAATTGGGATTCGTAAGCCAGTAGGGCTTTCATTTTTTGCTCTATGAATGGTTCTATGTCTACCACCAAGTCCGGTTTATGGTAATAGAACTGGATAAAATGATAAACCATGTGGGGACGCCACGCCTCTTGGGATTGCCCTTCCCGTTGGGTTTCAATCCTTCTAAGCCCTGCATAAAAGGCGGATTCTTTTACCAATTGGGCAGCCCTTCCATGATCTGGATGACGGTCTGAGGGAGCATTGGTTATGATCAATTCTGGTTTGTACTGACGGATTTTTTGGATTAAAGCCCGCTGATGGCTTTCATCATTGGCAAAAAAACCATCCCGGAATGCTACATTCTCCCTCACAGAAACGCCCAACAGTTCAGCCGCATTTTTGGCCTCTTGTTTGCGAATCTCAGGGGTGCCACGGGTTCCCAGCTCGCCCTCGGTCAGGTCCAGTATTCCCACTTTATGGCCTTGATGGGTATGGGAAAGGATAGTGCCTCCGGCGCCTAATTCTGCATCGTCCGGGTGAGAGGCGATCACTAAAATGTCGAGTTTCATAATCTGGCTTTTAATCATTTTGACTGGTAAAAACCCCATTTATCAATTCGTTCCAATACCGAATCAGGAACCAAATACCTTATGGATTTACCTGCTTTTACCGTTTCTCTGATGAAGCTGGAAGAAATCCGCATCAATGGGGCATCAAATTGATGAACATCCGCTCCCTCGGGAGGGTTTAACGGGTTTTCGGGACGCGGGTACACGTAAATGGAATAATTGCTAATGATTTCCTGGTAATTTTTCCATTTAGGCAAGGTATTCACTGTATCGGAGCCCATCATCAACACAAATTCATGACGGGGATAGCGTTCTTCCAGGTGAAGCAATGTATGAACGGTATAGTTGGGCTGCTCAAGCTTGAATTCTATGTCTGTCGGACTTAACCTTGTATCATCCTCCGTAGCGACCCGTACTAATTCCAGACGGTCATACTCATTCAACAAATTGGATTTTTGCTTAAAGGGGCTTTTGGGAGAAATGACGAACATTACCTGTTGCAAATCCGTGTATTCCACCATATAGCTGGCTAATATCAAATGCCCGACATGAATGGGATTAAAAGAACCAAAAAACAATCCGGTTTTCATGGTTATTTAGCTTTATTGTTCAATCTGTTCCTACCCGGTCCTTCCCAGGTATTGTTCCACCAAACTTTGGGCCGATTTCAGGGTTTTTTCCAGATTGTGATTGTATAAAACGTGGTGAAATTCATCCGCCATTGCCAACTCGGCCTCTGCTCGTTCCAGCCTTTTTTGAATTTTGGTGCTGCCTTCTGTACCACGTCCCTCTAATCGTTTGCGAAGGGTTTCCTTGGAGCCGGGATGGATGTAAATCAGCAAGGGATCCCCCTTAAAATGGTTTTTGATATTGATGGCTCCTTTCACATCGATATCGAGTACCGGAATTTGGTTGTTGTTCCAAATACGGTCTAATTCACTCATTAAAGTACCGTAGTACAGGCCTTCATACACTTCCTCATATTCAAGGAATTCCTCATTGCCCAATTTGGATTCAAATTCGCTCTGCGTCATGAAATAATAATCCTCGCCTTCTTTTTCCTTTTCCCGCAAGGAACGAGTGGTTGCTGAGATGGAAAAAGTAAGTTCCGGATATTGATCCAGGAGGTGGTGAACAATGGTTGTTTTCCCGGTTCCGGATGGTCCGGAAATGATAATGAGTTTACCATACATGGCTTAAAGGATATTTTGTACCTGTTCTTTAATCTTTTCCAGGTTTTCTTTCATGGTGACTACTTGCTTCTGGATGACCGCATCGTTTATTTTTGAGCCGATGGTATTGATTTCACGACCAATTTCCTGGGTAATAAAGTTCAACCGCCTGCCCGGTTCATCCTCCTTAAGGCTCTGGAAATAATAATCGAAATGGCTTTCCAGGCGGTCCAGTTCTTCGCTGATATCCAGTTTTTCCAGGTAAAAGAGTACTTCCTGTTCAAAGCGGTTCTTATCAATTTGCTTTTCAGGGTTTTCAAAGGCCTGGGAAAGGTTATCGTACATTTTGGAGCGAAGCCTTTGATACCGCTCTTCTTTCCCCTCTGAGATGACGTTTTTTCCTTGCAGAATGTTTTGCCCATAATCCTCCAGTTGTTGGTACAGGTTAGCCCCCTCTTCCCGGCGAAATGCTTTTAGTTTTTGAACGGCTTTTTCGATTACCGGAAAAATTTTTTCCCATTGTTGCTCCTTATCGGGTTTTTCCGACTGCTCCATTACTTCCGGCAGGTTCAGAATGGTGTTTAAGAAATCCTGCTCTTGTAGCTTCAGGGATTGTACGGTTTGGTTGATCTCCTCGTAATAGAGGTGTATCAGCTCATGATTGATGGTTCGCTTTAATTTTTGGGGATTGGTATACTTAATCTCAAGGGAGAAAAAGATTTTACCCCTCGTTAATTGATTGTTCAGGTAGGTCCTTAGAGTAGGTTCCTGATAGCTAAACGATCTGGGTAAGCTAAAGTTGACGTCAAAATTACGGTTATTAAGGGATTTAATTTCCACGGTTATGATCATGTCATCGGTTTCTTCCTGTACCTGCCCGAAGCCTGTCATGGATTGCAACATGCATTTAAAAAATTTGGTGTTTAAGCCACGAAATTAAGGCCAAGTTGGGGAAAGGCTTAAGATTTGCCGACTTATTTACCGAATTGAACGGAACCGGTTACTCATGATATGGCTAAAATCCGGTATTGTCCCAATGAGGAGCTACAGTGAAGGTTAGCATTCTAAACTTTAATAAGATACTATTATGGCTGTGAACCTCTAATTACAATACCAATCGTACTTACAGACAAAATATTCCTAACAGCTTTTATCTTTTTTTCCGGTGACCTGAATCTTATATCTTTTGTCTCGTATCTAATGTCTTATGGTCTAATGCCAGTGTATGGCCTCTTTTCTTGTCATCAACGAAGTTATACCACAAAGCCCAAAACGCCCTATTTCATCAATTTAATCCGGAAGGTAGTGCCCTTATTGAACTCTGAGGATTTCACGAAAATCTGCCCTTTGTGATATTGTTCGATAATCCGCTTGGATAATGAAAGCCCAAGGCCCCACCCCCGCTTACGGGTAGAATAACCCGGTTCGAAAATGTTGTTGAAATCCGACCGGCTTAAGCCTTTTCCTGTGTCGGCTATATCGATTACAGCATATGTACTTTGTTCATGGATGTAAAAGTGAATATTGCCGGTTTTATGAATGGCATCAATGGCATTTTTGACCAGGTTTTCAATGACCCAGTCGAAGAGGGATGGATTGAGCTTGGCTTTGAGGTAACGGTTTGATTCCTCGTCAATGGTTATCGTCACCTTATCTGTAAACCGGGAACGGCAGTAATTGACGGTTTCCTGGACACGCTGGTAAACGTTCTCCCGCAATAAATGCGTGGATGAACCGATTTTTGAAAAACGGTCCGTAATGACCTGCAATCGCTCCACATCCTTTTCCAGTTCCTGAATGGTAGTATCTTTGACGGAATTGGTGGTTTTCAGGTAGGAGATCCATCCCATTAGGGAAGAAAGCGGAGTGCCAAGCTGATGGGCCGTTTCTTTGGCCAGACCCACCCATACCTTGTTTTGCTCATATTTCCGGGAAGCACTGAAAGCAAAATAGGCCACGCCAAAAAACAGGGCAATAATTAAAAGCTGCACATAAGGGAAATACCTCAATTGGGTTACCAATACGGATTCCTTGTAATACACATAACTTTTATTGCCAAACTTGTCTTCAATAACAATGGGGTCATTGGCCCTTTTCATTTCTTTTAGTTCTTCCCGCAGGTAAGTTTCACCGGTTTCCCGCATATTTTTGGAGGACTGAATTTTACCGTCTTCACCGACAAGGATGACCGGAACGGTCTCATTTTCCTGCACTACCCTCAGAAGGAAGCCGGGATTATCGGTCTTACCAAGCCTTTTCTGGGCCTCAGCCCATAGGCGGACCTTCTTTTTTTCCGCTTTCATCAAGCGGTCCGCCAGGTTATTGGTGTAAAGCAGAGAAGCCACACTAATCCCCAGTGCCGTCACGAGCAATGCTACTTTCCAGATCGTTTTCTTCCGAAACATAAATTTTAATTAAGGCGGGTTTTGGGGATTATTCATCATCCCATTTCAACTGGTATTCGTCCTTATCAGAATCGGTTTGTTTTTCCTTGTCCAGGGCTTGCTCCAATTCCTCGCTCTCTTTTTGTAAATCCTTTTTCATTTTTTGGGCCACGGCTTTCCGGTCGAAATTAATGTCAGGGTCATTGGCCGGCCCGGTCATTTTAACAAACAAGTTCATCTGGCCGTTGTCTTCATGCACAACCCTTCCGAATTCAGTATCCTCGTCTTTTTTATCACCGAAAAGCACTTCAGAGAGGTTTATCCGCATGTGGTAATTAATCTGGTTATTGAATCGGTGAACCCCTGAAAAATCCATAGTAAAAGCATTGGACTTAATCCGCATTTCCGGAATGCGGACTTCACGGTCTTTAATCACAATCGTGTTTTCCATGTTGTTAAAGTCCAGGTTTTTCAGAGCGTCCACATCTATCACGCCGGACAATTTCATGATAGGAGCAAAATTATTTAACTCCCCTTCACTAATGGTAACCCTGGATTGTACGTCTAATTTGTCATAAAGGGGGTTCAAATGTTGGTCCCACATGGCTTCAAGCGTAATTTCGGTATTCAGGTTGCCCTTTAGGTGCTCGTTCGTCAATTCCTTCTGTCCGAAGTTATCCATTTGGTAAAAAAGTTTGTTGATGGCAATGTTACTCCCCCTGGCCTTCAGATTGGCCTTCAGGTTGCCATTGTCACTGCTGGAAAAATTTCCGGATAGCGCCATATTCCCCTTCATCGTCCGGAAATTAAGGCCCTTTAGCCGCAGCTTTTCATTCTTGTAGTGAACCTTGCCTTTCACACCCTCGGCATGAAAGTTTTCGTAATTGACTTCCTCACATTGGAACCGCATGGCTAAAACCAGGTAATCGGGTAGGGCGAAGGTGATTACACTATCCTGGGAAGCTTTGCTGTATTCTGTGGTCAGCAAAGGCTTGAGGTTAATGTGCTTGCTTTTAAAGTCGGCATCAATCGTCAATTTCCTGCCTTCTATAAACAGGAAGGAGGCCAGGTTCTTAAAGCGGCCGTTCAGCCTGAAATTGCTTTCATCCACATAACCGGTAAAATCGTTAACCTGGAGGTCATTGCCATTAAAACGGAAATTGCCGTTCAAATCCCTGTAATGAATGCCCTGGCTTTTTGATTTGACATTCACTTTTCTTAAGGACATATCCCCGCTAAGATTGGTTTTTGCCACTGTTTCAACTGATTGCAGGTGATTGATCCGGCCGGCAAAGGCGGCATCCAGGAACAAATTGCCGTTTAATTTAGACAGATCTTCCTGGGGTATGAATTTTTCCACATCGGCCAGTTTTACATTGCTTTTCACCTTAACGTTGAGGTAAGGGTCCGTGAAGTTATTCAGGCTCATGCTGCCCTTTATTTCCCTTCCGTTGAGGGTTGCTTTCAGGGCCTTAATTTTAAGCAGGGTTGTTACCATTCCTTTTTGGCCTCCGTTGGTTAGGCTCCCCTCAAGGTTTACCTGCTTTAATTTTTCGCTGACGCCTTCTTTACGGATAGTGCCGTCCTCTATTCCGAACTCAATGTCCACAAGGGGATTTTTTCTGGCATTCACCACGCCCTTTAATCGGGTTTCGAAGTAAAAATTCCCCTTGCCGTAATAGGAAGCAAATTTTTCCCGGTAAGCCTCCGGGACCAAAGCCAATAAAGTCCGTAGCCGGTTTTTCCGCCCTTCAATGGTGATATCCAGTTTCGGTCCCTTTTCCTGGTTTTTGATCCGGCCGGAGATCTTGAATTGGGCACCGGCCATTCGGAGGTTGCCCTCCTTAACAGTGTAAACGCCTTTCTCCTTGTCCACTTTGAATTGGCAACTAAGCTTAGCGGGCTTGTCCTTTACATAAACCCTTTCTTCCAGCTGGAATGCTTCTATCATTGCATTGGCCCGTGCATCCAGGGTGAAGGTCTCATCTTTGAACCGTCCGCTGAAAGTGGCCTCTTCAAAGTAGGATTTGAAAGTTTCCTGTTGGGGATGATTCTGGTATTTGAATTCGACATTCTCAAAGGTAATGTTTTCCAGATCCAGTGTGAGGTCACTTTTTTGGGATTTATCGGTGGTTTTGAAGATGCGGAAGTTACGGGTATAATCTGATTTTACCGCCATGTTGATCTTCCCTTGCTCAAGAAGGATCTCCTCAATCACATAATGGCCCTGAATGATCTGCCAGGCGTCAAAAGCTAAGTAAACCCGCTTGAACAAGGCGAGGTTTTCCTGGCTGTTGGGCAGGCTTTCCTTCACACGCACGTTGGTAAAATTGACCGAAACCATGGGGAAGGTTTTCCAAATGGCCACATCGATGGATTCCGTCTGGACTTCCGTATTTAGCTGTTGGTTGAGGTAGGAAATGGCGCTTTCCTTAATCTGGCTCCCATAGACCTGGATAAAGAGAAAGCTGGCAGAAGCCGCCAATACTGCGATTAAAAGCAATAAGAAAACCGTACGTTTGAAAAACCGCATAGCCTTAAAAGTTACCCGAACTTACCTTTATACCAAGACAAAGCCAAATTTGCCTGAAAAGATTCCGCCTTTATGAACGCACAAATGGCTAAAATATTGGCTAAAAGGGGTTTAATGATGATTTTTTTGTGCTGCAAAATTAAGGCTTATGGGTTTGGGCTGTTTTAGCGGAAACTTTTAATTTTGCCTCGCTAATTTGGGCACTTAGCTCAGTTGGTTTAGAGCATCTGCCTTACAAGCAGAAGGTCGATGG
>CAZJWK010000059.1:0-16644 GCA_964549595.1 uncultured Sphingobacteriales bacterium | reverse complement strand
CAGGTTCCCAACTTAAACAGGTGTTTTATTACCCAATCAAAACTTCTTAAAAACGTGTCCCTAAAATTGATGTTATAGCCATTTTGGAGGATTTTTCGTTTCTAAAGATTTAAATAATGGTTAAATTTGGCATTGGGATAGAACGTTATAGTCAAATATTTGGCGGTCAGTTTTTTATTAAAATTTTCAACTTTTGTAAAGGATTTTCGCTTGATTTTTGTTGATTGAATTAAGAATGCAACGTGTTTATCGAAAAATAATAACAATTGGTGGCTCTATTCTTTTAGGGCTTTTTGTCTTGTTATCTATTGGTTTCCTGGGATTGATGCTTTACCTGAAAAGCGATTCAGGGGAAAAATGGCTAACCAGTAAAACGAATAGTTTTTTAGAGCGTAAATTGGATACCGATTTAAACATTGAGTCCGTTAAAGCTGCTTTCCCGAGGGACTTAGAATTTCATAAGCCGGTTATTTATGATCACATGGGGGATACCCTGTTAGTGGCTAACCAGGTTGATCTCAAATTCAGCCTTTACAGTTTTAAAATTAAAAGCCTGATATTTGCCAATATTAATTTAAAAAAGCCCCGCCTTTACGGGCGTAAATACCCTGGTGATTCCCTTTATAACTATGAATATATCCTTAACAATATTCAGGATGATGATGATGAAGATGGTATATACCGGGTATTGTTCAACGGGGCTCAGATTACCAATGGTAAATTTGTGCATCAAAATCTTCATGAACCCCGTGAAAAAAGCGACAAAATAGATTTTCATTACTTAAATGTGAATAAGATAAATGGCCGGGCAGATTATTTTCAGTTAATCCAGGGAAAACTCTCCACGGAAATCAATCATCTTCAGTTTGTCGAGACCAGTGGTTTTAAAGTGGATGAGATGAGGGCGGATTTGACTTTTGACAATTCCACCTTAAGTTTTCAGGATCTTTATCTCAAAACACCCTATTCCGAAGTTAAGGAGCAAGTGACGATGGAATATGACCGAAAAAGTGATTTGAATGATTTCGTTAGCGAAGTAAAGTTAATTACACGGTTTAAAGATTCCCGGGTTTCCTTGTATGATTTGTCTTTCCTCACAACCGAGATTCAGCGGATTGATAAAAAAATTAATTTTTCGGGGAATGTGATCGGAAAAGTATCAGATTTTGACAGTAAAGATTTTCATATTCAATTTGGTGAGAAAACCTTTTTTGAAGGGGATTTTAGCATAAACGGGTTGCCGGACATTCAAGAAACTTTTTGGGATTTAAAGTGTAATGAAGCCCGTTTTCAAACCAAGGATTTTAAGTATTTATTCCCGGATATTAAAATGCCCCTTAACTTCAAACAATTAGGCCTCATAGAATTTAAAGGTGAATTTATTGGTTTTGCATCGGATTTTGTGGCTTACGGGGATTTTAATACTGATCTCGGACGCTTTCAAACAGACATCAATCTGAAAGATCCGACAAACAATGCCGAAGCCTCCTATTCCGGTAAATTGATTTTGAACAATTTTAATGTGGGTAAATTACTGGATGAGCCATTATTAGGCAAAACCAGTTTTGAAGGCAATATAAATGGCCAGGGTTTAACACTTAGTCACCTAAGGGCAAAATTAAATGCGAATGCATCCCGGGTTCATTTTAAAGGTTATGATTATTCCAATATAGCGGTAGAGGGTGAATTCACCAAAGGGTTATTCGAGGGTAAACTGGTTATGAATGATCCCAATGTAGGGTTAAACTTTCAGGGAACGGTTAATATGGGTAAAACCAAACCCGAGTTTGATTTTAAAGCCGATTTGAATGATGCCGATTTCAAGGCTTTAAACCTAGTTGAAAATCCTTTGCTCGTGGACTCAAGGATCAACATGAATTTCAAAGCCAGCAATCCGGATGACATTGAAGGAAAAGCCCGGCTTAAAAACACTCGCTTTACCTTGACTGACAGGAAGCTGAAGTTTGATAGCTTATTGCTTACCTCTGTCATTAATTCGGGGCATAAACCTCGTAAGCAATTAAACCTGAAATCGGACATTGCTTCAGTCTCCCTTGAGGGCGAATACAATTTAACTTCCCTGGATAACATTGGTAAAATGACCATGAAAAGATTGGTGAATGAAAAGCTGGTTCCGGGTGATACGATAAGGCCCGTTAATGAAAATTTATTATACCAGGTTCACATCAAGAATGCTTCTTTTTTAATGGAGTTAATGGAAACCGACCTTGTACTGGCAGATGACACAAAATTGGCCGGCCAAATCAATACTGAAACCGGGGATTTAACGGTAAACGGGAATGTTCCTGTGCTTTATTACAAAGACTGGTATTTGAATGACTTGAATATACAGGGTTCGGGAAGCGAGGAATCCATTTTCATTAAAACGGACTTCGAAAAGCTGGCAAAATCCGATAGCCTCGTGCTTTCCAATAGTAACATTAATCTGCTCAGAGGAAAGAATGACAGTTTGCAGTTTAACATCGGGCTTTCACGTACGGATCAAAAAGCCACCTTGAAGGGTAAAATGATGGCAGACAAGGAAAAAATTACCGGGAGGTTTTATAATTCTAAAGTGGTGGCCAATGACTCTACCTGGGCATTTAATTCGAAAAAAATCCAATATTTTTATGATGATAGGATTAAAGTGCCGCTTCTTACGTTGAAGCATGATGAACAAAGGTTATTGGTAACCGGCGAAGCCGGAACGGGTAAGGGCAAGCCCTTAAGGGTATTGTTTGATCAAGTGGAATTGGGGGCTATCACTAAAAACATCTTTCCCAAATATAAAGAGTATTCGGGCACTTTAAATGGTCAGGTAATGCTTTACGACCTGCTGGAAAATCCCCATTTCAATTCTGCCCTTATGGCTTCTCCGTTTAAGGCGGCTGACGAAAATTTAGGCCGTTTAAACTTAAATACCCACTATAATCCTGATACCCGAAATATCAATGTTGAAGCCGGCATCAGCAATGAGGCACAAAAAAACCTCATGAGTTTGAAAGGTTATATCAGCTTCAATGAGGCGCAAAACCTAAATTTAGCCGTGGATTTCAAGGAAACCAAGCTAAAGCATTTAGAGGGACTGGTGGATGAATATATTTCCGATTTGAAAGGGACCTTTGTTTCAGGCTTTAACGTTAAAGGCACGTTCGAGGAGCCCAGAATCAATGGTAAGGTAGATTTTAACAATGCTTCCTTGATTGTGAATTACTTGCAGACAAGGTATCATTTTGACCACGAATTGACTTTTAACGAGTCCAGGATTCCATTGGAAAATTTGAAACTAAAAGATACCAATCAAAACCTTGCTGTAGCCAATGGCGTCATTCGCCATCAAATGTTCGATGATTTTAACCTGGACATTGACATTAACGCAAATAACTTCAAGGCTTTAAACACCACCAAAGAAGACAATGAAATATACTACGGAAAGGCCTATGCAAGCGGCTATGTGAATTTTACCGGTCCTTTGGACGATATAACCATTGACATGCAATTAAAATCCGAAAAAAATACGGTGGTTAACCTTCCGGTATCTGATGAAGGTGAGTACTCGGGCCATGAATTTATTCGATTCGTTAACAAGAAGTCCTATTTTAAAGAGCGATATGAAGTGGATTTTGGCGGGATTAACCTGAATATAGAAATGGATATTACCCCGGATGCCCTGGTTCGGATTATTTTTGATCCCAAAGCCGGTGATGTTTTGAAAGGTAGGGGAAGTGGTAATATACAGATGGATATTACTTCCGCGGGCGGTTTTAACATGTATGGTGGGTATACCATCAACCAAGGAGATTATTTATTTACAGCCTTTGATATCATTAAAAAACGTTTCAAATTAAAAGAAGGGGGAACCATTAAGTGGAATGGGAATCCCTATGAAGCCAAGATGGATATAGAAGCGGCTTATAAGGTTCAGGCCTCTCCGGCCCCTTTAATACCGGAAAGCCGAAGGCAGGATCAGTCCAGCGGGTATAGAGGAAAAGTGCCCGTTGAAGCACAATTGTTTTTAACAGGCTCTCTTTTTTCACCCTCCATTGATTTGGATTTTCAGATTCTTAACCTGGAAGACAACCGCTCCGGGGAAATCAGTACCCTGACATCACAGGTGAAAAAGATCAAAAATGATGAGCAAGCCTTGAATCAACAGGTCGTTAGCTTGCTGGTTATGAACCGTTTTTATTCCGTTCAATCAGGTACAGGTTTAGGAGCAGGACAGGCTCTTGAGTCCAGTAGCAATTCTCTGGTCGGGGATTTGATTTCTAACCAGTTGACTTACTGGGTCTCTCAATTTTCAGAAGATATTAAATACCTGGAGGATGTTAAACTGGGCATTAATTATCAGGGCCGCAATAAAACTACTAAAGGTGGGCTTTCTGAACAAGAATTGGAAGTGGCTTTGAGTACCACCTTGTTTAATGACCGTGTGGAGATCAGCGGTAGTATGGATATGGAAAGTTCTGAAGGAAATGTGGAGGTGAGTTATAAACTTACTAAGGAGGGGAAAATACGAATAAAAGCCTTTAGCCGGAATAATAGCAACCCTGTTTTGAATGAAAATATCCAAACCCATGGTGGAGGCATTCTTTGGAAGAAAGAGTTTGATAGCTGGGAGGAATTTTTTAGCCGTAGTGGTAAAGGATCCAATGAAAAAGCCAAACAAGCAAATAAAGCAAACGAAGGGGAGCCAGGTAAAGATGAAGAAGAAAATCCTGACGAAACAAAGCCGGAAACGGATAAAGGAACGCTGAACAGGGAAAAGAATGAGCCAGTGGAGAATTGAAAGGCTGTTTTTTTAGCCACGAGACATTGCCCAAAGAGAAATAATCCTTTTAACCTTTTGTAAAATTGCAATGCTGAACCTAATCATTTGGTTATTGAAAATTTTGAATAGCTTAAGCTTGAAAACCTATTAAACCCATATGCCAAATTCCAAGAAGGATAAAAAAGCCAATCCCAATAAAAAGAAAAAAGCCATTAAAAAAGCCGTAAAGGATTACTTGAAAAATCAGACCGGAAAAGGCTTTAACCATAAGCAATTAGCCGCTCACCTCGAATTAGATACCAAAAAGGAAAAGGAGAAGCTCTTAAAAGTGCTGGAAGAGCTTTATTTAGATGGTTATATTCAGGAAACCAAGCCAGGGAAATATAAACATCTTGCCCAAAAGGAAGAATATACTGGTCGTGTGGATATGAGCGGAAAAGGCTTTGGCTTTGTAACCCTGGAGGAACAGGAAGAAGACGTTTTTATCCCGCCCAATAAAACCGCAAATGCCCTGAATGGGGATCTGGTAAAAATCAGGCTACACAAAGGAAAGCGTAAGGGAGGACGACCGGAGGGAGAGATCCTTGAGGTGATAGAGCGTTATAAGAATGAATTTGTGGGGACACTGGAGCTTTCAGAAAAATTTGCTTTTCTGGTTCCGGACAACCCAAAAATGGATGTGGATATTTTTATCCCCTTAAAATCCCTTAATGGAGGCAAAAATGGCCAAAAAGTTGTGGTGGAAATGACTGACTGGCCTATCGATGCCAAGAGTCCTTTTGGGAAAGTTTTGAAAATCCTGGGTGAGGCCGGTGACCATAAAACTGAAATGGAAGCCATTATTGAGGAATTTCAATTGCCTACGTCTTTTCCAAAAGCTGTTGAACAAGAAGCAGAAGGCATCTCGGATAGCATTCCCAGGGAAGAAGAAGAAAAGCGAAAGGATTTCCGGGATGTGACCACCTTTACCATTGACCCCAAAGATGCCAAGGATTTTGATGATGCCTTGTCTATCCGGAAGTTGGACAATGGGCTATGGGAGGTAGGCATTCATATTGCCGATGTAACGCATTATGTTAAACCGGGGTCAGAATTGGACCAGGAAGCCTACAAGCGAGCCACATCCGTATATTTGGTGGACAGGGTCATTCCCATGTTACCGGAAAAGCTTTCCAACCAATTGTGCTCTCTGCGGCCTGAAGAAGATAAGTTAGCCTTTTCTGCGGTTTTTCAGCTTGACGAAGAAGCCCATGTCAAGGAAGAGTGGTTTGGTAAAACCCTTATCAATTCTGATAAAAGGTTTGATTATGAAGAGGCACAGAAAAGCATGGATACCGGGGATGACTCCTTTTCAAAGGAATTAGGCACTTTAAGGGATTTGGCTAAAAAACTTCGAAAAAGGCGATTTGAAGAAGGAGCCATATCTTTTGAAACCGAAGAAGTAGAATTTGAGATGGATGAAAATCATCATCCCGTGGGCATCATTAAAAAAATCCGCCAGGATGCTCATTTCCTGATAGAGGATTTCATGTTGCTTGCAAATCGTAAAGTGGCAGAGTTCATTTTTTCCAGGCAGGAAAGTTTCCAGGAAATGCCATTTGTCTATCGTGTTCATGAATCTCCGCCGGACGACAAGCTCGAAAATTTCGTTAAGATTGCTCGCAGTTTTGGTTATGAGTTTGACACCAAGGATCCTGAAGCCATATCCGCTTCCTTCAATAAATTGCTGGACAAGGTGGAAGGCAGACCTGAGCAAAATATGTTGGAATCCCTGGCCCTCCGTACCATGTCGAAGGCCTTTTACACTACCAAGCAGGGAAGTCATTATGGCTTGTCCTTTGATTATTATACCCATTTCACCTCACCCATCAGGCGTTATCCGGATGTAATAGCCCACCGGTTACTTCAACATTATTTAACGGGTGAAGGTCCGGAACCAAAGCAATCAGAGATCGAAAAGCAGTGTAAGCATTCCTCTGAAATGGAGATCCGGGCCGAGGACGCTGAAAGGGCTTCCGTGAAGTACAAACAGGTTGAGTACATGGCTGATCATATAGGGGAAGAATTCAAGGGCTTGGTTTCCGGAGTGTCTAATAAAATTTTGTTTGTGGAAATTCCGGAGAACAAATGTGAGGGAAAAATTCCGCTTGAAAACCTGATCGATGATTATTATGAGTTTGATGACAACAATTACCTTGTAAGAGGGGTCAATTATGGCCGGACCTATCAGCTGGGGGACGATGTGAAAATCCGGGTTATGGAGGCCAATCCATTGGACCGGAAATTGATATTTGACATGCTGTAATTTATAAATTTTTAGCCCGTTTCCGATGGCCAAACAGATGATTTATCGGGCATGAATAATAATTCAACAGCCATTTCCTGAAGTGTTACAAAAGCCAGATCAATGAACCCTGCTTACCAGAAATACCTTCAAAAAGCACAGGAAAAAAGTAAGGAAACAAAGCAATTCCTGAAGAAGCTGCGGAAAAAAGTTCCCCGGAATCTGGATCAGCAATTTAAAGCTGCCCATGAGGAAGCTTTTACCCATATAGATTGCTTACAATGTGCCAATTGTTGCAAAACCATGAGCCCAAGGGTTAAAGAAAGGGATATCAATCGCATTGCCAAGGTTTTGAAAATCTCTTCCAATGCCTTCATCGACAGATACCTAAAAAAGGATGAAGATGGTGATTACATCATGAATCAAAAGCCCTGTCCTTTTCTAATGGCGGATAACAAGTGCATGGTCTATGAAGACCGGCCGGAAGCTTGCGCTAATTTTCCGCATACCAATCACCGAAAAATGCACAAACACCTGAACGTGGCGGCTAATAATTACGCTCAATGTCCTGCCGTTTACTATGTTTTGGAAAAGCTCAAAAACCAAGTGGCATCCAAATAGGGATATGAAGTAGTGATATGCACGGGCTTTTACTGATCGGAGAAAAATTGGATAATAGATTGGATAAAAGCTTCGGGTGCTTCCGCATGTACCCAATGACCCGCTTCCTCGATGGTTTCTAACCTCGCCCTGGGAAATAATTTTTGGTAGTCCCCTAATTCTGAACTTTTTATGTAATCTGATTTCTCCCCTCGAATAAACAAGGTGGGTTTCTCACAGGGCTTTTCTGCGGTAACACCCTCTAAAATATTGGGGTAAGCATTTTCAATGGCCTTAAGGTTCATCTTCCATTGGTAACCTCCTTTTGGCCCCCTTTCCAGGTTTTTCAACAAAAATTGCCTTATACCAAAATCCGGGATGTATTGCTTCAGCTGCTCATCGGCATCACGCCTTTTTTCTACTTTGCTTAAATCCATCGCATTAAGCGCTTGAAAAATGGTTTCATGACCCGGTGAATTTTGTTTGGGAGGCATATCAATTGATACCAGTTTATCCACGCTTTCCGGGTATTTCAGGGCCAGAGTCATTGCGGTTTTTCCACCCATGGAATGACCGGCAAAGTAAGCCGAAGGAATGTTTTGCGCTTGCATAAAAGCAAAAACATCTTCAGCCATGGAAGGATAATCCATTTTGTCTGCGTGGGGTGATTTCCCGTGGTTGCGTTGATCCAGCAGAAAAACCCGGTAATTAGCAGCAAGTTTCCGGGCTATAGAATGCCAGTTATCCAAACTGCCTAATAGCCCGTGTAAAATAATGACAGGTTCTCCCTCACCGTAGCTCTTGTAATTCAGTTCCATAACGGCTTATTTGGCGTCAGGCAAAATTACCTTTTTTCGGTGGTTATGGCAATTCGGTGGATTGGGCTCCTAAGGCCCATTTTTTTACTTAACCAATGAAACAGAAGCTACTCAATAAGGAAATAAAGAATTTTTGCTTTTGCTCTTACGGTAACCATTTGTATTTCCAACCCATGAAAATGACCAAACCGGCTAACCCACCTCCTAAATGGCCCAGGGCTGAAACATTCCCGTCCTCAAAAAGCTGCTGGTAAAGCAGGAGCACTTGTAAGAGGAGGTAAAGAATCAAGAAAAACTGAATCGGCAACCCTTCCCTCAGAAACCTTTTGCCAATCATTTTTTCAGTCCTTAAGGCCAGTAACCGTAAAAAGAAGCCCAGGAAAGGCACCCAAAGGATCCGGGCTTTGGGGAATAGTAGGGCATACATTACTAAAATCCCAAAAATACCGCCGCTGGCACCAACCAAAGGGGCGGTTGATAAGGTCCCATGCAAAAACGCGCCTAAAGCAGTTGAAATGAGAAAAAGCCCCACCATGCGCCTTCGTCCGAATCTGCATTCTACATTCCTTCCAAACAGCCACAGGAAATACATGTTGCCAAATAAATGGCCCCATCCCCCGTGGAGGAAAGCACAACTAACCATGCCTACAAAATATTGGGTACCTGTGGCATCCGGGTAAAAAGTAAAGGCATTGAATAAAAATTCGCTCTCCGGCCCAAACCAGGCCAGGATGGAAACCAGACTTATGATTCCGATCATGCTCCGGGTAAGCCAGGGAGTGGTGTGGAGCACGCTTTCTTTTACTTTGATGGGCTTACCAATTAAAAATAATAACCATCGAGCCCAACCGAGCTTTTTTCGCTTTTTATACTGAATAGGAGTAGTCCCTGTACCTGCTTGATTCATAAAATGCTTTATAAGTTATCCTGATTCCATAACAAACCAACTAAAACCTCTGAAAAAAAACAAATCTAAGGCGTTCTAACTTTTCCGGTATTGAATACAAAATGATGCTAAACAAAGGGAGGTAAAATCCTTGACTATGTAAGCATATAATCCAATAAGCTTAAAGGAAAGCGTCCTTTTTAAAGTTTTTTGGAAGTGTTTTTAATAAAAAGGGTCATTATTATCCTTTTTTGATCATGTAAGTCCTTTCCAAAATTTTTTTAAGAAAGAGTGAACAAAACTTCAAACCATTTGTGTTTGGTTGTGAATTTGTAGAACTAAAACTTAATTATTATGAAAAAACTAACAATGTTATTAATTACATTGGGATTTCTTGCCAGTGGCCAGTTAAAAGCCCAAACGGCCCCTGTCCAGGTAATTCACAATTCCCCGGATGTCGCAGCTGATACTGTTGATGTGTTTATCAATGGTAACAGAGCCATTAAGAATTTGGCTTTTCGGGAAGCCACGCCTTTTACTAATTTACCAGCCGGATCACAAATTAATATAGGTATTGCCCCGAATGGTGCTTCCAGTCCTATTAAAAACTTCCAGGTCACTTTGAATTCCAATGACCAGTATATTGCTGTAGTCAACGGAATTAATCAAACGGCTAAATATGACCCCGATTCCACATTGAGTTTGGCTGTGAAGGGTAGTGCCAGGCAGCAATCCAACAATTCAGGCGATGTTGACCTTTTGGTCCATCACGGCGTGACGGATGCTCCTACGGTTGATATTACCAATCCCAGTCTTGGAACAATTTCTGATGATCTTACCTACGGTAGTTTTGATGGGTATTTAAGCGTTTCACCGGGTCAGTACACGATCAATGTGGAAACGCAAAATAATGCGGTCACAGTGGGTAGCTTTACTGCGCCACTTTCCTCTTTTGGGGATTCAGCGCTTACAGTAGTGGCTTCAGGTTTCCTGGATCCTTCTAAAAATAATCTGGGTCCTGGTTTTGGTCTTTACGCGGCCAAACCAAGCGGAGGCCCCCTTATCGAATTACCAAGGAAAACTGCCGAAGCCCAGGTTATTCACAACGCTCCTGATGTAGCTGCTGATACGGTGGATGTATTCGTAAACGGAGAGCGTGCCATACAAGAACTGGCGTTTCACGAGGCCACCGGTTTTGCACAAATACCGGCTGGTTTGGTCAATATTGGTATAGCCCCCAGCGGTACTTCTCAAATTGTTAAGGGTTTTAATCCCAATTTGAAAGTAGATACGCAATACTTAGCTGTTGTTAATGGTGTTGTGCAATCCGGAAATTTCCAGGATGATCAGCCCCTGAGCCTGGATTTAAGGGCCAATGCCCGTCAATCCTCTCAGACAAGCAGCGATGTTGATGTACTTGTGCATCATGGTTCACTTGATGCACCCACAGTAGATATTACCAATCCGAGTCTCGGCATCCTTTCAGATGATCTTTCTTACACTGATTTTGATGGGTATTTGGGTGCCCCGGCAGGCTCTGTAGCAATCAATGTAGAAACGCAGAATAATAACCAGACGGTAGCCAGTTTTACGGCACCCCTTTCCAATTTTAATGGCTCCGCAGTGACGGTTGTAGCCTCTGGTTTCTTAGATCCCTCTAATAACAATTTGGCATCGGGCTTTGGCCTTTATGCCGCCCCAGCCAGCGGCGGGCAACTTGTAGAGCTACCAAGGAAAACTGCCGAAGCCCAGGTTATTCACAACGCTCCTGATGTAGCTGCTGATACGGTGGATGTATTCGTAAACGGAGAGCGTGCCATACAAGACCTGGCTTTTCGGGAAGCCACCGGTTTTGCTCAGGTACCGTCCGGTCTGGTCAATATTGGCATAGCACCCAGCGGTACCGCTCAAATTGTTAAAAGCTTTGATCCCAATTTGAAAGCGGATACCCAATACATTGCGGTAGTAAATGGAGTTGTCCAGCAAGGAGTCTATGAAGATAATCAACCCCTAAGCCTTGATTTAAAATCGATGGCACGTAAATCAGCCGGGACAAGTGGTAATACTGACTTACTTGTTCATCATGGTTCTCCTGACGCACCATCTGTAGACATTGCTGAAACCAGCGTCATTGGTGGCAATATTGTTAACGGTTTGAGTTATTCAAATTTTGAAGGCTATTTGTCCAACCCCACCGCAGATTATGTGGCCGAGGTAAAGGCTTCTGCAAGTGGTAACGTAGTGGCTGCTTATAAGACGCTTTTATCTACTGCAGGACTTCAAGATTCTGCGTTAACGGTAGTTGCGTCAGGTTTCCTTGACACAACCGGCAATAACAGTGGTCCTCAGTTTGGCTTATTTGTAGCACCGCCAAGTGGTGGCAAAATGGTCGCATTGCCTCAGGACTCCACGGAACTCCAGATTATACACAATTCACCGGATGCTGCGGCTGATCCAGTGGATGTTTATGTAGATGACGAAAAGCTATTGGATGATCTTAAATTCCGCAAAGCCACATCCTTTGTTTCCCTGCCGGCTGGTACCAAAGAAATTGGTATAGCCCCCGGTAATGGACAAAACTATGTGGATAGTTTTGATTTGTCTCTATCCACGTCCGGGAATTATATTGCTGTGGCCAGTGGTGTAGTAAATGCCGGTAATTACCAGGATGATAAGCCTTTTAACCTGGATGTTAAAACCATGGCCAGAAAGGATGCTAAGAATTCCGGTGAAACCGATATCCTTGTTCACCATGGCGCTCTGGATGCCGGAGAGGTAAATGTCAATGAAAACAAAAAACTCGAGGCAACATTGGTGGATAGCCTTGGATACGGTTCCTTCTCGGATTACGTGCAAGCCATGACGGACAACTACATTTTGGGCATAGAAGATGTAGAAAACGAAGAAACCGTTGAAGAATTCAATGCCCCATTATCCGATGAGAACCTCGAAGGAGAAGCCATAACGGTGCTTGCCTCCGGCTTCCTGGATACAGCCGCCAATAATGATGGTCCTTCTTTTGGCCTTTTTGTGGCGACAACAGGAGGCAATGTCATTCAATTACCCGTTAGCCAAGCCGGAGGAATCTTAACTCCTGAGGCTAAAGGGTTAAAGATTTACCCCAATCCGGCTAAGGATAATGTTTACATTGAATGGGAAAACCGTCAAGCAAAAGCTATTTCAGTGGATTTGATGGATCAAAATGGCCGGGTTTTAAAGACCTATGAAGCCAATGAGGTCAAGAACGGCAACAAAACCTCACTTGGGCTCGAAAATTTGGATCAAGGGGTTTATTTCCTTCGCATCAAGGAAGGCAATAAATTAATTAAAACCCAGCAAATTATTAAGCGTTAACGAGCACAACTTGTTTGCTTTTTGTGAAACCTGTCCAGTATCTCCGGTTACTGGACAGGTTTTTTTTTGCCATTGAATGGGCTCAAGTTTTAACTTATCCTTCCATTTTATTATATTAGGTAGGGAATACTGGTATAGGCCGCTAAAGTATAAATTCCCTGCTCCTAATCCATTGTTTTAATAGGGAAGCCTTCCGGGTAAAAGCCTTAGGTTAACAATGGCTATTCCGATAACCTTATTTGAAAGTTCATTTTCTGTCATTAAACAATTGGTTTTGTCAAGCAAAGGCCGCTAAGGTACATAATCGCTTTTTTGATTTAGTAAGAACCAATATCGAATATAAAAAATAACTGTTATGTCATTAAAATTTTTAAAGAAGTGCAAACCACCTTATCATTTGGAAACTTTTTTGATATGGTTTTACTCATAAATTTTTTGGAACACCAGGAACCAATGGCATGAAAGGTTATTATAGGCTGACTTAGGCACAAAGAGAATCCGGCTTCTTTTGAAGATATTATGGAATTATTCACCCATATGGATGAAACGAGAAACTTTCTTTGAATAACTGAAGTTCATTGGTCAGGTCGCTCTCTGGTATTTCAATATGATTGAATAGGTTGCTTTTCCGATTGATTTTCAGCTCCTTAAGATCCAGGTGTTGGTTAACGTAAAGCATTTCCATTGAAGGATAAAGTTCCTGAAGGGTTTCAGCCAGTTCAGCGATCGAAATGTTTTTATCGACAAGGTTATAAGTACCTACTGGAATTGGCTTTTTTAAGATTTGCGTTAAAGCATCCACAACCTTCTCTATATGAATAAAGGGCCGGTGCTGTTTACCATTTCCGTTAATCGAAATCCGGTTATTGAAGTTGGCTTCCAGCATAAAACGGTTTATTACGGCATCAAAACGCATGCTGGGACTAAATCCATAAACATTCCCCAACCGAATGACCTGGACATTGGCTTTATCCATGAGCCGTTCTACATGTTCTTCACCCCTTCTTTTTGATATGCCGTAATAGGTTTTGGGATCGGGTATTGAGGCCTCATCGACTTCAGTTTCCGAAAAACCATAAACCGACCCACTACTGACATAAATTAGTTTTTCCACCGGACTGTCCTCAATGGCATAAACCAACTCTGCGGTTCCCCAATGGTTCACCTGCTCAAAAAAATGCGGATCCTGACTGGCAAATGGGGTGGTAACCCGGGCGGCTAAATGCACAACCCGGTCTACTTTGTTCAGGACTTTTTTCAAACGCCTGGAATCCAACAACTCTCCTTCTTCAAACCGCAACTTATCCCCTGGAAGCCGATGAAACAGGAAAAGGTTATAGTTTTTCCGGCTTAAATTGTCATAAACAATAACCTCCTCAACCTCGGGGTCATTAACCAATCCTTCCACAAATTCTGTCCCGATATAACCGGCTCCGCCCGTTACCAAAACTTTCATGAAGAATGCCTTAATTCAGTGTGTAAACCACATTCGTCTTTATTCAAGCCGTTCCACCTACCGGCCCTTTCGGTACCTATTGTTTCAGGGTCGACCCTTTTGGTACAAGGCTCACAGCCAACACTGATATAACCTTTTTGCTCCAGGGGATGTCGAGGTAATTCATACGCCTTCAGGTATTGAACGATCATCTTCCGGTCAAACGCCAACATGGGGTGGTATCGCAAAGTATTTTGAGGCCCGTCCTCAATTTCTTCAATAGATTGCCGGTTAGTACTTTGATCCCGCCTGAGTCCACTGATCCAAACATCTTTTTCGGCAAGGACAGGTTCCATAGGCTGAACCTTATTGATGTGGCAACAAAGGTCCGGATCGGAGGTAAAATACAAATTCCCGTTTTCGTCCCTTTGCAGGTGCTTAGGCAAAACAGGTTTAAGGTCAATAACCTTCATGCCCAATAAATCAGCAATTTGATCCTTAAAAGCAATGGTTTCGGGAAAATGGTATCCGGTATTTAAGAAATAAACCGGTATGGAAGGATCAATCCTGCTCAGGATATGAAGCATGGGGATGCTATGGCTTTGAAAGGATGAGGAAGCAAAAAGCTTCAAACCCCTATCCCGGAACTCCTGGATTTTTTTCCGAATGGGTTCGATATCCAAAGGCATAAACGCCGGTTTTGGTTAGCGAAAATAAGGGAAATGCAAGTTAAAAAGGTTACCACCTTTCGCAACAGGGAAATACATTTTGACCGCAACGAACACATTGGTAATGCCCGTGAACAAACACATACCCTTCCGAACTTCCGCAAAATGGGCAAAAGCTTTGTTTTTCCATAAGGCCAACCTTGTTAATTTCCATACGAAAGTAAAGCAATAACCACAAATTGCCTAAGACTAAAAACGGTTTTTGTTACCTTAACATAAGGGAGGCAAAAAGTGGGGTTAAAAATTGACATGAATTTCGTTGAATGTATTTGTCTCATAAGCAATAGATCTTCTATGTTCTGGGCTCTAAGTTCTAAGATCTAATACACGTCTTACCATTTTACGATCTTCCATCAGTCTTGTATGTCAAAGCGGCCTTCTGTCACCTTGATGGTATCACAACCTTCTTTTGCTACTGTAAAATGAAAGCGACCGGATACAATTCTTTTCAAACTATCATAATATGTGATTTTTAGTTGACCATCGTGTATTGTATCCGTTTCATAAGTACAATTTTTGATACCATCACCGAATAGTGCATAATTTTTTCTTTTCCCTTGCAAACCTAAACTATACTTTCCCTTACCATACCAACCTGAATCAATTCTTATGGCTATTGTTTGATGGGTTTTATCTCCAATTTTCCTAGTTGCACTTATTAAAAATTGATCCTGATAATAATCTGCATGTAATTCTTGATTATTGGGGGGGCTTTCGGCACCCACACCTTGCCATTTACCTTGCAGCCAAAGGTATTTTTCCCGCTTTGGGTGGCGGGGGGTAGTTGTTCTTTTTCATTGCCGTTATCGGGGCCGTTTTTGTCTTTGTTACACTGCAGAGCCATGCAGGGTATTGCCAGCAGTAAGCAGAAAAGTTTCAATTGATGAATTGATGAATGAAAGAATGACTGAATTTTATGTAGCATAAGCTTCAATTTTTGAATGATAGCATTTTATTGTCTAAAATCTTGGCTTTTATGTCTTGCATCTTTTTTAATCGAACGCAGATGACACGGATTGAACTGATAACCGCTGAAAATTTAACCCCGCTTACCTGCTTCTTTGTACTGAATACTTAATACTTTGTACTGTTTTGGCGCCATTCAGGCGGAGGAACTTGCCGTAGTTCATCCAATTAGAATCCGCAAGCCGGCCGTGGTAGCTCCGGTAATCGATAAAGGCAATGCTGCGGTCCGCCAGTAAGTTAGTGGAAAGATATTGGGCATCCAGGTTCCGGAAAATGGAATCCATCATCAATCCGGGATCCGTTTCCACGCTGTCGGTTACCGTTACCTGGGCACTGTCGCCAATGGTGTAAGTGCTGTCTTCTACTGCCTTTGCCTGGCAGGAAAGGAAAATAATGCATGTAAATACAAAAAGTAAGCGTTTCATAGGAGGAAGGGTTTTATTCTACAATTATTTGCCTTATGATCTTATAATTTTATGGTATTAGAAACTTTTATCAATCTTTAATATCGAAACGACCTTCGGTTACACGGATGGTATCTTTTTCACATTTTCCTTGTTTAATAACTGCTGTAAAATGAAACTGACCGGCTACAATACGCTTAGCACTATCAAAATGTGTTATTCTGAGCTTTCCTGTATTAAAGGAATCTGTTTCGTATTCGCAATTTCCTGCTACATTTGAATAACTTGCATATATATCATAGTTACTTCCTAAATCTCCTTTTAAGTTGTATTTTCCTTCCCCTCTAAATCCATCTTCTACCCTTATAACCATACTTGTATAGTTACTTTTAGGATCT
>CAZJWK010000058.1:0-16692 GCA_964549595.1 uncultured Sphingobacteriales bacterium | reverse complement strand
TAACAGGACTTTTTTATGCTTTTACTAAACTATGACTTTTTGAGGCATTATAGCATCCCATATGAAGCAGTTATTCAAACCTCAATGAAAACACGCAAAAAGCATTGAAATACGGTGAAAGGGATGTTAAACGGGAAAAGGAAGGGAAAAAGCCCTTATCCCACAGGCTTAAATTGTTCGAATGTCTCCTGACAATCATAGCAATAATGAATGGAACGACAAAGCGTAGGTCCAAAAGGGGTCTGCATGGTAGTATTTTCACTTCCGCAGTGGGCACATTTGGCATTTTCGACTACAGAAACATCTAAATCATCCTGATAACAAGCGGGAGGCGTGATACCAAATTTTTCCATTTTTTGCCGCCCTTCATCACTTATCATGTTACTATTCCATTGTACATCGTAACTCACATCCACCTGGGCAGATTTTACACCTTCTACCTTTTGAGCGGCTACCCTGACTTGTTCTTGAATAATTTTAAGAGCGGGGCAACCTGAGAAGGTAGGGGTCATGATCACCTTTGCATTGTGCTCCGCATCTACCTGAATATCAATAATAATCCCCAGATCAATTACAGAAAGAGCAGGGATTTCAGGGTCATTGACCCTTTTTAAGGCTTCCCTGATTTGAGACTTTAATTTTTCATTTTGGTCAGTTGTAGCAATAACCATAAACCCTGTTTTCGTTACGTCAGAACAAATTTAATACAAAAAGGTTTGCTATTACAATGGTGAAATTTTGATGCAAAGACAAATTCTTTAAATTTGGCCTTTTTAATGAAAAAGGGTTAATCCGGAGTAGTTCGGAATAATAATATGATTGCCTTTATCCAGGGAAAATTGGCTTATAAAAGCCCAACCTACGTCATTATTGAAACAGAAGGAATTGGTTATGAAATCAATATTTCCTTAAATACTTATGACAAAATTTCTCACCTTGATAATTGTCAATTATTCACTCATCTTGCCATAAAAGAGGATGCTCACACGCTTTACGGTTTTTATGAAGGGGCTGAAAAAAGACTCTTCCGGCATTTAATTAGTGTATCAGGCATTGGCCCTAACTCCGCCAGAATGATTCTTTCCTCCCTTAACCATGAAGACCTAAAAAAGGCAATAATTGATGGAAACGTATCGTTGTTAAAGTCAATTAAAGGAATTGGTGCCAAATCAGGGCAAAGAATTGTGGTAGAACTACAAGATGTTTTGAAAAAACATTCAGAAGAAGAAGGAGGCATTGAAGCTACTTCATCTACCAATGATTTCGAGGAAGCACAACAAGGACTGGTTATGCTTGGATTTAAAAAAGAAGAAGCCGAAAAAGCCTTACACAAAATTTATAAGGAGAAGGGGCAAGGTCTTACCACAGAGGACTTGATAAAACACGCCTTAAAGATATTGTAAAAAATCCGGAAAGTAGTAGAAAAGCGTAAGCAATAGTGGGTAGATTAAGGAATGCATCCGTTATTTTTGGGGTATTTGTGTTGACCTTGGCTTATGTTTTTAAGGGTCCCGCCGGAGGAAATACTCCCGGTCCATTAATGCAGAATCCAGTAGAGGGTAACGGGGATACTACAGACCAGGAACCCAAAGAGGAAGAAAAAATACCTTACCCCTTATCAAAAGATAGAAGTCCTTATTCGTCCGAGAAAAGGCATCCCTTTGACCTTGATAAGCCCTCAAGCATTGAGCGGTCCATGAAATTGGATACTAGCCTGGATAACTACGAAATCAAAGAAACCATCGGGGATGAGCAAATCGGGGAAACCGAAGAAATTTCCCTGGATAAATACCTGGAGGAAGATACCAGACGCTGGCAGCGGGAATATTTTAAGGAAAGGTCAAGATCGCAGAATTTTGTACAAGAGGATAAGGGCCTTATCCCGGAAATCGATCTGGGTCCGGACCTTATAGATGAAGTTTTGAGCGGAGGAATTGTGGATATTAAGCCAAGGGGTTCTGCTGAATTAATCTTCAAAGGAGATTTCAATACGGTTGAAAATCCTGCTTGGGATCAGCGGCAGCAAAGAACTGGTCAATTCAAGTTTGACCAGAACATTAACCTGAATGTCACAGGTACCATTGCAGACCAAATAGATGTGGGGATTAATTATGATACGGAATCTCAGTTCCAATTTGACAATGAAATCAAATTAGATTATCAGGGAAAGGAAGATGAAATCGTTCAGAATTTGGAGTTGGGGAATGTGAATTTCCCTGTTCCCGGTACTTTAATTGACGGTAGCCGAAGTCTATTCGGGGTAAAAACCAAGCTTCGTTTTGGCCGCTTACGGATAAGTTCTGTATTTTCACGGAAAAGGAGCCAGAAAAAAACATTGACCATCCAGGGCGGTGGCCAACGTGAAGAATTTAAGGTAGAAGCTTCGGATTATGACGCTAATAAGCACTTCTTTTTAAGCCAGTACTTTCGTGAAAATTATAATGACGCCATGTCCAGGCTTCCCATTATAAATTCACAGGCGACCATCAAAAAAGTGGAGGTTTGGGTTACCAATAAAAGGGGTAATCAGCAAAACACCCGGAATATTATTGGCTTCATGGATTTAGGGGATCCAAACCCCTACAATGAAAAAGTCGGGAATTTTATCCAGGGGACTAACCAAACTTATCCGAATAACGGGGCTAATAACCTTTATCGGAAACTGCAAGATCGTCCTTGTTACAGGGATCAACGCCGTGTCACCCAATGTTTAAAAAGTATCCCTGATCCCAACTTTACTAACGGACAGGATTATGCCAAAATTGACAATGCCCGGAAATTAAAACGGTCGGATTATACATTGCATCCCAAACTTGGTTATATATCACTGAACAGGGCATTAAAGGAGGATGAAGTGTTGGCCGTTGCGTTTCAATACCAGCTAAACGGTGAAACCTACCAAGTAGGTGAATTTTCCAGAAATCAGAATTCCAATCCAAATGAACCAAGTGTCCTTTTTCTTAAGCTCCTGAAAAGTTATTCGCCAAACCCTGATCTGCCAACATGGGATTTAATGATGAAGAATATTTATTCAATCGGAGGTTTCCAGATATCCCAGGATAATTTTCGATTGCAGGTAATCTATGAGGATGATGAAAGTGGTGGTGACCTCAATTATATACCCGAACCAGGTCAGCCAAAGCTGGCAAAGAAATCCTTGTTAAAGGTTTTGAATCTGGATCAGATGAACAGTAAACGAGAAGGTTACCCGGATGGCCGTTTCGATTTTATTCCTAATGTTACCATAAATCCCGGTAATGGGCAAATTATTTTCCCGGTGCTGGAGCCTTTTGGGGATTATTTAAGACAACAATTTAAAAATCCCGATTCCAGGAAGGCCAATGAATATGCTTATGATGCTGTTTACGATTCCACTCAGTATTTAGCCCAGCAAGATGCTGAACACAATAAATTTTATTTGGGTGGGCATTACCAATCTTCCCAGGGAAAATCTGTTTCCCTCAATGCAGTTAATATACCCAAAAATTCGGTAAAGGTAACGGCCGGCGGTGTTGAGTTGCAGGAAGGTACGGACTACACTGTGGATTATACCTTAGGCAAGGTAAAAATCCTCAATGAACAGATTTTAAATTCAGGGCAGGTAATCAAAGTTAGTGCTGAAAGCAATCAGGTTCTGTCCAACCAACGGAAGACATTTATTGGAAATCGACTGGATTACAAATTGTCTGAAAATTTTAACCTGGGTGGCACTTTTCTTTTCCAAAGGGAAACGCCTATAACTGAAAAAACCAATATTGGAAAAGAACCTGTATCTAATGCCATATGGGGGTTAGATGGCTCTTATTCCACCAAATCTCGCTTCTTGACAGATTTGGTAGATCGAATCCCTTTTTTGGATACCAAGGAGGAGTCTAAAATTTCCTTAAAGGGGGAGTTTGCTCATATCATTCCGGGCCATCCCAATACTATTGGGCCAAAAGGTAATTCCTATTTGGATGATTTTGAAGGAAGTGAAACCAAAATAGATCTAAGGGTGGTAAGGAATTGGCAAATAGCCAGTACACCTGCTAAACAACCCCGGGTTGTTACGGGCGGAAATTTGGTCAATGATTATGCATACAATAACCAAAGGGCTAAAATTGCCTGGTATCAGATTGATAATTTATTTTTCCGCAATAACCAATTTACCCCTGATCATATTCAACGGGACCAGAAAATGTTATCCAACCATTATATGAGGGAGGTGAGGGAAAGAGAAGTTTTCCCTAACAGGCAAACTCCTCAGGGTGTACCCAATAACCTCAACACTTTTGACATTGCCTTTTTCCCCAATAAGCGTGGTCCTTATAATTTAAATGCTGACGCTGTCAAACAGAATGGTAAGTTAAAAAATCCAGAGGAAAAGTGGGGAGGGATTATGAGGGCACTCCAACAAACTGATTTTCAATCGAATAATATTGAGTACATTGAGTTTTGGATGATGGACCCGTTCCATTACAGGAAAAATCGTGATGGCGGTAGTTTTTACATCAATTTGGGTAATATCTCGGAGGATATACTCAAAGACGGACAAAAATTCTATGAGAATGGGATGCCGGAAGATGGTTCTTTGGGTGAGCAAGTATCCGAAACCGCCTGGGGTTATGTGCCGGTAGCTTCCCCGGTTAATTTTACTTTTGCCAATAATCCCGATGCCCGTCCGAATCAGGATGTAGGATTAGATGGCTTGACTGATGAACGTGAAAGACAAAAGTTCGATAGCGCGTTTTTAAGCAAATTAGCCCAAAAATACGGTCAGGGATCAAAAGCTTACCAACAAGCCTCTGAGGATCCAGCTGCGGATAATTACCAATTTTACAGGGGTGATGAGCACAACCAAAATAAGCACAATATCATTAGAAGGTACTTGAATTATAACAACCCTCACGGGAATTCTCCGACCCCTCAACAGTGGCCCAATGATTATTCCAATTCGGCTGCCCTTAAACCGGATGTAGAGGATTTGAACAATGATTATACCCTGAATGAACTGGAGGATTACTTCCAATACCGAATTGCCCTTAAGCCGGAAAAGATGAAGGTGGGCCAGAATTACATTGCGGATAAAAATACCCGGCGTGTTGAACTTTTTGATGGCTCAACAGACACCATTACCTGGTACCAGTTTAAAGTGCCCATTCGGTCTTATGATAAGCGAGTAGGGCAGATACAGGATTTTACTTCAATTCGGTTCATGCGCATGTTTTTTACGGATTTTAGTGATAGTATTATATGCCGTTTTGGGCAAATGAGCCTGGTAAGAGCAGATTGGCGAAGATATTTGAAAGACGCAAAAGGTGCAGGCGCTCAAATTCCGCAGGATCCCATTGATACTTCCTCTTTTGATATTTCCACGGTAAATATCGAGGAAAACGGTAGACGTAATCCCATTCCTTATGTGCTTCCGCCCGGCATCGAAAGGGAGGTCGAATATAGTACAACCCAATTGTTGGAGCAAAATGAGCAATCTTTAGCGCTTTCAGTGGAAAATTTAGAGGATGGTTCTTCCAGGGCTGCTTTCAAAAGAACCAGTTATGAAATTCGGCGGTATAATAAACTAAGAATGTATGTGCATGCTGAAGGCAATCCCAGGCTTAAGGATGGGGATTTATGGTTATTTGTAAGGTTAGGCACAGATTTTAGTAAGAATTACTATGAATACGCCATTCCTCTTGAACCGACAAAGGGGCGCACCACCGATCCAAAAGAAATCTGGAAGGAAAGCAATGAGATCAATTTACCCCTTGAAGAGTTTTTCCAAACAAAACTGGAAAGGGATCAATCCCGGGTGAGTATGCAGGAACCTTTCAGGGTTGATGCCAATAATAGAAAAGGAAAAATAACGGTTGTGGGAAATCCTGACCTTAGCGATGTGCAAACCCTTATGATAGGTGTGTGGAATCCTAAACAATCAGAAAACCGTTCAAATGATAGGGGACTCCCTCACACCGGAGATGTATGGGTTAATGAATTAAGGGTTTCCGGTTTTGATGAAAAAGGCGGATGGGCTACAAAAGGTCGGATAAAAACCCAGCTTGCTGATTTTGCGGAATTTACCCTCGCCGGGGAAAGAAAAACAATAGGGTTCGGAGGGATTGAACAATCGCTTCAGGAAAGGAGTAAAAATGATATACGGGGTTTTGATTTTAAATCTTCTTTTAACCTGGGTAAGTTCTTTTCGGATAATTCTGGGATCAAAATACCCATGTTTTACAGTCATTCGGAAACCATTAAGCGGCCTCAATATAATCCGTTGAACGGGGATGTATTATTGGATACCCGTTTAGAATTGGCCAATTCAGAAGAAGAAAGGGATTCTATTCGGCAAAAGGTGGAAGATTATACGATGCGGGAAAGCCTGAACTTTACCAATGTTCGTAAAAACCGAACCGGCGGAGGAAAGACAAGGCCCTGGGATGTAGAAAACTTTAGTTTAACCTACTCGTATAAGAAATTTGTCAGAAGGAATATTGACCTGAAATTCGATCGGGAAAAGATTCACAATGGGATGTTGAATTACAATTACAGCTTCCAGGGTAAATCCGTAAGGCCTTTTAGTGATCTTAGTAATTCCAAGTGGTTGCGGCCTGTTACGGATTTTAACTTTAATTATGTGCCTAATTCCATAAGGTTGAGCACTGAAGTCAGACGCTATTTCAATACCTATAAGTACAGGACTGTTACGGCTGATAAGTCTGTTTTGGATAGGAATTACGATAAAAGATTCAACAATAAAAGGGTTTATAACCTCCGTTGGAATCTAACCAAATCTTTAAATTTAAATTACAATGCTACGGCTGATGCCGTTATCGATGAGCCCAGGGGTAAAATAAACCAAGAAGCGAGGGATTCGATCAGGGAAAACATTTATGACTTTGGTAGACCAGAACGTTTCCAGCAACGTATTAACCTGACTTATGATGTGCCTCTTAGTAAATTTCCCGCTTTGGACTGGACTTCTTTGAAGGCAAGTTATGATGGCAGTTACCGGTGGGAATCAGCCCCTCCTAAAGAAGCTTCTTTGGGGAATACCATCAATAATTCTCAGGATATATCCTTAAACGGCCAACTCCAGCTAAGAAGGCTTTATAACAAAGTAGAGTTCTTTAAGACCATCAATAGGGGTGGGGATAATGTGGAGCGGATTAAGAAGAAGAAGTATGATAAATTATTGGAAGAATGGAAAGCAATTAAGCAAAAAGCGGATACCTCACCTGGAAAGAAACCTACAATGGAGGATGTAGAGGTTGCCGAGGGCTTAATCAATACGGCTGAAATCATAAGCAGGGGATTGATGAGTGTCCGGAATGTCAATTTTAATTACAGCATATCCAGGGGTACTGGCGTAAATGGCTTTACACCTAAGCCGGATTACCTTGGTCAAAATATGAGCCAGGTAGCCCCCTCATTACCTTTTGTGTTTGGCCGGCAAACCAATATTGACCAAACGGCCCAAAAAGAAGGTTGGTTAACAAGGGACCCGGAATTAAACAAACCGTTTACGAAAAACGCCCAGCGAAACCTTTCCGGGCAAGCCCTGGTAGAACCAATCGATGGAATGCGTATCAATATGAGTTTTAATCGAAGGATTACCGAAAATAACCGGAAAACCATCAGGTATTTTCCTCAAAGGGATGTCTTTGATACTACCAATAGTTGGTCAAGGGGTAATTATAGCATTTCTTATTTCAGTTTGCCGACCGCCTTCATAGGGGAAAATGATGATGGCACTTCACCGGTGTTCAAACAATTTGAAAAAAACCGCAAGGATATTGCCCAAAGGCGTTCCACAAGTGGTGTCATTGACCCCACAACGGATTATCCAAAGGGGTATACACCTGACGCACAGCAGGTATTGATACCCTCTTTTCTTGCAGCCTACTCTGGTAAAGATGCCAATAATGTGGAATTGACTTCCTTCCCGAAAGTCCCTGCACCGAATTGGCGTTTAACTTATAATGGACTCAGTAAGCTTGACATTTTTGAGGGCATTATCAATAACATTAGCCTTAATCATGCTTACAAGTCGACCTATTCGGTTAATAACTTTCAGAGTAACCTGGAATACGATCCCAATGCAAAAGCCAGTGACCTGGAAAATGGTGAAAAGTTTAATGCGAAGAATGAAATCAGACAACTTCAAATAACGGAATCCTTATCGCCGGTAATAGGAGTGGATATTTCCTGGGTGAATAATTGGACCACCAAGATTGAGTACGGAAAAAAACGGAAACTTTCTTTAAGGCTTACCAATAACCGGTTAAATGAAGTGGTTACCAACCGTTTTACGGTGGGTGTGGGCTATCGAACCCAAAAACTCACCTTACCTTTCCGAATAAACGGAAAAGAACAAGTTTTGGATAATGAATTGAATTTCCGGTTTGATTTTAGCCTGAGGGAAAATAAAAACACCATCAGAAGGTTGGATAAAGCCAATCCTGAACCTATTAGCGGGCAAACCAATATTGAGATCAAGCCCAATGTGGATTATAAAATCAATGAAAACCTGAACCTACGGATCTTTTTTAAGCGTTCTATTCGTGAACCTGTCACCACCAAAAGTTATCCGCAGAAAAACACTCAGTTTGGATTTTCCTTACGGTATACGCTGGGAGGCTAATTTGCTTGTTTTCTTAACCCTTTTTTGTTCAGTTCCTTTGGAAATTCGATCTTTGTTGAAGTTTTAAGTAATAAACATGCTAATCTCTGATTAGTCTTTGGTTTCGTTTATTTGTTTTACCAAAATTTAAATTAAGCAACAATGGAATTTCCAGAGGGATTAAAGTACACCAAGGATCACGAATGGGTCAAGCTCAACGGCGATGAAGCCTACATTGGCATTACGGATTTTGCGCAAAGTGAATTGGGTGATATTGTTTATGTAGAAGTTGATACGGTAGGCGATAACCTGGAAAAAGGTGAAGTATTCGGAACCGTGGAAGCGGTAAAAACAGTTTCTGACCTCTATATGCCTGTTTCCGGCGAAATATTGGAATTTAATGAGAGTTTGGAAGATGAGCCTGAAAAAGTGAATGAAAAACCTTATGAAGATGGTTGGATGATTAAGGTCAAAATTACCAACACCGAAGAGGTTAATGAACTGCTTTCTGCTGAGGATTATAGAAAAGAAGTCCAATAAGGTTACTTTTCAGCGCCCTTAACACTATTTTATAAAAGGGATTAATAATTCTACCAGCAAATGATTGTTAAAAATAAAAAATGGAGTTAGTCGTTTGCTAAGCAAAGGGCTTAAAAACTTTTAAAGTTAAAAATTGGATTTAAATAATTAACTCAGGCATAAAAGGTAAAGTTATGGAGCCAAAAAAGACGAAAAGAGCGAATGTAGAACGCCAAACCGGGTTATTTGGTAATTTCTTCTTATTAGGGCTTACTGTCTCCACACTTTTGGTCATTATTGCTTTTCAATGGCGTAGCTATGAGGAGGTGGAAAAGCAAATAGAAAGCGATATCGAAGTGCCGGAAGAGGAACAAATTGCGGATATTACCAAACAAAAGCAAGAACAACCCAAGACAAAAGCTCCTCCGGAAATTAAGGTGGTAGAAGATGATGTGGAAATAGAAGATGATCAGCCGGAAGTGCAAAGCGCTGATATGGTTGAATCTGATGACATTGCACTACCTTCCGGCACTCAGGAAAAGGAGAAAAAAGAAGATAAAATTTTTGTCTCTGTTCAGAAGGAACCTTCTTTTCCTGGTGGGCAAAATAAATTGAACGAATACATCCGGAACAATTTGAGGTATCCGCGCCAGGCAAAAGAAGCCGGTATTGAAGGGGTGGTTTATGTGAATTTTGTAGTTAACAAAGACGGTTCAATAACCAATGTGGAGGTTAAAAGTGGTGTAACCAAGTCATTGAATGAGGAGGCCAAACGCGTGATTCGAAATATGCCTGACTGGAAACCTGGCCAGCAAAGGGGTAAAAAAGTTAGGGCTTACTTTCAACTCCCCATCCGGTTTAGTTTAAGTGGGTAGGTTGCTATAACATTCTGTTTGTTTCCTTAAAATGCCCTCAAGCGAGAAAAAGAACTGTTATTGGTAAGCTGTTGGTTGCGAATTTTAAAAGGGGTTCAGGGCTTTTTGGATCAACAGCCTGTCTTATTTGAATATCTCCTGTAGTATAATTAGCCATTTTGCCACTTTAGTGATTTTATGAAGAAAGTTCAGGCAGTTTTGTTAGCTTGAATTTTGATCTTTATTTTGGCGGGTCTTTCTTTTGGCTGCCTGCCACTCGGATTCAAGTTCATTAATGTTCATACCTTTCAAATCTTTACCGTTCTTTTTAACGGAGGCTTCCATTTCATTAAACCGATTTTTAAACTTTAAGTTGGTTTTTTCCAGGGCATTGTCCGGGTCAATACCTAAAAACCGTGCGTAATTGATCAAGGAAAATAATACATCCCCAAATTCGTCCTCAAGCCCTTTTTGGTCTTTTACTCCCTGTTTTGAATCTTCATCTCGGGTATGGTAAGCCAGTTCTTCAAGCTCCTCCTGGATTTTGGCCCAAACTTGTTGCTTATTTTCCCAGTCAAAGCCGACTCCGCTTGCTTTTTCCTGCAGACGGGCAGCTTTGATTAAGGAAGGCAAAGCGTCCGGTACTCCTTCAAAAGTGCCTTTATTGGCTTTTTCTTTCAGTTTTATCTGTTCCCAGTTATTCTTTACTTCTTTCTCGGAATCCACCTGGGTATTACCATAAATGTGGGGATGACGTCTAACCAGCTTATCAACAATATGATTGCATACATCGGCGATATCAAAATTGCCTGTTTCATTCCCCATTTTGGCGTAAAAGACCACATGAAGGATTAAATCTCCCAATTCCTCCTTAATACTTCCCATATCCTTTTCCAAAAGGGCATCCGCAAGTTCATAGGTTTCTTCTATGGTATTGGGCCTAAGTGATTCGAAAGTTTGCTGGCGGTCCCATGGACACAATTCCCGGAGCTCCTCCATGGTTTTTAAAAGCCTTTCAAACGCTTTTAGCCGGTTATCATCCATATAAAATCTGGTTTTCGGAAATTAACATTTTAGTAGGTGTTTAAATCCTTTTAATTATTATTCCTAAAGAAGGGTCAGTGAGTGAAAAAACATGGAATGGCCATAAAGGGCCTTTAGAAAACAAATGACTGATTTATTTACGGAGATCAACAACAGTCACATTGGGGTAATTTTGCTTTTTGAATTCAAATTGTTTGTCGGGCAAGGCTTTGTTTATGTTATAACTTTTGATATCGTAGGTAAAAATTGAACCGTCCTTCTCAAAAATTTTGGTTTTTCTGATCTTGTAAGTTTTTGGCTCCACTTGCAGCCGTACTTTGTAGTAAGATTTTTCTTTGTTTTCGGGAGTTAATTCTATGGTATGCATAGACTTGCCGTCAATTGTATTGCGCCCTTTGTACCCATATAAAAAGCCTTCTTTATAAATGGTAAACATTTCTTTAGGGTTGATTTTCATCTCGCCAGGTTTGTAATCATTGATCTGTACCTCTTTGGCATCTTTAAGATAGGTCCACACGTTTTCACTATCGCAAATAACCAAGTAACTTCCAAGATTAATTCGGAATTTATTCCCTTTAAGTTTAATCTTGCCTTCCTCGACCTCTTTAAAATTTTCCCGTTTCTTGTTTTCTAACGTGTATGAAAATTTGGCCTCAATAGTGTTGTATTGATTGTATTCTTTGGTCACTTGTTCAAGGATGGCTTTGGCTTTTTCTTTGGCATTCATTTTTTGCCCCGAGGAAATAAAAGGTAAGCAAAGCACGAACAGGAGTGGAATTAATTTTCTCATCTAACCCTTCTTTTTTGCATTCCATTCGTTCAAAAATTGTTCCAATCCGAATTCATCTTCAATTAGCACTTCCCGGGATTTGCTGCCTTCAAAAGGACCCAAAACACCAGCCGATTCCAGTTGGTCTATAATGCGGCCGGCACGGTTATAGCCGAGTTTAAGCCTTCTTTGAATGAGTGAAGTGGAGCCTTGCTGATGACGGACGATTAATCTGGCCGCTTCTTCAAAAAGGGGATCCAGGTTTTCGAGGACCTCTTCAGCCGATTGCTCCCCTTTTCCATCTTCTGATTTGGCTTCCGGCAGTTCATAAGGCTGTGAGTAAGATTGCTGTTGACCGATAAAAGCCGTAACATTTTCAACTTCTTCAGTGTCAAGGAAGGCAGATTGAAGCCTGGTCAAGTCTCCTCCTGAAGTAAACAACATGTCTCCTCGTCCGATTAACTGTTCTGCACCTCCGGAGTCTAAAATAGTGCGTGAGTCAACTTTTGAGGAGACCCGGAAGGCGATCCGTGCCGGAAAGTTTGCTTTGATTACACCCGTGATGATATTGACCGATGGCCTTTGTGTTGCAAGGATCAGGTGGATTCCAATGGCACGGGCAAGCTGTGCTAGCCTCGCAATCGGCATTTCCACTTCTTTTCCGGCTGTCATCATAAGGTCTGCCATCTCATCGATAACCAGGACAATGTAGGGCAAATACCGGTGTCCTTTTTCCGGGTTTAATTTCCTGTTGATGAATTTTTTATTGTACTCAGCAAGGTTTCTGACCTGCGCATCTTTAAGCAGGTCATAGCGATTATCCATTTCTGTGCAAAGGGAATTCAGAGAAGTAATAACCTGGTTGGTATCAGTAATGATGGCTTCCTCCGTGCCCGGTAATTTGGCCAGGAAATGGTTTTCAATTGACTGGAATAAACTTAATTCGACTTTCTTGGGGTCTACCAGGATAAATTTTACCTGGGAGGGGTGTTTCTTATAAAGTAGGGAGGTAAGCATGACATTTAACCCCACAGATTTTCCCTGACCCGTAGCTCCGGCCATTAAAATATGAGGCATCTTGGTGAGGTCGGTTAGGTAAACATCGTTGGAAATGGTTTTGCCCAAAACAATGGGTAATTCCATTGTGCTTTCCCGGAATTCCCGGGAAGCCAGTACTGATTTCATAGAAACCATTTGAGGTTTGGAATTGGGCACCTCTATTCCAATGGTACCTTTACCGGGAATAGGAGCAATAATCCGGATACCCAGCGCAGCCAAACTTAAGGCAATGTCATCTTCCAGGTTTTTGATCTTTGAAATACGAACCCCGGGGGAAGGCACAATCTCATATAAGGTAACCGTAGGGCCAACTGTTGCTTTTATCTTATCAATGTCTATTTTGTAATTTTTGAGGGTATTGATGATTAGGTTTTTCCGCTCCTCAAGCTCTTCCTGATCTATTTCCTGCTTACCCTCATCATAGTCATTGAGTAAATCGATATGAGGAAATTGGTAATTTGAAAGGTCCAAAGTGGGATCATATTCTGTGTAAGTCATCTCCACATTGGATTGATCGGGTGTTTCTTCAGGCTGATTTTGCGCATTTTCAATTTCCAGGCTTAAATGGGATTCGTCTCCATCCGCTTCACTTTGGGTTGGTGCTTTTGCTGAATCAGTATTGTTTCCCGTCCCTGGCTCGCTCTCGTTATTTTCTTCAATGGTTTCCCCGGAATCCTGTTGTTTGAGTTGAATGCCTTCGGTAAGTTCATCCGTTTCACTTTCTTCTTCAGGCTTCACTGTATTGTCATTATCACTCATTGCTTCCTGGTCAACCAAAGGTTCTTGTTGTTCTGCTTCGGGGGTATCAGCAGAGCTCTCCGGTTTATGATCATTTAAATCAGTGCTCATGGCTTCGCTATCTTCTGATTCGGATTTATCCGGGTTGGTTGAAAAGGCAAAAAAGCCTTTGATACGTTGGATGAAATTCGGCCACAAGTTAATGTTAAAAGCAACGACCAGGTAAATCAATAGGCTGACCAATAAAAGGATTATGACTCCGGGTAAACCTAAAATACCCTGTAACCAGTTTTGAGCTTGATGGCCGAACCCTCCTCCAAAAAAGGTGAGTGAATTTTGGAAGATCAAACCCAACGTTATAGATAGCCAAACCATGAAAAAAATGGAACTTCCGATGGTTTTTTGCATCGGAAGCAGATCGTATTTAAAAAGAAGGCGAAAACCGAACAATACAAGGATAAGAATCAGTAAATAAGCAGCTATACCAAACCAGCGGTAGATAAAAAGATGAGCCAGGTAGGCCCCTAAAATCCCCATCCAATTTTGGGCCATTTCCGGGTTTGCTTGTTTGAAAAGCTCCCAGTCCAGTTTTCTAACGAGGCTCTGGTCTACCTGCCATGAAAAAAGGAAGGAGGTAAAAGCCAATAGCAAAATCACAGAAATCGCAAAAAGCGATAAACCGGCTATTTTGGAGTAGCGCTCATCCTTCTTCCCGGCCCGGTTGCTACTTTTACCACCTTTATTACCTGTCACCTTGGTATCTGCTTCTTCCCTGAATTGATTTTTGAATTCGTTTCCTTTTCCCATGTGTGTGATTGCGTTAAGTTAGGCGCTTTGATTTTCTTTTATTGGTACAGACTTTAAATTTACAACTTTCTTATGTTCTGGAAAGCGAAGGTTTAACCGAACCTGCTTAAGCTTTTTATACCTCTGACAAATTTAGCAAGATAGCCTGAAAAAGCTCAACGTTAAAGTAGGGTTACGCTTTTTTTTATACCGCTTTCCAGAGCAGGTTGCCCTTTTAAACATTAAGCGGATGAGTAATTCTATTTTGGGTGGCTTATATGACGATTATCAGGAGCCAATGATTTGTATTTATGACTAAAGGCCTTACTAAAGCAAGGCCTCCAAAAAGACGAAATGTTCACCCTTCCTAAGTAAAGATTGATGGGGCTTGGTTTTAAAGCCTTTTTTGGGTAAGCCTGTAGGGGCTAAAGTTAATTTTGTTTACCTTTGCAAATTTTGAAAAGAACCTTAGAAATTTTTTGAAAAGGGCCTAAAGGGTTTTCAATATTTTGCGGTCCGAATTTTTAATAAAAGCTAAAAGATTTTGAAATTATGGCAAGAGTTGCTTTAGAATTTGTACCACCGGATGTGGAAGATGGGAAAGAAAAAGTGATAGAAGAAGCGCAAAAAGTAAAGACTCATTCTGAGAATGCCGGAATGGGGGATGCTATTGATCACATCATGATGCCTGGCATGATTGAAGAAGAATCTGATCGCCCGGTAGAAATGAAACCCAAAATGGATCCGCTGGATGTCTGGAAAATTGCTTCCCCGGAATTGCCCGGTGTAAAAGGAATGTGCACTCAGGTAACTGCTTTCATGAATGAAACTCAGCTGAAACAGCGATTCGATGATCTGACAAGTGCCGGCCTTAACGGAGTAATTTTTGTAGGAGTCCCCAGAACAATGGAAGATGGAGAGGGCTCCGGCGTTCCGCCTACTGATGCCCTGGCCAATTTTCAGGATCAAGTGCAGGACCGGGGCGTAATTCTTATTCCTACCCGCGCAGAAGAAGACGGAAGGTTTAATTTTAAATGTAACCAAGGTGCGACCTTTGGATTGAGTCAACTTCTTTTTTCGGATTCCATGGTGGATTTTCTTAAGGAATTCGGAAAAAACCATTCTCACCGTCCGGAGATATTGCTTTCGTTTGGCTTCGTCCCAAAAGCCGAGCAAAATGTCGGGTTAATAAATTGGTTGATTCAGGATCCTGGTAATGAAATCGTTGCAAAGGAGCAGGAATTCGTTTCCAAGCTTTCCCGGATGGGCTTAAAAGAAAAGCAAAAAGCATTATTGGATCTCTATAAACGGGTCATTGACGGAGTTGGAGAATTAGACTTTCCTATGAGCCTTCATTTAGAAGCCCCTTATGGCTTTACTAAACCGGCATTCGAGACATTCTCTATGATGCTTGATTATTGGTCTCCTAAATCCTGATGTTTTGCTTAGTGGTAGTAAATAAATATCCAAAGTGGGTTTTTAGTACCTTTTTAATGCGGTTTTGTTGAATTGATTAATTGCTTTGTTGGTTGTGGAATTTAATTTTAGGATTTTTGTGAGAAATAAAAGTAAATAGGCTATGAAATTATTCAAACGTGTCCTTTTGTTTTCAATAACCTTTTGTGTGTTAGGTTTCATACCTAAAGAAAATGGATTTGAAGGCAAGCTTAATTATGTCATTAAGCGTGAAATGCCCAATAAGGAAAATAATTATGTTTTGGATTTTTATATCAAAGGGAAAAAAGCTTTGATCGAAGTGAATAAGAAGAGCAGGTCGTTATCTGTTAATATGCTGATTGATAAGGCCCAATCTGATTTTTATGTGTTAATGGACCAGAATGGCCGGAAAATGGCCATGAAACAAAAGCTTAAAACCCTTCAGGAAGAGCAGAAAAATAATGAACAAAACATTCGAAAGACTGATCAAACCAAAACCATAAAAGGATATAAGTGCCGGCTTTATAAAATTGACCAGAAAAATTACAAGGGGAATGCATGGGTAACCCGTGAAATCGACATTAACATGGGTGCCATGTTTAATGTGATAAATAAAAACCCCGCCAGGAAAGGAAAAGGGGGTTCAATGATGGCATCCGACTACCCTGAAAAAGGTGTGGTTATGCAATCAGACCTTGAGCATAAGAAAAAGGATGGTAATATAAAAATGACCCTTAAATCCGTAGATAAGAAGTCCATTAGCAAAAAACGCTTTGATATAAGTGATTACCAGGTAATGGATGTTTCTGATGGCGGAATGCCTTCTTCCCGTTAAGTACAATTGTCATTTCTTAATAAATAATAAATGCCCCTGGCTCAGGGGCATT
>CAZJWK010000057.1:0-16698 GCA_964549595.1 uncultured Sphingobacteriales bacterium | reverse complement strand
TTAGTGGGAGATTTTTGTGGATGAAGTTCAGGAATCTCCAAGGTTTATCCATCTTTTGCCGTTTGTAGAGGAAGAAAAGCCGCATTGGCATTTGATTGCTGCTGGTTCCCTTTTAGAGCCTGTTTTACAGAAAGAAGGTATTGAATTCCCGGTTGGCCGTGTTACTTTCATGGACTTGTATCCCATGACCTTCATGGAGTTTTTACAATCACGGGGAGAGCAAGGATTGGTGGAATATGCAGCAAACCTTTCACTGAATGATACGTTACCCGCCAATTTTAGGGAAGTTTTCCGGCAATATTTTTACGAGTACCTTATGGTTGGTGGTATGCCGGAAGCCGTTCGGCTATGGCAATCAAAACAGGACATAAGAGCAGTCCAAAAAATTTACGAGGATTCGCTCCAGGCTTTTCGGGAAGACCTTTACAAATACAGCGCTTCAGCACAAGTCAAATACCTGGATCATGTTTTGATGACGGTTCCGCAGCTAGGTGGGTCTAATGCGGCTTATGTGCAGGTGGGGCAAAATCAGTTCAAAACACGTGAGGTTCATAAGGCTTCTGACACCCTTGCTAAAGTAAGGTTACTGCATAAAGTACCTCAGACCGATTCCAGAAAAGTCCCTTTGCAGGAGAAATCCCAACGTAAGCATAAGTGGCTATTTGCGGATTTGGGGTTTTGCGTGCATCAACAGTTAAATGCCCTTGATTATATCCTTAAACCCAGCAAATGGGAAGAGCAATTCCGCGGACGAATCATGGAACAAATGGCTGGTCAAACATTAATCGGGGCCAAAATCGTAAACAGGGAAAAGTTGTTTTACTGGGCCAAGCCCCGCCATAAGGGAGAAGCTGAAATTGGTTTTTGCTATCCATTAAATGACCGTATGGTTGGCCTGGAAGTCAAAGCTTCTGCCAAAAAGCCGGCTAAGGCCCTTTTGTCTTTCCTGGATGAAGTAGAAAACGGATTAGCGGTTCAATCAGACCCCTGGCAATTTGGCTACTGCGAAACAAAGTTTGCTGGTAAAGCTTATAAAGTGGCCTATTTACCGGTTTACTTGCTGGAATTTTTAGGACGGTATTTAGGGTTTGATTGAATCTTTAGTTAAAACTAACTTATTTGGAATTTTTAACCTATGGCAGATTTGAAGTCGCTAATAAGATGGGGTTGAAAGGTAAATACCCGACAAGGAGAAATGCTGATTTTTTGGCATATCGAGTCTAAAGTCCTTAATTACAGCCAGTCAAAGGAAAATGCTCCTGTCTATGAATTCCAAAGCCATGCTTTTTCTTATTTTTGATTTATTTTGTGACACCTTAAATTATTGCCTCCCTTCTTATGGGCAATAAAGTTTTTACAAGGCTTACGGTATAATCAGAAAGCAAAACCAAAACGCAGGTTCACATTAGGCTTGTCAGCCCTATAGATAAGGGGTAGACAAAAAAATCTGCATTCAGGAATTAAGGTGTGTCATGAATTGCTTGGCATAAATCAAAGTACCTTTCACTAACATTGCTGGCCTACCTAATAAGGGGAGTAGAAAAATATATTGCACACAAGTTAAGCCTTTAGAACCTTTTCACGGGATTTTTTATTACCTTTGTATGCTTTAAAATCGAATTTAAAGCTGTTTAAGGAAAATATTTAATGCATAATTTCAAAGAAATGGGCCTTAGCGATTCATTGCTACAGGCCATCACAGAAATGGGTTTTGAGGAACCCACACCCATTCAACAAGAGACCATTCCCTTTTTATTAAACCAAACACAAGATCTTGTAGGACTGGCGCAAACCGGAACTGGTAAAACAGCCGCCTTTGGCCTGCCCATTATTGATCAAATTCAGGGAGGTGACAAGCCTCAGGTACTTATACTTTGCCCTACACGGGAATTGTGTTTACAGATCAGTAAAGATGTAAACGATTTTACCAAGCATCGGGAAGCTGTGAGCATAACATCAGTTTACGGGGGTACTGATATAAAAGGGCAAATCAAAGCGTTGAAGCAAAAACCGCAAATCATAGCCGGAACGCCCGGCCGTGTTTTGGACCTCATCAACCGGAAACAACTTGACCTGTCGGGTATTCAGAAATTGGTGCTGGATGAGGCGGACGAGATGCTTTCCATGGGTTTCAAAGAGGAATTGGATGCCATCTTTGAACAAATACCCAATGAAAGGCAAACGTTGCTTTTTTCTGCCACTATGCCGAAGGAGATTCAGCGAATAGCCAACAAATTCATGGACAACCCCAAGGAAATTTCTGTAGGCAAAAAAAACGAAGGCGCAGAGAATGTACAACACGAATATTGCCTGGTATGGCCTAAGGATCGGTTCAAGGCCCTCCAGCGATTGGTGGATTACAACCCGGATATGTATGCGATTGTGTTTTGCCGGACAAAAAATGAAACCCGGATTGTAGCGGATCAGCTAATGAAGGAAGGTTACAGGACCGAAGCTTTGAACGGGGACCTTTCTCAAGCTCAGCGGGATCAGGTAATGCAATCATTCAGGGATCAGCATATTAAACTATTGGTGGCAACTGATGTGGCTGCCAGGGGCTTGGATGTCAATAACCTTACCCACGTAGTCCATTACAACCTGCCGGAAGATCCGGAATTGTACATCCACAGGAGTGGGAGAACCGGGAGAGCTGGAAAATCAGGAACCTCGATTAGCTTGGTGACGCCACGAGAAAGGGCTCAACTAAGCCGCATCGGCCAAGTAGTGGGTAAATCCATCAATTATATAAAAATCCCTGACACCAGTTCTGTGGCTCAACGCCGTATTGAAAATTTCTTGCAAAGGGTAAGTGAAGCACCGGCTGAAACGGATTGGGTAAGCAATCTCGATGACATCAAAGCGGAATTATTGGCCCTATCCAAGGAAACGCTGGTGAATAAGTTTCTGGCTGTTGAATTGGAGCAATATTTAACCGCAGCCGAAGATGACCGGGACCTGAACGCCAAACCGAAAAAGCGGCGGCAGTCTGAATCCCCTGATACCTCGCGTCCCAATAAGAATGGCTATGCAAAGCTGTTTTTGAACCTGGGTAAGGAACACGAACTGACCAAGAAAGCCCTTATTGATATGATCAATCAGCAGTTCCCAAGGGAAAAAGTGGACATTGGGACAATTAAATTATTGGATCGGGTTTCCTTTTTTGAAATCGATCATCGATATCAGCAATCTCTTCTTAAGGCTTTCCGGGATAAGGATAAAGCCTTCAACGGACGGACGGTAAATGTAGAACTGGCAAGGGATAAGTAAGGACTTTCCCAGGACTTGGTGAGAAAGATTAAGCCTTGGCATGCCATCTTTTCTTTATATTCGGATAGCGCAAAATTCCTTTAGCTTTAAATAAACCGGCCTTAAAAAGCAATAGGAAAAACAATCAAAATGAAATGTTGTCATAAAGGTTAGGATTTGCGATAAAAACGAAAGGGAATGTGATGGTAAACACGGAGTGCCCTTTTATATGCTGTTTAATTTCGTGCATACAGTGAGGGAATTTCTAATTTTGTCCAAAACTTAAAGTTGATTATGGAAGATTTAAATGCTTATTATGAAATCGTTGAAAAAGCCATCAATGAACTTGGCGTTAATGCCGAAGAAGCAAGGGGAGAAAATGAAGGGGAATGGAACCTTAAACGGGGAACCGCAAGTGTTTGGATTGATCTTTGGTATATAGATGATGAAGGGGGTGCTTACTTCCAGGTGATGGCTCCCATCATGACATTGCCGGAAGAGGAGTCCAACCAGAATAAACTGGCTTTTGAACTCCTTAAAATCAATTATACATTGTTTGGCGTATCTTTTGCTTTGCATGAAGATGGCGTTTACCTTAAAAACATTCGCGAAGTGGAGGGGTTAGATCAAAGTGAAGTGATTTATATGATCGGCCGGTGTGGCAATTACGCGGACAGTTACAATGATGAGTTGGTTAAAAAATTCGGTGGCAGGCGAATTGAGTAAACCAAAAATCAGATAAATTATGGCACTAAAAGAAGTTTATATGGCAGAAAAACCTACTATTGCACAAAAATCTCCTTTCGTAATGGAACTTGAACCAGGCAATTACGCTTGGTGCCAATGCGGGAACAGTAATAATCAGCCTTTTTGTGACGGATCGCATAAAGGAACCGGCTTTAGTCCTGTTCCTTTTACACTGGAAGAAAAGAAGAAGGTAGCCCTTTGTGGTTGTAAGCATTCCGGTAACATACCCTATTGTGACGGCTCCCATAAAAATGTTTAACTGGCCTTCGGCCAGGTGACAGAAGATGGATTTTCTGGTAATAAACGGGCCTAACCTGAACAGACTTGAACAGCGAGAGGCCCGTTACGGCAGTATTTCGTTTGACGATTACCTTGAAACCTTGAGGGAGCGTTATCCGGAGCATGGGCTTTATTATATCCAGAGTAACCATGAGGGCAGGTTAATTGATGCCCTGCAGGATGCTCCCCTTCATTACAACGGAGCGGTTTTGAATGCCGGTGGTTTAACCCATTCCTCCATTGGGTTGAGGGATGCGATTGCCTTAGTGGATATACCGGTCGTTGAGGTTCACATTACAGATATCCTGAGCCGGGAACCATTCAGGCAGGTTTCTTATTTGTCAGAACCTTGTATCGGAACCATTTCAGGGTTTGGTTTGCAGTCTTATGATCTGGGTATCCGGGCTCTGATTCATTATTCCTCGCCCAACGAATAATCCAACCCAAAGAGCAGGTTGCTATTGAACACTCCGTTGGCTCGCCATTCGTAAATGGGATCATTACTGTTCTTATTAAAAGGCAGGATGGAATGGCTAAAACGAACGGTAAGCGTAAAACGCCCTCCCAGTTGATAACCACCTCCTGCAACCCCTCCCAGGTCCACACGTTTGAAATTTTCCGCTTTAATCCTTGGGTTAGGAGAACTGGCATTGATGAGGATGCCTGCTGTGCTTCCTACATGCAGGGTAAGGTCTTCATTAACGGCAAATTGGAAGAAGAGGGGAATGTCTACATAATCCAAACGGGCTTTGCTCCATGGCCCGTCACCCCGGACACCCTCTTTTTGGTCTCTTCTGCTGCCTTTTTGGGTGTAAAGCAATTGAACACCAAGATCGGTTTTTTTTGTTAAGGGATAGGTTACTTTGGGCCCCAGGTAAAAGCCCCATTTGGTAAAACCCGATAAGTCGTCACCGGCAATTTGGGAGCTGGTTACCCCACCGCTGACAAACCCTTTAAATTCCTGAGCCCTGCCATTGAAAAAGGCGATAAATACCAAAGTGAATACCCAAAATAATTTTAATTTTCCTGCCATAGCAATGGGGTTGCTTATTTGATTCAAGACAAATTTAATCATAAGGCCTTACCACCAATCGGTTTTTTTTGTCTTTAATAACCTTAACGGATTGCCCCTTTTCAATAAATTCCCCTTCGGAAACACCGTCAAACATTTCGTCATCCAGCACAATTTTACCGGAAGGATAGAGGTCCGTGTAAGCTTTGGCCACCCTACCTTCCAATGATTTCCTCACAGTTTCTGATTCTTGTTTGTTTTCCGGTGTGGAAGATTGGGAAGGGGATGAAGTATCTTCGTAGGAAGGATTGCTCAGGGTATCTTGTAAAACCAGCCGCTTAAATAAGGGGGAATTGAAGAAGGGTTTCCCGAATACCAGCACAAAAACAATGAACAGGACCAGACTGGAGCTTACGGTTAGCAGGGCGCTTACCACATCTTCCGAGCGGGTAAATGTGAAATCAAAAAAGTCATTTCGAATGAGGCTGAGTACTAAACTAAACAACACTAATAGCAGGCCTGAAATTCCGGGTACACCAAATCCGGGAATTACAAATACTTCCACACCAATTAAGACCACTCCCAGAATGAAAACACCAATTTCCCAATTTGCCGCCAGATTTTCGAGGTATAGGGGGGCGAAATACAATATAACCGCAATGATGGAAGCTGCAATAGGAAATCCCAGGCCAGGGGATTGCAGTTCATAGTAAAGCCCGCCCAGAATAAGCATAATGAGTACACTGCTAACGGCAGGACTGATTAAAAACATGATGATTTGGTCTATAAAGGTTTCCTCAGGCTCAACAATAGCGGCTTTTTTTAAACCTTCTTTTTTGATTACATCCTGGATGGTTTTGGCTTTTCCTTCACAATAGCCATTTTCCATGGCTTCTTTCCTGGTGAATGTCAATAATTCCCCTTTCGGTGCAATGCCTTCCAGGTCAATTTTTTCATCCACCATGGCCTCAGCAATTTTTGGGTCTCTGCCTCGTGATTGAGCAGTAGCGCGCATGGTTCCACGCATGTAGGATTGGTATTTTTCCGGCATCTTCTTTCCCTTCTGGTTGACGACAGTGGCTGCTCCCATTGTGGCAGAAGGACTCATATAGATCTTGGAACAGGCAATAGAAATGAGGGCACCGGCAGAAGCCGCATTGGGATCAATAAACACGTATACAGGGACCGGTGAATTGAGCAACCTCGTTTTTATGGAATCGGCTTCTACAACCCTTCCCCCATAGGTATTGAGGTGAAGCAATAGGTAATCTGCATCGTGCTTGTTTACCAGGTTAAAAGCTTTCTTGGTTTTACGCCAGGAGGAAGGGCCTATTTTTTGCTGAATTTGAAACTTCACGACAGTGTCCTCAACGGTTATGTTTTTTGCCTGATTGGTATCAGGCCCGGCGGATAAAAACAAAGGGAAAAAAAACAATAAAACAACAAAAGGAATAAACCTTGGAAAACCCATAGACCTTTTTTGCCAAAAATACTAATTATAAAAGCGAAATAACCAAAAAAGTTTGGTTTCATTCTTTGTGGGTTATTCTTTAAATTTCACCTTACCTTAATTGTTATAACCGAGGTTTCTTTATTTTTGCGGAAGTAAAATCAGAAAAAAGGACAAGCATGCCTCCCCTGAAAAATACGATTGCGTTTTTATTGCTCATTACTTCAGTGATTTTCAGTAGCGCGAACACTGATTCGTTGGGAATCAAAACTGAGGATGGCAAAAAATTCATTATGCACCGGGTTGAAAACGATGAAACCCTTTTTTCTTTAGGGCAACGGTATGACGTGACCGTAAAAAAATTAAAGGAAATCAATCCGCAAACCAAAGAAGAATTGGTAGTGGGAGAGGTGATTCTTGTTCCTTATAAGCCTGAGAAGGAGAAAGGAAAATACCACAGGGTAAAATCTGATGAAACCCTTTACAGTATTTCTCAGCAATATGATGTAGAAGTTCAGCAAATTAAGCAATGGAACAACCTTAAGAACAATAACATAGAACCCGGTCAAAAATTAAAGGTAGGCCCTGGGAAAAAAGAATCTGGTAAAAAAAATAAGTCACAGGATTCAAAATCAGAACCCGATTCTAAAAATCCGGAGTCTTCTGAGGAAAAAGAACCTGAAGAAAAAAAGGCTTCAAAACCTGTAAAGCAACCGAAACCGGATAAACCCGAAGACAAGCCAAAACCGGATAGGCCGGAAAAACAGAAGGCCGAAAAGGATACGGATAGCCCGGAAGAGAAGCCTGAAAAGGATAATGATAGCCCGGAAGAGAAGCCTGATTCCCGTTATGCTAAAAAGTTTAAGGAGAATTTGAAAGAAGATCAAATGAACAATTCGGGTGAGATGGTATCGAAATCGCAGGAAGGGAAGGCCACTTGGCTTAATGAATCCAATATTAGCACGGATAAAAGTTTAGCCCTTCATCGGTCAGCCCCGCCGGGTACCATTATTAAAATCACCAATATGAAAAATGACAAGGTGGTTTATGTGAAAACGGTAGGTAAATTAAATCAGAATGAGGACAAGTCAATTCTTATAACCATTTCCCCCAAAGCGGCTGAAAAATTAAAGGTCAATGAGGATTTTTTCCGGGCTAAACTGGAATACTCCTACAAGAAAAGCTCTAACTAAGTTAAGTATTGAATCCCTTTGAATGGTTTTTTGAGCCTGGTTAAACCTCTTATCCTACAAAATTGAAGCACTACCTTTGATCTACTGGATAAAGCATTACATTGGTGTTTTCGGAGCTATACTGATCATGGTAGGCTTTTGTTACTCCAGGATTTTTATGAGTGTGGGTACCTTTTTGTTGTTTTTACAACCATTTTTTTGGTACACGCCTAAAAACCTGGGAAGAGCGATTCTTTCTAATAAGGGTTTATGGCTTTTTTTGGTCTATTTTTTACTCCAGGCTCTGGCGATTTTTTACACGGATAATATTGAAGGGTACTGGAACAATTTACGGGTTTTATTGCCTTTTTTGCTAATTCCGGTGGGTTTATTGGCAAACCATTTTTACAGCCGACAAGTCCGGTATCTGATTGTTGGTTGCTTTATCCTTAGCGTATTTTCTACGGGCGTTTTATCCTTCGGGCATTACGTGCTGAATTATGATGCCATTAATGAGCAAATTTCAAAATCTCATGTGGTACCTATTATCACCGGGGTTAATCACATATACTACAGCGTAATGCTTGCTTTTGGTATTATTCTGGGGACTTTTGCCCTTTGTGAAAAGTGGTGCTCCAAAAAGTATCAGCAATGGATACTGGGTATTGTAACATTTATTAACCTCATCTTTTTACATATTTTTACTGCAAGGACCGGATTAGGGGGTTTTTACCTTTCAATGGTTGTAGTGGTTTTAATCATACTGTTGCGAGCAGGTAAGTGGTTAAAAGCTTTGGCGGGCATTGGCATATTGGGAATTTTCGGAGTCCTTGCCATTGCTTTTGTTCCGTCTCTGAATAACAAATACCATAATACCTTAACAGATCTGAATGTGTACCTGGAAGGAAAGAATCCGAATCATTACTCCATTACCATGCGGATGGAAGCATGGGAAAAAACCTGGTATTTAATTCAAAAAAATCCCATTATAGGGGTCGGCCCGGGAGATTTGTCCAGTCAATTGGATAAAGCTTATGAAGAAAAAGGCACGCTATTGACTGAAGAAAATCGGAAAGATCCCCATAACCAATTTTTACAGAATTTTGCCGGGTTAGGCCTACCGGGCCTTTTTATTACCTTAGGGTTTTTTGTGTTTCCGTTTTTCATTGCTAATGTCAGAGTAGGGAGTACAGGGATGGCTTTTTTGGTGCTAATGGTTTTTGCTTTTTGTTTTGAATCCATGCTCGAACGTCAGACCGGTGTAACCTTTTTCTCCTTTTTCTTTTGCCTGCTTTTTAGCCATCAATCCTCAACCGCTAATGGGCTTAAGCAAGAGGAGGGCCGACTTTCGCAGTAATCATGGAATGATGCCCTCAGAAGCGTCTCTGTTTCTCATTAAAACCTCTGTCAAAAACTTCCGGGAAGGGAAAAAGTATCATTCAGACAAAAATCTCCCACTAATCAAGCGATTTTTTAATAGTTTGAAAATCAATTTTTTAAATTGTTTTTGCTAAAATTTTATATGGGAATTTGCCATGCGTCACTCAGTTCAGAGTTAATCGGCCATAGGGTGGTCACTCAGGGCAGCCAGGTTTTGGTCCCGCTCGGTTTCGGTAAAATGGTGTTTATCCAGTTTGTCGTTAAAATAGGCATCGTAGGCCGTCATGTCAAAATGGCCATGCCCGCAAAGGTTAAACAAGATGGTTTTTTGTTCTCCCTTTTCTTTGGCATCGTTTGCTTCCTGAATGGCAGCGGCCACGCCATGGTTTGCTTCGGGCGCAGGTAAAATGCCTTCCGTCCGGGCAAACTGAATCCCTGCCTCAAAACAATTGATTTGGTCCAGTGCCTGTGCTTCGATCAGATTATCCTTGTAAAGTTGACTGACCAATGGGGCAGCGCCGTGATACCGCAAACCCCCAGCGTGGATAGGAGCGGGCACAAAATTATGACCAAGGGTATGCATGGCCATTAGGGGTGTATAACCCGTTGCATCCCCGTAATCGTACAAAAATTTGCCTTTAGTGAGGGTTGGGCAGGAGGAGGGTTCTACTGCTAAAATCCGCATATTCTGATTTTTCACTAAATTTTTGTGGAGAAAGGGAAAGGTCATACCGCCAAAATTGGAGCCACCGCCAAATGGGGCAATCACAACATCAGGTTCATCTTCGGCCATTTCCATTTGTTTATCCGATTCCAGGCCAACCACTGTTTGGTGTAAAAGTACGTGATTCAGGACACTGCCCAGTGAATAGTGGGTATCATTTCTTTGAGCAGCTTTTTCAACGGCTTCTGAAATCGCTATTCCGAGGCTCCCTGAAGAATCAGGATCATTTTCCAGGATTTGCCTTCCACTTTCCGTTTCCCTGCTTGGCGAAGGTATCACGTTACCATTCCAGACCTTCATGAGGTTTTTTCTGTAAGGTTTTTGGTCATAACTAATGCGAACCATATAAACCTCCAATTCCATCTCCAGCATTTGAGTAGCAAAGCTCAGTGCACTGCCCCATTGCCCTGCACCGGTTTCTGTGGTAATCCGTTGGGTTCCTTCATCTTTGTTGTAAAAAGCCTGAGCAATGGCAGTGTTAGGTTTATGGGAGCCCGGCGGGCTTACGCCTTCGTACTTGTAATAAATTTTAGCCGGTGTATTCAAGGCCTTTTCCAGATTAACGGCGCGGAAAAGGGGTGTGGGTCGCCAAAGCTTGTAAATATTTCGTACTTCATCAGGGACAGGGATCCACCTTTCGGTACTCATTTCTTGTTCTATAAGGGCTTTGGGAAATAACGGGGCAAGGTCATCCGGGCCGGCAGGCTGATGGGTTCCGGGATGTAACGGTGGTTTTAGCGGATTGGGCATGTCGGCCTGAATGTTATACCAGTATTGGGGTATTTGTCCTTCATCCAGATAAATTTTGGTATTGATTGCCATAGCCATTTGATTTTAGGTTAAGGTATAAAACTAATAAAATTGTTAGAAAATACTAAATTCGATTTTATTTCAGATTTAGTGGTTTTAAAAAAATAGTAACCGTCAGCAATATGGATTATCCCACCCTTAGAAGTCTTATATTCCTCCAATTGACACCCAGATTGGGTCCTGTTTTGATCAAAAACCTAATTGCTTATTGTGGTAGTCCTGAAGCGGTAGTGAGGGAAAAGCCGGCTAACCTGGCGAAAATTCCCGGGGTGGGAGCTAAGATCGGTGAAAACTTGAAGAATGTGGCTGAGGAAGAAGTAGATGAGGAGTTGCAATTTATTGAGGATCATGGCGTTCAGCCACTTTATTTTCTGGAAAAGGATTACCCTGATAGGCTTAAAGACCTGGATGATGCTCCGCCTTTGCTTTTTTTAAAAGGCAATACCGATTTGAACAAACAGAAGCTGCTTGGAATAGTCGGGACCCGAAGGGCTACGAGTTATGGTAAGGACAGGGTCCGTCAGGTAGTGGAGGATTTGAGTTCAAACGATGTCACTATTGTTAGTGGGCTGGCTCATGGTATTGATGAGATGGGCCATCAAGCGGCATTGAAAAATGATTTAGAGACCATCGGAGTGCTTGGGCATGGGTTGTCCCACCTTTATCCGGCCCAAAACCAGGCTTTGGCGGAAAAAATTTCGGCACAGGGCGGTTTGCTAACCGAATTCCCGTCATCCTTCGGCCCTTTAAAAGATAATTTTCCTGCCCGTAACCGAATCATAGGGGGAATGGTAGATGGGCTTTTGGTGGCCGAAACCGGGACAAAAGGGGGAGCCCTTATCACTGCAGAAATTGCTTATTCCTATAACCGGGAATTAATGGTCTTTCCCGGTCGTTCAATAGACTCCCGTTCAGCCGGCTGTAATCATTTGATTAAAATGAACAAGGCTTATCTGGTTGAAAACGGGGTAGATGTGGCTTTCCACCTGGGTTGGGATGAAGCGCATCAACCTCAAAAAGGGGAAAAACAGGAAAAGGTGGAAACCACTGCGGAAGAAGATACCGTTTTAAAAGCCTTGAATGGGGTTGAGAAACAACATATCAATAACCTTGCTTACCAATTGGAGTATTCTGTTTCCCAATTATCGGTGCTTTTGTTTACTATGGAGTTAAAAGGGTTGGTGAAAGCCTTGCCGGGAGATAATTATTGTTCAGTGTAATACGCCTTTAAGGGCTATATTTGGATGGGTTAACCTTTAGCTATTATATTTAAACCGTTGTTTATTGGTTGATGTTATTTAGTCGATAATTTTAAGGAGTTTATTTGAGTGCACAGGCTTAAATGAGTGTGCCAAAAAAATCAGGTGACCTCATTTTTTGACTTTTTGAATGGAAAGTATATGGAACTTGGTTTTAAACATTATTTTGTGATCATTCTGGCCTTACTTTTCCTTTTAAAAAAAGTATTGTCCAACAGGTTTACCTTGATTGATGAAAACCACCATTTCTTAAATCTGCTTTTTTTTATGGCCATAGCGGTTTTCCTGGGTGTTCAGTTTTGGCTGGATGGCCTATACATAGGATTGTTGGCTTTGTTTTTAGGGGGCTTGGCTTTTGGCAAATATTATTACGATGTATCCAGTGAATAACCTGATAGGTAAAACCCTAAAGCTCACTCAGGTTGATTTCCGCACTCAGTTTGATGGAGAAGAAAGCCACATTAAGGTCAAAATCCGAATTGAATGTTCGTTCACTAATAAAATTATTAGGCGGCACCGTTAAATTGGTGCTTATGTTTTTAAAAGTAGGCTTTGCACTGTAATAATCCGCAATAATGCCGACAAGGAAATATTTGCTTAATTGGTAATGAGCACCGGCGTTTAAATTGAAGGCAAATCCCCCGGAGAAACCCGATTCCTGATTCAGCTCGATGTTTTGGCTGATGCTATCCGGTTCATTCAATTGCCCGTCAATTTCGAAGCCTGGATGATAAACGAGCATGTAACCCATATTAGCAGACAGGTCAAATTTAAAAGGTGGGCTCGCTTTACGCAATTGCGGCCCGATCAAAATGTTTAACAAATGATAACGGGCTGGTTCTACCGAAAAAGCGATGTTATTGGGCAAGGAGGTGGAGTAATAGTTAGTCAGGTCTTCCCTTAAGGCTTTTTTAACCTTTTCTGTTTCTATTTGGTTGGAGCCATATCCCAATCTGAGTTTACCACCGAATTGATCCGCAATTTTTCTGGCATAATCCAGGCTATAATGGCTACCGGTTTTTGCAAACCCCGAATTGTTCCCTGTTAACTCAAAATCATCATTGCTGTAATCAGAAACAGGGAAAGTAACCCCGCCATTTATGCTTAGGTTATTTTGTGCATGGGTTGAAATACCTAAGCCCGTGAAAAGGCCGCTCAATAAAAACCCATAAACGCAGCCTTTTATTTGGGTTATTTGGCCTTTAAAACGCATCGGTTGGATTTCCATTCGACATTTTAATCCGAGCCTATTTCATTTTTTAGCTTAATAGGTTAAAGCTGCGTTAGGTGCGCCGGTAAATGGAAAACCTTTACGGCATTTCAGGTTCCTTACCTCCTACTTTATAGCCAAAGAGCACATCCTTTGTTAGTGTTTTGGTTGTCCCGTATTGGGAAATCATTTGTTTATCCAGGTTATTAAGGTCGGTCATGATCATCAAATTGTAGTTGCTCCCTTTAATGTGGTTTTGGAAAAATTCCTCCAGGTCTTTGAAAGTCATTTTTTTGACCCGGTTGTAAATGAACTTGTCCTTATCTTGCTTAAAGCCTTTTTTGCGATCATTAAGGTAGCTGAAAAATATTGAGGCGCCGGTTGTTCGGTTTGTCTCAATGTTTTTAAGAATATTGGTTTTGGAGGTTTCAAATTGTTTTTCAGCCTCGGGCATATTTTTTAAGAGCTTGGTGATTTCGTCCGTGGCTGTTTCCAGTTTATCGGTTTGGGTGCCAAAAAAAGCCTGGTTCATATGGTAATCTCCGGTATCCGGGGTAGAATAAAAGGAGAACACGGAATAGGCTAAGCCTTTTGACTCCCGTATTTCCTGAAATAGAATGGAGGATAGGCCACTTCCGTAGTATTGGTTGTACATTTTTGCATAAGGAAACAAAGCAGTATCGTGGGTTTGGTCTCTGGACGCCAGATAGGCCTGAGCCTGCACCATGTCATAATCAGCCAGAAATACACTATCCCCGGTGGTTTTCCGTTTTTGGTATTCCTTTTTAGGAGGAATGGGTTTTAACTTGTTAGGCAGGTTATGCTTTAGAGCCAGAATGTCCTGAACGCGATTGGCTTCATGCGTTCCGTAGTACAGTATGTAATGCTTATGGTTGTACAAATTACGGACTTTCTCGACAAGCCTCTCCGGATCAATGTTGCGCAAACTATCTGATGGGATTTTGTTGGTGAAATGGGAATTAGGACCATAATTAGCGTAACTTATCAGACCGCGCCTGTTCCAGCGCTTGCTTTTTTTCCGGTTTTTTCTTTTTTGGATCTTATCCGCAACCATTTTACGGTAGGCTGCCGTATCGGCTTTGGGTTTCGCCAATATATGCTCCAGAAGGTCTACAGTGGCTTCAAAATTTTCTTTTAAACCCTCCACCACCAGGTAGGAACGTTCTCCACCGGTGGATACCCGAAAGTCTGAGGCCAATTTATAGAATTCTTGTTCCAGGGCTTCCGGTGAATATTTATTGGTGCCGATTTTTTCCAGATAATTCACAGCCAGTGAAAGCTTTTGATCGTGCTTGCTCCCCATATCGGCTATGTAATAGAGCTTGAAAAGGTCATTTTCCTTGTTTTCAATGTAATTGAGCCGGATGTCTTTTGCTAAGGTTTTTGTGCTTATCCTTTCATCATAATCCAGGAATTGTGGTTCTATACGGTTGGTTTTCATGGAATCGAGCTTCTTGTGAAATTCCGATTTCACATCGCGGTTAATGGATACGGATGTGATCGGAGGCTTTGGCATGCTAACCGAGGAGGTGTCTTTGCCATGCCTTTTGTAGACGATCACCCGGTTTTCATTCAGGTGTTGCTTGGCAAAGCTGACCACCTCATCTTTGTTTATCCTGGACAATTCTTCCGTGTAATTGATTTTTTCGATCCAGGGTTTGTCATTAATAAAGGCATCCACAAAGGCAAACGCTTTCCAGTTAGAGCTTCTGTTCTCAATGCGTTCCTTTTTCTTGTTCCGGATCACTGCTTCGAGCATCCAATCCGGGAAGCTGCCTTTTTTAAGTTTTTCTACCTGGTCCATGAGCAAGTTTTTTACCTTTTCAAGCGACTGGTCCTTTCTGGCCTGGCCATAAAACCGTAATTGACCGTATTCCCGGTTAAAGTTGCTATAACAGCCTCCGTTGAGTATTTTTTGTTGCTTTTCCAGGTTAAGATCGATCAAACCCGCCTGTCCGTTGTGGAGCAGTTCATCAATCAGGGTAACCATTAATTGAGCCGTGTCATTTGACGGAAAACGATACCCTACGTATACCCGCTTGGCTTCCGGCCCTTGAACAGACTTAATGATAGTGCTGTCAATGGGTTTTGCCTTGCCATGGTCCCGGTCCTCTTTGAGGGCTTCATTGGGCTCCATATCTCCCCAATGTTGCTTGATCAGCTTGAAGGTTTCGGCCGGGTCTAAATCGCCCGAAAGGCAAACGGCCATATTGTTGGATACGTAATATTCATTTTTAAAGGCATGGACATTTTCCATGGAGGGATTCTTAAGGTGTTCGGGTTTGCCGATTGTAGAAAAGCGGTAAGGATGCCCCTGAAAAAGGGCCTTGTTCATGGCCATTCTGGCACGGCGAAAGTCGCTGTCCTGGCTTCGGTTGAACTCCTCAAACACGGTTTCCAATTCGGTATGGAAAAGCCTGAGCACCATGTTACTAAATCGCTCCCGCTCCAATCGTACCCATTTTTCTACCTCATTGGCGGGGATATTGTTCATGTAAACTGTGCGATCCTTGCTAGTAAAGGCGTTGGTCCCATTGGCGCCAATGCTTGACACAATCTTGTCGTATTCATTGGGAATGGCATATTGAGCAGCTTTTTGAGACAAGCTGTCAATCTTTTTGTAAAGTTGCGCTTTTTTAGCACTATCATCCGTGGCTTTACGCCTTTCATACAACCCGGAGATTTTTTTCAATAACGGCTTTTCCTTTTCCCAATTTTTGGTGGCAAGGTTGGGAGTCCCCTTGAACAGCATGTGTTCGAGGTAATGGGCTAATCCCGTTGTTTCCCTTTGTTCAGAAGCAGAGCCGGCTTTAACAGCGATCAAGGTTTGGATTCGGGGTTTTTCTTTGTCCACCGTAAGGTATACTTTCAGGCCATTATCCAATTCGTAAATACGGGCATTGTAGGGGTCATTGGTGACCATTTTATACTTGTTGCCGTACTTGTCGGTTTTTGTTTGGGTTTGGGTATTGGCAGTATTTTTTTCACTTGAACAGCCAAAGCTTATCCCAAAAATGAGGGTGATCAAGACAAGGAGGATGATTCGATTTAACATATGGTATTCAGGTTTTAAAAGATGATGTAATGATCAGGTTTTTTTATTGGTTAAAAAGATTACCAAGCCAAACAAATTTAATTAAAAGATAGGCAGATGGAATAAGGATGTGGAAAAAATATTCCAGCAAATTTACCGGATCTTAAATTTAATTAGCCGGTTCATTCAAAATAACCCCGTGCCAAAAAAGGACAAAATAAAAAGGGTTCTACCCCATTTCTTGTGGAAATTTGAGGCTGCGGGTTTACATGGGGCCTTCGGGATTTTTTCGTTGCCAACCAGTGCTGATCCATTGACGTGTAGGCCCAGGCGTAGGTGGTCTTAGAAGTTTCC
>CAZJWK010000056.1:0-17088 GCA_964549595.1 uncultured Sphingobacteriales bacterium | reverse complement strand
AGTACGGTTGAAATACATAGAAATACGTGGAAACACCGTTGAAATAAGGTTGATTCTGAGGGGTTGGATTCCATTTAGGGAAAGGAAGGGTGTGTTTGGGAAAAAATAATGGAAAAAATCCCGAAGCCCCATTAAAACCACAGCAATAAATTTTCCCAAAAAATATGTTAGACCTAACCTTACTTATTCAGTCAATTGCTTTTTCTCCTGATATTTTTTAACGAAGTCGGCTAATAAATCCCGGACTTCACTGGGGTAACGGAAATTGTACTTAGCAGAAGAAATATCAGTAAAACCGACTTTAATGGTATAAGCACTATTAGGCATGACTTTGAAAGTTTCTTCATCGGTTTTGTCATCCCCTATGGCCATGACAAAATCCCATTTTTTATCATTGAGCCAATTGGTGACTCCATTTCCTTTGTTCACCCCTGCATTTTTTACTTCTATCACTTTGTTGCCCTCCATTACTTGTAAATCTATTTCATCATTGAGGCTATTGAGGGCATCGTTTAAATTTCGCAGGCGAATTTCAGCCAACCAGGCATCAGATTTTCGGTAATGCCAGACAAGGGAAAACTCCTTTTCCTCAATAAAGGATCCCGGGGTTTTCAATGAATATTCCCTTAGCAGGTTGTAAATTTTTTCTTTCCAGTTCTGATTAAGTGATTGTTGATTGATCCACCGTTTTTCATTCTTTCTTATCCAGGCACCGTGTTCTCCCACAATATCCACATCCACCTTGCCGAACCATTCCTCCAGGGTTTGACGGTCCCGGCCACTGGTAATCACAATGGTGCTTGAGGGATCTTTGGCCAAATAGTCCAATAGATTGATCAGATGGATATCGGGTTTTGAATCTGCCGGATTTTCACTAACCGGCATTAAGGTCCCATCAAGGTCCAGCACAATAAGCCTTTCCTTACTTTGATTAAAATCCTTTATCAGGGCTTGACGAGCTTGCTCATCCAGGTATTTCCGGAACAATTTATTTTGGATTTCCTTACTTTCATCCAAACGTTGAATAAAGTCATTGGCCCAGTGCTCAATGCAATACCCTTTTAATTTGGTTTGCATTAATTCATTACGCCTTTTCTGCTCATCCTTAGGCATCCTAAAGGCCTTCTCCATCGCTTGTGCCATTTGCTCAATATCATTGGGATTAATGATTAAGGCTTCTGAAAGCTCAGCCGAAGCCCCGGCCATTTCACTAAGAATTAAAACCCCTTCCTGATTTATTTTACTGGCGATAAATTCCTTAGCAATTAAATTCATGCCATCCCTAAAGGGCGTAACCAAACAAATTTGGGCAATAGAATATAACGCAATCAAGCTCCTGAAATCCAAAGAACGGTAAAAGTAATGAATAGGAAGCCAATCCAATCCGCCATAATTCCCGTTTACATAACCCACCATTTCATCAATCTCCTCTTTTAATTCCTTGTACTCCTCAACCTTTTCCCGGGAAGGAACCACTACCAGGACAAGGGCAATATGACCCTGGTATTCAGGATGTTTCCTCAACATTAATTCAAAAGCTTTCAACCGTTGAAGAATCCCTTTGCTATAATCCAAACGGTCTACGGATAACATCAACCTAAGGGAGCCGAATTTAGACCGGTACGTTTCAGCTTCCTCCTGTGCCTCAGGTTTTTGCGCTTCTTCATGGAATTTGTCAAAATCTATTCCCATCGGGAAAGCGTCTACCTGTACTAATCTTTGCTCATTGATCTGAAAACGCCCCAGATGTTGCTCTAATCCCAAAAGCCGGTATACCGAACTACTAAAATGCCTCATGTAATCTGAGGTGTGAAAACCAATTAAATCGGCGCCAAGCAAGCCATTCAGCAATTCTTTCCGCCAGGGCAAAAGCCTGTAAACCTCATAAGAGGGAAACGGAATGTGAAGGAAAAAACCCATTTTGACATCCGGAATTTTTTCCCTGATCATAGAAGGGAGCAACATCAAATGGTAATCGTGAACCCATATGGTATCGCCTTCCTCATAATGGTTAAGGACTTCTTCAAAGAAGGCTTTGTTAACCTGGTGATAATATTTCCAAAATTCCTGGGAATATTTAGTGTTCTCAATAAAATAGTGAAACAACGGCCAAATGGTCTCATTGCTAAAGCCTTCGTAGTAATTTTTAAAAGCCTTTTCGCTAAGGAAAAGCGGGGCCATTTCCTTTGCCTTTAAATCCTCCTCAATTTTTTTTTCTTTTTGTTTATTAGACTTTGTAATGCCGGGCCAGCCAATCCACAATTTTTCCGAAGGTTCCTCCAAAGAACTAAGACCCGTCACTAAACCCCCTTCGCTGGGTTTATAACTTATCTTGCCGTTTTTTTCTTCTACTTTTACAGGAAGCCGGTTGGCTACAAGTATTAATTTTCCCATAATTAATCCTCAGCTTACCTTTCAGTATGAATGTACAAAATCAATTCCATGAATGCAAAATCCAGTAAAATTAACACCCTTTTAAACCTTAGTTAATAGATCCATACCTTAATAGCTAATGTCCTTTCAATTTTTCCTTAAACTTCTTAATCCGCTAAAGAATTCCAACCAAGTTTCATCTTAAGCTCAGAAGCCTTAATTTTTTTCAACAAGGAAATGGATTTACCCTTAAAAATTCAATAAACCCTTAACATTTATTCCATACAAAAGAAATGATTTTTGAAATTTGCCACCATGACATTTGTCAGCAACCAGGTAAAATCCCGGTAAAAATGCCCCAGGCCAAACGCCCCCTATCCCTTCAGAATTACAAAGGAGCCCTTTTTGATTTGGATGGTGTACTAACCAATACTGCCCGGATACATGCCCTTTCCTGGAAAAAAATGTTCGACTCTTTTCTTGAAGATTTGGGGCATTCTGAAAATATGGCCTACGAGCCTTTATCCATTGAAAAGGATTATCCCAGGTATATCGATGGTAAGCCCCGTTATGAAGGGGTTAGGAGCTTTCTTAACGCAAGGGGAATTACTTTACCGGAAGGCAAGGAAACCGATTCTCCTGAACAAGAAACCGTTAAAAGTTTGGGGAACAGGAAAAATCAAATTTTTCAGGAATTGTTAGCTACAACTAACCTTGAATTATACCAGAACAATATTGAGAAAATCCGGCAATGGAGAAAAAACGGGATTCGAACAGCCATCATATCTTCCAGCAAAAATTGTTCTGCCATTCTGGAAAAAACCCGTTTAAATAGCTTGTTTGATGCAAGGGTAGATGGTGTCACCGCTGAGCGTAGAGGATTAAAAGGGAAGCCCAATCCCGATATTTACTTAGAAGGGGCTGCGAAATTAGGGCTAAACCCTTCGGATTGTATGGTTTTTGAAGATGCCATTCCCGGAATTCAGGCAGGAATTAACGGAGGCTTTGGCTTAGTGGTCGGTATTGCCACCACAAATGACAAAGAAACCCTGAGAAAAAACGGTGCGCATTTGGCTGTGGATAATCTGGTTACCCTTGACCAGCACCTCACCCAACCTGGTTATAAACCGGATAAAATAGCCAATGCATTAAATGCAGGTTTTCTTGACAGAATCCTCGTTAATAGTGAGCCAGTTTTGTTTTTAGACTATGACGGCACGTTGACACCCATTGTCAATAACCCCGAAGACGCCAAAATACCAGATTCTACCCAAAGAATGCTTAAAACCCTGGCTGAGTATATTCCGGTTGCCATTATTAGTGGAAGGGATATAAACCAGGTTGAAAAAATGGTTGGTATTGAGGATATTTATTATGCCGGAAGCCACGGTTTTGAAATTGACGGCCCGGGAGGTTTGCATTTGGAATTAGAAAAAGCTAAGAAAATTTTGCCGCATTTTGAAGAAGCGGCCAATTACCTGCGTAACCAAACCAAAGGCTTAGCAGGTGTCCAGATTGAGCGGAAAAGGTTTGCCATTGCAGTGCATTTCCGAAATGTCTCACCGCATTTGCTGCCTGAACTAAAAGCCATTGTGGAACAGATTACGAACCATTATCAGGATTTAAAATTAAGCCAGGGGAAAAAAATTTATGAGTTAAAACCCAACCTTGATTGGGACAAAGGAAAAGCGATGGATTGGCTCATAGAAAAACTTAACCTTAACCGACCAGATATTCTTCCAATCTATCTGGGAGATGATTTAACCGATGAAGATGCTTTTCGAAATTTAATAGAACGAGGAATTGGTATTCTCGTTGGGGATCATGGGGAAAAAACCTTTGCTCAATACCACTTACACGATACCAGAGAAGTATCGAAATTTCTGGATATTCTTCAATCAAAGCTAAAGCCATCCCATGAGTAATAGCTGGAAATTTGTTTATCCTGCCTACGACCCGGAGCAACAACCCTTGAGGGAGGCCCTATGTACATTGGGTAATGGCTATTTTGCTACAAGAGGAGCTTTTGAAGAAAAAAAAGCAGACAGGAAAAGCCATTACCCAGGCACCTACCTAAGCGGGGGCTATAATCGATTAAAGTCCCATATTAATGGTAAAACCATTGAAAATGAGGATTTGGTTAACTGGCCTAATTGGCTTTACATGACATTCAAGCCGGAAAATGGGAGTTGGCTTGATCCGGATCAATTTGAGATACTGGATTTTGACTTCCGGCTTGACCTGGAAAAAGGAATTTTAATCCGGGATATGCGATTCAAAGACCCGCAAAACCACATTACCCGGCTTAAAAGCCAACGTTTGGTCAGTATGGCTGACAAACACCTGGCTGGTATAGAATGGATCATCACCCCGGAAAATTGGTCAGGCCATTTTCAGCTTTATGCGGAATTGGATGGGGACATTATCAACGATGGGGTTCCCCGTTACCGGGATTTAAACAGCCACCATTTAGCAACACAGGAAAAAGGTTTTACCGAGGAGGAGCTATTTTATTTACGTACCCGAACCAACCAATCTTATCTGGAAATGGCTCAGGCCTGTGCTTTAGGGGTTAAAAAGGGGAACATTCAAAAAAGCGATCAAAATGAAGTCACACCCCATAAAATAGGCTTAAACTTAACACTTGAAGGGCAAGCAAATGAACCTGTCCAAATTGAAAAATTGGTCAGTATATTTTCTAACCGGGATAAAGCCCTATCCGAACCCACTTTAGAAGCTTGTAAAAAATTAAAGCGAAAAAGGGGTTTTAAAAACCTTTTAAACGAACACGAAAGGGCCTGGAAACATTTATGGCGAAGGTGCAATATTGATGTGAGTAGTAATAATGATGATGGGCTTGATGACCCATTGATCCTGCGGTTCCATATTTTTCATTTGCTTCAAACAGCTTCCCCGAATTCCATTGATCGAGATGTAGGAGTTCCACCAAGGGGTTGGCACGGAGAAGCCTACAGGGGCCATATTTTTTGGGATGAATTATTTATTTTCCCTTTTATCAACCTCCGGATTCCCCAACTCACAAGGAGTTTACTCATGTACCGCTATAGAAGGCTTGAAGAAGCACGCTATGCTGCCCGGAAATCGGGTTATAAAGGCGCCATGTTTCCATGGCAGAGCGGCAGCAATGGAAGGGAAGAAAGCCAGGTTCTGCACCTAAACCCGGAATCGGGAAGGTGGATACCGGATAATACCCATTTGCAAAGGCATGTCAATACTTCTATTGCTTATAATGTTTGGCAATACTACGAGGTGAGTCAGGATATTGAATTCCTCCATTTTTACGGTGCTGAAATGATCTTATCGATCATGCAGTTTTTGGAAAGCATCACTGAATTTAATGAAGATAGAGGCCGTTATGAAATTCATAAGGTAGTGGGGCCTGACGAATACCATACAAAATACCCGGATGCTGATGAGCCTGGTTTAAATAACAATGCCTATACCAATTTTATGGTCGCCTGGGTTGCCCAAAAGGCCATTAAAACCCTTCAAACCCTAAACCAAGGTAAACAATCAGCATTAAAAGAAAACCTGGATATTAACGATGAAAACATTGACAAATGGGAGGATATTAGTAAAAAGCTGTTTATTCCTTTCCATGATGAAATCATTATATCTCAATTTGAAGGGTATGAAAATTTACAGGAATTGGATTGGGAGCACTATCGCTCAAAATATGGAAAAAATTTTCGTTTGGACCGGATTTTAGAAAACCAAAACGACTCCCCCAATCGTTACAAAGCCAGCAAGCAAGCCGATGTGTTAATGTTGTTTTACCTCTTTTCTTCAGAAGCCCTTAACCAGGTTTTTGATCAGTTAGGATACCATTTCGATCCCAAAACAATTCCCACGAATATTCACTATTACGAGAATCGTACTTCTCATGGTTCCTCTTTAAGTTGGCTTGTCCACTCATGGGTTACGGTAAGGGCTGACCGGGAAAAATCATGGAATAATTACCAACAGGCTTTAATAAGTGATGTCCGGGATATTCAAAATGGAACCACCCCTGAGGGAATCCATTTAGGGGCGATGGCAGGTACTGTTGATCTTATGCAGCGTTGCTATGCGGGTATCGAAGTCAGAGATGATGTACTCTGGCTGAATCCTACCTTACCGGAAGAAATTGAATGCTTAAGTTTCCCAATCCGCTACCGGGGGAATTGGATATTTTTAACCATCCATCAAAAATGCTTAGAAGTAAATGCTTGTGAGGGCTGGAATTTTCCTGTCCTAATCGGAGTCAATGGAAAAAGCTTTAAATTTCAAAAAGGAGATTCATCCAAATTCCGCTTAGGTAAGGCTTTGTAAAAATGTTGGAACACTGTGTGATTGTAAAAAGGAATAAGGATATTTTTAAAACCATATCTTTAAAAGCTTTTACCTTGAAATCTCATTTTCAAATTTTTGAATTCTTTTTCTTTTTTTTTACCTTTTCAACTTTAAAGTTTTGTCTTTTTAAGGGGCCAAGCTTTATTTTTTCTTTTAAATAATTTTTATGAGCAATACTCGTATAGGGCTTGCTATACTTTTATTAATAAGTTTACTCACCAAAGTAGCGAACGCCCAATGTATTCCCGATTTTTCATTTTCGCCGGACAGTGCTTGTGCAGGTACCGTTGTAAATTTCACCGATCAATCAAAGGGTGTTAACCTGGATTACGTCTGGCAATATGGAGATAGTACGATAAATGATACAATAGCAAGTCCCTCGCACACTTTTCAGACATCCGGAAAGGGGCTGGATTCCTTTGAAGTAAAGCTTGTCATTTCTAATAACCTCACATGTAAAGATTCCATTACTAAAACCATTTACGTAGACCCCAATCCCCAATCCAATTTTCAAATAAATCCTGATGATACCCTATGTTCCCCTGCTATTATAAATTTTAATAATCAGTCAATTGGGGATAGCCTTAGTTATTATTGGAATTTCGGGGACAGTACCGCAGGCACTGCCAACACAGATTCTTCGGAGAACCCCAACTTCACGTATAGCAATGATTCGGATTCTTTACAACAATACCGGGTAGAATTAATCACTGAAGATACCTCAGGTTGCCTGGATACGACCTGGGATACCGCTTATGTACAACCTTCTCCGAAAGCCCGATTCAATAAGGACTCTATAGTCGAATGCGGTCAGGATACGATTAAATTCAATGACACTTCAAAGGGCAAAAATTTATCCTACCAATGGAATTTTGGCGACCCTGCCTCTTTGAGCAACACGTCAAAAAAGGTCAATCCTGAACATTTTTATAGCAGTTCCGGGGACTATGAGGTTACACTGGAAGTCACCAATAATTTTGATTGTGTGGACAGCCTTATTGACACAGTCGACATCTCCCCTATTCCCAATGCCCAATTCACGTATTCTAATCCCTGTAAAGGGTTAAAAACTGATTTTAAAGATCAATCTTCAGTGAAAAACGATAGCCTAAAATCCTGGCAATGGGATTTTGGTGATGGCAATACGGCCAATAAGCAAAACCCTGACCATCAGTACAATGCCACAGGAAGTTACCAGGTGCAGCTAATAACAAAAACCAATGCCAATTGCCAGGACACCGCTACGGATTCTATTACAGTCCATCCGAAACCTTCGGCTTCCATTAGTGATACTTCTCTTTGTGAGGGCAATTCAGTTTCCTTAAGTGGATCTTTTTCAGGCAATGTTTCCGAATACCTATGGGATTATGATGACGGGCAAATTGAGAAAAATAACAAGAATCCCTTCCATCTTTACAGTAAAAATAAAAACTACCTGCCCCGTTTTCAGGTCACTTTTGCGGATTCTTCGAAATGCTCCGTAAATACGGACACTTTACGCATTATTGAACTCCCCCGGATTCAATTTTCCGTAACAACCCCTGATACCCAATGTTTTGACGGTAATCAACTATGCCTTAAGGATTCCACCGACTTTTATTCATCCGTTTCCATCAAGAACAGGACGGTATTATTCGGAGATGGCAACAAAACCTTCGACAATTCAAACGGAATTAAAACTTTTTGCCACCAGTATTCCCAATCTGAGGTTTCTTACGATGTACAATTAAAAGCGACCAATCAGGAAGGATGTAAAAATTCCAAAGTGAAAAGTAACGCCATCAGAATCCGCGAAAAATGGCAGGCATCATTCCAGACCAATTACAATACACAATGTTTTGGAACACCGGTTAATTTTAACAACCAAACCACTATTGATTCAACCGAGGCCAAGGATTTCAAATGGGATTTTGGGGATGGAGATACAGATACCAATAACTGGGATAATTTTACCCATACTTATGACACAAACGGGGCATTTAAAGCTACCCTTACTGTTACCGGAAAATACGGATGTACCAAAAAAGGCACTGTCAACCCTGCCGGTGAGAATGTTTCCTTCACCTTTGACGTAAGCAGCAACAAGGATACATTTTGCTTTTCCAGTAACAATGTTGAATACTCCCAAACGCCGGTCAATAATGCCAATTTTGAATGGGATTACGGGGATGGGGTTACCGAGACCAATTTGACTACTGGGTGGACCACTACACACAGGTACCGGAACCCTGGCCGTTACTTAACCTCCCTTAATATCAATAAAGGAGGTTGTGATACCACTTATAAGTATGACACGGTTTGGGTAATCGGGGTAAAACCCATTTTAGACGATCCTATCAATCAATTTCAATGTGAAATAGACACACCGGTGGTTTTTGTGGATAGTAACACCCAACCCTATCAGTCAAAGCATTACGGTGTTCCTAACGTTCAGAGGTTGTGGGATTTTGGCGATACTACGGCTCCCTCATGTACTACCAACACCACTTTAGGAATTGATACGGGAAAAAATTGCCGTTATTCAAGGGACTCGATTTTCGTTTCTCATCAATACCCTGCTGATAAACCGGATTGCTATACCACAACCCTTACATTTAAGGATACCAGTAGCGGTTGTCAAAGTTCTGCAACCATTGATGCAGCGCTACAGGAACCAGAGGCCGGGCCGGATAGCTCTGAAAGCCCTTCTTTAATTGGAGCTTCCTTCACAGCGGGGAGTTTCTGCCTTGGCCCCGAACCCAATAAAAGTGTTAATATCAATTTAAACGAAACCCAACCTCAATGCTTGACAGATAAGTTCTGGGTTATGTGGGATTCAGCTTGTGCCAGAAAATCAGGGAATTTCAGTTCTAAGTGGCAAGAAGAAGATTTTAGTCACAATTATGACTATGATGACAAAACTTGCGATACCAACGGGTACAGAACCATTGGCTTAGTCATCAAGAATGGTGAGGACTCTAATGAAAACACGTGTTATGATACTGCATGGTATACCGATGAAATTCGCCACAATGATTTTGATCCCAGGTTCACTCATAATTTCAAACCTTCTAAAGACAGATGCCCGCCCGTAACTGTTACTTTTGAATTAAAGGATACCACCCGGCAAGACAGCATCAATACTTACGAATGGAAAATGGGTGATGACACGACCATCACAAGAAGCAATCCAGATCCTTTGACCTACACTTTCAAGGATCACAAAAATAATAATGTGAAACTTACCCTTAAAGGTTCTGATGGCTGCCAGGGCAATGATAAAGCTATTATTCCCGTTGGATTTGACCTCGATCTTAAAGCCAGTCCTTTACAAATTTGCAAAGGAGAAAAAGTGGAATTCAGGGATACCGTCAAGTACTGGACATCAAAGACTGAATACTGGCGAAAAAGTAATCGCCCGGAGACCCTGAATTGGGATTTTGGTGACGGAAAAGGATTCTCAGACACCAATTACCTGCCATCGTACACTTATGACACCATTGGTGATTACACGGTCAGGTTAGCAGCTAAAGATAGTTCGGGATGTACTGATACCCTTACAAAAAAAGATTTCATCAGTGTCTATGGGATAAATGCCCATTTTTCTACCGGAAATTCAGCCCTGATTTGCACACCCGAAGTCAATTTTAAGGACACCAGTACCCTCACTGATCCCGGAACTTCTTTCAGCGGACATCCCAATGATTCGGCCGCCAGTTGGGAATGGCAATTCGGGGATGGTAAAGGAAAAAGCTTTGTAAAGGAACCAACCCATAATTATACCCAAAACGATACTTTTGATGTGAAGCTAAAAGTTACCAACACCAAAGGTTGTCAGGATTCAATAAACAAATCTCTACAAATAAAAGGGCCCAAACCCAATTTTAGTATTAAATCTAATGCCAAAGGTTGCCCCAAACTTACCACCATTTTTGATAACAAGTCCAAGGATGCCACCAGCTATATATGGGAATTCGGTGATAAAAATAACAATGTGCTATCCACCAAAAAGGACACCAACATTGACTTCACTTATCAGGAAGGAGGGTCTAAATCTATATTTTTAGTAGCACAGGATAGCGTTAAAAATCCAAATACCGGAAGCCAGGAATTCTGCTCTGCCACTTATCCGGATACCAGCGTAAAAAGCAAAATAACCGTTGATGTCAAAGAAAAACCCCAACCGGAATTCACTTTTAATACCTTTTGCGACACCACTTCGGTAAGTTTCCAGGATAATTCTACGCCCCCGTCATCCGGTTCTATTACTAAACGCAACTGGGAATTTGGTAAAATGGGAGTAGATTCCGGCACTAATCCTTCATTTGATTTTAAATCCTCCGGAGAATATAAGGTGAAATTAATAACGAAAACCAACAATGGTTGCAAAGACAGTATTACCAAAAATGTTTTAGTGCCTTTTGGGGTCAATGCAGATTTTTCCTATCAAAATAATTGTAAAAACGAGCCTGTACAATTCACCGATTCTTCCACAGCCGACAGTACAAGCATTCAGAGCTGGGAATGGCGTTTTGGGGATGGCGCTACCTCCAGTCAGGAAAATCCTAACCATTCCTACACCTCAACCGGTAGTTACACGGTTGAATTGATTGCCACCAGTAAAAAAGGTTGCAAAGATACCATTCAAAAAACCATAACCATTTACTCAGACCCGGTTTCCGCATTTTCAGTCGGTAATACCTGCGAGGGCCAAGATGTAGATATTCAAAACAACTCCACAATTGGTAGTGGTTCATTGAGTTACTCCTGGGATTTTGGAGACGGAACCACGGGTGTGGGTAAAAACCCGAAGAAAGTTTATTCTGCCACAGGGAATTATACCATAGAATTGGTTGCCACTTCAAACAATGGCTGTAAAGACACTACCCGCCAAAGCGTCACAATCAATGCCACTCCCCAATCTCAATATTCAGTAAAAAATACCTGTCTGGACTCCACAGCTGATTTTTCCAACAATTCAACCATTAGTAGCGGCACCATAAATTCTTATGATTGGGAATTCGGAGATGGCAATACCTCTTCCGCCACTAACCCATCTCATAAATATGCTTCGGAAGGGAATTACGCCTCTTCATTAGTGACCACTTCTGATCTGGGTTGCCAGGATACGGCTTCCAAACAAGTCACCATTCATCCTGAACCTAATGCAGCCATGAGTTTTTCAAACGCATGTGAAAAAGACACGGTTAACTTTAAGGACCAATCTTCCATTGCATCAGGTACCTTAAACCAAAATTGGGATTTTGGCGATGGCAGCACTTCCGGTAAGGCCAATCCAAAAAAGGTATACAGTTCAGACGGAAGTTATAATGTAGAATTGATCATTACTTCCGGTAAAGGTTGCGAAGACACCGCTACCCAAACGATAACCATACATCCCCGCAGCAATCCGGGTTTTATCCTAAGCAACCAATGTAAAAATGATACGGTTAATTTTACCGATAAGACCACCTTTTCCGGTGTTTCCCTTAACTATCAATGGGAATTTGGTGATGGCAAAACTTCCACAAAGAAAAGCCCAAAGCATGTCTACAAAACGGCCAAAACCTTTTCCCCGCAATTGACTACGACTACCAATAAAGGTTGTAAGGATTCGATTAGTAAAAATGTGATCATTCATCCCCTTCCCAAGATGGCTTTTAACTTTTCTGATGGCTGTGAGAACGAAAACATATCCTTTAAAAATCAAACGACCATTTCCTCAGGAAACCTTTCTCATCAATGGGATTTTGGTAACGGGCAATCATCCACGAAAAAATCTCCTACTATTAGTTACAGCAGTTCAGGTACATACAGCGTTGAATTAATTTCAACCTCCAATAAGGGATGTGAAGACACCTTAACCCAAAATGTAACCATTCATCCTCGTTCTGATCCGGCTTTCACCTTTTCCAATGCGTGTGAGGGGGATACCGTCCGATTCACCAACAATTCCACGGTCTCCAGTGGGAGTTTGACTTATAAATGGGAATTTGGGGATGGAGACAGTTCAAAAGCCAAAAATCCGGAAAAGGTTTATAACAATGACAATACCTACACAGTAAAGCTGGAAGTCACAACGGATAAAGGTTGTACGGATTCTCTTTCCAAAAGTATTGATATTCACCCCCGGGCTAAACCGGCTTATACCTTTTCAAATGATTGCGAGGGTAACGCCATTGATTTCAATAATAACACCACAGTTAATAGCGGGTCTTTATCATACACCTGGGATTTTGATGATGGTACTACTTCGAGTAAGACTAATCCAAGCCACATCTTTTCCCAGGACAAAAATTACAATGTGGAACTAAAAGCCATTACGGATAAAGGCTGCGAGGACTCCATTACCAAAAAGGTGAAACCTTTTCCCAGGCCGGAGGCTAAATTTACTTTTACCAATGCCTGTTTGAACAAACCCCATCAATTCACCAATAATAGCACCATAGCCAGCGGTTCATTGTCCTACAAATGGGAATTCGGGGATAATACCACCTCCACCAAAAAAGACCCCGGCCATACCTATCCCAAAGCCAAAAAATACACCGTTGAACTGAAGGCAACAAGTAACAAAGGCTGCGAGGACAGCATAAATAAAACGGTAGAAACTTATCCCAAGCCCAATGCTGATTTTGGTTTTACCAATAAGTGTTTTCCCGAGTTTATTCCTTTTAAAGATCAATCCACAGTTTCCAAAGGAAGTATTACCGATCTTCTTTACAAATTTGGGGACGGAAACCAAACCAAAGCCACTAACCCGCAACATCAATATTCCTCTTACGGGGATTATTCCGTGGACTTGGTTGCGACCACAAACTATGGTTGTAAGGACACCGTAACCAAAAAGGTGACCAGTTATGCCAAGCCCGATGCCCGATTTACCGCCCAAACCGTTTGTTATCCCAAACCCACGCCATTTAATGATCAATCAACCCTCGCCAGGGGGAACTTAACCCAATGGAACTGGCAGTTCGGAGATAACTCCCAATCCAATAAACAAAACCCGGTCCATCAATACCCTGAGGGAGGGCAATATGACCCCGAGCTGGTAGTAACCACAGATAAGAACTGCAAAGATACTTTAACCAAACCGGTTACTGTGCATCCGCAACCCAAGCCTGGTTTTGCCTTCAACGATACCTGTTTGAATCAACCTACACAATTCCAAGATACAAGCTCAATAAAAAGCGGTAATATTCAAAGCAGGAATTGGGAACTTGGCGATGGTACATCTGAATCCGGCCTTTCGTTTACCCACGTCTATCCTGCCACCGGGCAATTCCAAACCCAGCTATTGACCACCTCTGACAAAGGTTGCAAGGATTCCATTAAGCAAACCATCACCGTAGACCATTTACCTAAAGCCGGATTCACCCATGATACGGTTTGTTATGGATTTTCAACCTCATTTAATGACACCTCAAGCGTTAAAAAAGCGAGCTTGAGCCGGTGGGAATGGAAATTTGGTGATGGAGATTCTTCCAAAAACCAAAACCCGAAACATGCCTATCCGGGTGGTGGTAATTACCAAACCAGACTGGTGGTGGAATCCAATTTAGGGTGTTTGGACACGGTAAAAAGTCAAGCAGAAGTATTCCATAAACCAAAAGCTGATTTCAGTGCCAATGAAGTGTGTTATCCTAATGCGACTCAATTCACTGACCAAAGCTCGGTAACCAAAAGCCAATTAATTGAATGGGATTGGCAATTTGATGATGGGGACACTTCCCAGAAAACCAACCCCCAACATGCTTACAGCGATCATGGTATTTACAGCCCTATCCTGGAAGTGGAATCCGATAAGGGCTGCCTGGACACCATCCAAAAGGACATAATCGTACATGCTAAGCCAAAAGCCCAATTTCAATTCGGAGATACTTGTCAACCTTTTCCGGTCAATTTCAGGAACCGGAGTACTGTGGACACAGGTTCTATCACTCAAAATGACTGGCAATTCGGGGACAACAATATCAGTAGCAAGCTTAGCCCCAATCACCGATATGCTTCATATGGACAATACCAGACCCAGCTTATAGTCACTACCAATGAACAATGTAAAGATACCCTTCAAAAAACCGTTGAAACTTTTCCCAAACCTGAGGCCAATTTTTCAACCAAGAACGTTTGCCTGGTTGATACTGCCGTATTCCGTGATAGCTCTACCGTTGCAGAGGGAACCGTTCAGCGTTGGAACTGGGATTTTGATGATGGAGACACGGCTATCCAATTTAACCCCGCACACCAATACCAAAAGGCAGATAGTTATGATGTGAGAGAAATTGTGACCACAAATAACGGATGTAAAGATACCGCTACCCGGAGTTTGGTCATTTATCCCATGCCTCAGGTAGCCTTTTCTGTCAATGACAGCATTCAATGCCTGGAAAGCAACAATTTCCAATTCGGCAACAATTCCACTATCAAATGGGGTACAATGGATTTCCTTTGGCGGACCGAAACCGGAGATTCCGCTCAAAACCTGAACTTTGCCAAAACCTTTGAGGATTACGGGGATTTTACAGTGACCTTAGAAGCCACCTCTAATAACAATTGTTTTGCTTCCGCCCGTAAAACCATGCAGGTTTATCCGGATCCAAAAGCCAATTTTAAGGTTAATGACGGTTGTACCAATGACGATATCCGTTTCCTTGATTTCAGCTCAACAGCCAAGGGAAGGTTGACAGACTGGCATTACCAATTCGGGGATGATTCCAGCAGTAATATTCCTAACCCAGCGCATATCTATCCGGAGCGCGGCAAATATACCATCCGGGAAATAGTCACAAACAATGCCGGATGCGATGATACCACCAGGGAAACCATTCAAATCTATGGAAAGCCCGGTAAAGCAAGCATCAAAAGGGTTACTGTGGTAGATGATAAATTTAACCGGGTTGAATGGACACCCGTAACCTATGGGAATCCGGGTATTTACAATATCTACCGTTCAAAAAGCAAAGATGAACTGGGAGAAAAAGTGGCATCTTTTAAGAAAAAATTTCAATACGATGATTACAATGTATTGGTTGATTCTCAGCCCTATTATTACCATTTAAGGTTCAAGGATAGTTGTAAAAATCCTTATCCCTACGAATCTTTTGCCAAAAGCGTTCATCTGGACGTACAGATACCAAGGCGTTATCCCAAACTTTTCTTCAATAAGTACCTGGGCTGGCAAGAGAATGGAGTGGACCGCTATGAAATACAATGGTCAGACTCCGCTTTCGGTGGCTTCCAAAAAGTGGGCGAATCTTTCAGTCCCATATTCATTGATAAGCAGACAAGGAAACTTTCCGGTAGGTATTGCTACCGCGTTATTGCCCAAAGGGACGGTTTAGACTCTGTTGTCAGTGTCTCCAACGTAGATTGCATTAATTCAGAAACCAATGTTTACGTGCCGGATGCTTTTAGCCCCAACGGGGATGGTATCAATGATAAATTCCGTATTAAGGGCTCCTTTGTCATGGAATACAACCTTCGAATCTATAACCGGTGGGGAGAATTAGTGTTTGAAAGTAACAAACAGGAAAATGCCTGGGATGGTACTTATAAAGGGGAGCGGGTTCCTACGGGTATTTACATTTACGTGCTTTCTATTAAAGGTACCAATGAAAGCCGGATAAAGAAAGGAAATCTGAAATTAATCCGGTAGAATTCTCCCCCATTCAGTGATTACGTGGGTCCCTAAAAAGGTTAATCAAGAATGAGATAGCCTATGGTAACCCGTAATTTCTTGGAACGCATTTTTTAATACTTCGCTGGACTAATAATTAAGTTTGGCACAAAGGTCAACCCCTTTGAAATCCCGATTTTACTTCTTCAAAACTTTAATCCGTGCATAATCTCCGGATTTATTCTTCAGGGTAATGAAGTAATAGCCTTCCGCCTCCGGTAGCATTAAGTCAAATTTCCGAACATCGTTCTTTTTGAAAATTTTAACCTTCTTACCTTCCGCATTAAGCATTTTTCCCTGCAAGGCCTGCTGTTTTTCCTTAAACACAACCTTCACTTTCCCCTGAGTAGGATTCGGATAAACGTTTAAGCGTTCTTCGAATTCATTTTCTAAAAACCCAAGGGTGTTAATGCTTATGCATCGGGAAGTATCGGTACAGCCTTTTTTGGTCACTTTTACCGAATAATTTCCATTAAATGGAGGATCAAAGGTTCTGTTGGTTTCACCGCTAATAGGTGTATAGCCATTGCTACAAATTAACCATTGATATTGGGCATTTTTGGCCCTGGCCCTCAAAGTATTGCCACTACGGTTTATTCCAAAATTGACTGAATCAAGTTTCACAGTGATGGTTATAAAGCTATCACAACCCTGATAATTGGTCAGTGTATCCTGGTAAGTGCCGCTTTGAGTATAGGTTTCATCCCCAC